>JAFQLS010000019.1 GCA_017396555.1 Lachnospiraceae bacterium | reverse complement strand
CGGAAGCAAATGCAAATCTTGACGTTTCAGATGTTATTAATTATGTGAAAGCAACACAGTATGCATTGAATCGTCTGGAAAGATTGCCGTTATGCTGCAGATTAATAAGAGAAATACATGAAGTATTAATGGAAAATGTCCGCGGACAGGATAAAACTCCGGGAGAGTTTAGACGTTCTCAAAATTGGATTGGACCTGCCAATTGTTCATTAAAGGATGCAAGATATATTCCCCCAAATGTAGAAGATATGCAAAACGCAATGTCTGATTTGGAGAAATTTATTAATGAAAATGTGGATTATGATCCATTAATTCGTGTTGCATTGATTCATTATCAGTTTGAAACAATACATCCGTTTTTGGACGGCAACGGAAGAATCGGAAGACTTTTGATACTCCTTTATCTGATGGAGCAGGGATTGCTTACGAAACCAGTCATTTATATATCTTATTTTTTGAAAAAAAACCAGATAGAATATTATGATCGAATTAGTGAAGTCAGAAGAAGCGGTAACTTTGAACAATGGATAAGATTCTTTTTGGAGGCAGTGAGTAAAGCAGCATCGGATTCTTTGGAAGCAATTCGTCAGCTTTCTACGTTGCATGATACAAATATAGAAAAACTTCCGAAAACGACTAGAAGTAAAGATAATTTAAGAGCTGTGTTTGATTATATCGAGCAGTATCCGATTATTGATATTAAGAGAACTGCTAAGGAATTAGATATTAGTTATAATACAGTGGCTACGGCTGTGAAGAAGCTTGTGGGACTTGGCATTTTGCAGGAAACAACCAATGCTGCGAGAAATAGAGTGTTTGCGTATGAGGAGTATTTAGGGATATTGAGGAAGGATACGTAAGAATATTAAATGAATTTACACGTGTGACGGATGTTAAAATAATGATATATTCTTGTTAAAATAAAGCAATTTATCTCAAGTAAAATTTATAAAATATTAAAGTACCTACCGATATATATGACAATGTTTTTGTTAAAAGACTTATAAGTTAAAACGAGTTTTAGACAAAAATTGGAGTCTATAGAGGATGTGTAATTGTGGTTACATTAGATAAGAAATTTTTTGTAAGATTTTATTTTCTTGTGCGTCTTATGTATGAAAGGAGGCGAAATGAAAGTGACAGAAATAGAACAAATATATAATGAATATTTTCAGGATGTTTACTTATATATACTTGGTCTATCGGGAGATGTACATATTGCTGAAGATATGACAGAGGAAACATTTTTTTGCGCAATAAAGGCATTACCCGAATTTCGCGGTGACTGTGATATTAGAGTATGGTTATGTCAGATTGCTAAAAATCAGTTCTATTCTTATCTTCGAAAAAATAGAAAAAGTATGCCGGTTGATTTTTCAGAAATTAAAGACGAATCAGAACTTCTAAATGTTGAAACATCTAATATTGAAAAACAATTGATAGATGCTGAAATGGCAGAAATTATACACCAAAAGGTTCATGAACTGGCAGAGCCATATAGAGAGGTGTTTTATCTTAGGGTGTTTGGTGAATTATCTTTTGAAAAAATTGGAGCAATATTTGGAAAAAATGCAAATTGGGCATGCGTCACTTATCATCGAGCAAAGACTAAAATACAAAGCGCAATGGAGGATTTAAAATGAGTAAATTAAATTGTGAAGTAATAAAGGATTTGTTACCTTTATATGTGGAAAATTTGGCAAGTTCTTCTACGAAAATAATTGTGGAAGAGCATCTTGCTACATGTAAAAAATGTCAGGAAGAAAAAGAATCCTTGTCTAAGGAGATGTTAATGCCGCAAAATACTGATATAAAAGCAATGAAAAATATAAGTGTTAGGCTTTTTAGAAAAAAAGTATCTACAATCTGTCTAAGTGTATTAACAATGATACTTATTTTTGTTTTAATTGCTTTGAATTTAAATGCACCTATTGTACTTACTTATGAAAAAGTAGAAGAAGCTATTGAGGTTAGCGAAAATGAAATGGGTGAACTTATAATTAGTATTAAAGATCCTACACTTGAAGTAGATATAGAATATACGCTTGGAGAAGAAGGTGTATATACAGCGGATGTTTCATGTTATACAACAAAATGGAAGCAAATATTTGAAAAGGATTCAGTTGGAGATCGCGTTGTATCCATATCAGGTGAGAAAACAATTAACAGGATTAGTTTTTATCCGTCAATAACAGGTGAAAATGTTTATTTATATGAAAATATAGAAATGAATAATAATATAGGTGAGGGATATGTTACACTTCCACGTTTAGTATTGCATTACTATATGTTTTTTGCTATTCTTTTATCTTTGGCTGGTGTGATTGTATGTGTTTGCCTAAGAAAAAGAAAAAATGTATTTTATACAGCATTAAAAGTAACACTTATTCCTGTGACATATCTGATTACATCTTTGGTAATATTAACAGGAAAAGGAGATATATATAATTCAATGTATTATTTTTCTGGTATCCTTATATGTACCATTCTTTTGACAATGATTGGTTGGTGTGGAATAGCTTTGTTTCGATATAGGAAAAGTAAGGCTTAAGAGTAATATATGAGGTATATAAAAATAGCCATAGTAGATTTAAGCTATGGTTTTTTTTTATTTTATGGTATAATGAGCCTTGCAGAGTTCTGTGCGTGCACAGGGAGTTCTATAAGGCGAATGCCTGCACGGAGACGTTAGTCGACGTGGTATAATAATTCATTATGCTTCGCATTAAGAATGTGATTAGTTTATGGAGGAATAAATATGCCTGTACTAAAGATATTAGCTGCTATGTATGTAACATTGTTGGGAACGATTATAGCAGGAATACTTAATTCAATATGGTGTAAATCAAAATTTATGACATACGTGCAAATTCCTATTGATGCAGGAAAATGTCTAAAAGATGGTAATAGAATATTTGGCGATAATAAGACGTGGAAGGGTTTTTTGGGATATATTATTTTTAATATGATATGTATGGTGCTCTTAGGTTTCTTATGTGCCGGTACAGATATAGAAGAGTATAATATGTTTTATGATGGTATTTCTAATATGCCATTAAATAACTGTTTGATTGGACTATTGCTGGGATTGGCATATGCATTATTCGAACTGCCAAACAGCTTTATTAAACGAAGGCTTGGGATTATACCGGGGAAAAGCTTGAACGGGGCTAAAAAATGGATTTTTGTGTTTTTAGATCAGGCAGATTCAATATTTGGGTGCGTGATAATAGTTTGTATATACCACCCAATGAGTCTTTGGTTTTACTTAGTCTATGTTTTGGTTGGAGCAGTTACACATATCGTGATTAATATGTTATTATATGTGCTGCGACTTAGGAAAAATATGTTTTAAATGGAGTCTACTATGTTTCAGAGGATAAATGAACAAATAATAAATAATGGAGATAAACTCGGAAATAAGGGAAAGTTTCTGTGTATAATGAAACAAAATGGATTTAATGTTCCTGATGGAATTATCTTAGATAGTGATTCCTATAAAGAGTTTGTTGAAGAAAATGGAATTGATGCAGAGTTAAAGCATTTATTAGGTAATATTAGCAAGGAAAACGTTTCGAATATCAGTGAGAAGATACAGATGCTATTTAACGAAAAGCAGCTCACAGACAAAATAAGAAAAATATTAATTAATGAATTGGATGAGTCAAAATATTATGCAGTAAGAAGTAGTGGAACGAAAGAAGATCTTGAAGAACACTCATTTGCGGGACAGTATGAGACTTATTTAAATGTTAAAGGACTTAAAAATATAGAAGAAACAGTAATAAATTGTTATAAATCTGCATTTAAAGAAGTATGCCTGAACTATTTTTTTAATAAAGGAATTGAAGTATATGACATATCAATGTCGGTGGTGATACAGGAAATGGTGCAGGCAAAGCAGAGTGGTATCTGTTTCACTATCAATCCACTTACCGGTAATGATACAGAAATGTCTATTGAAGTTTCAGAAGGTCTGGGTGAAAATATTGTAAGCGGAAGAACGGTTCCTGAACAATATTACTATGATTGGTATAAAAAAAACGGAAGGTACAATGGTAATAATAAGCTGTGGAATATGGAACAGCTTATTTGTTATGGAGAAAATTTTTTGAAGATACAGCTATTATTTGGATATCCATGTGACATTGAATTTGCAATATGCGAAAATGAATTATATATATTACAGGCTAGAAGAATAACAAAATTAAATTATGGTGATATGAAGGATATTTGGACAACAGCTGATTTTAAAGATGGTGGAGTGTCGGCGAGTGTATGTACACCATATATGTGGAGTTTGTATGAGTATATATGGGAATTTACCCTGCGTAAATTTTTGCTTGATTCGAAAATTCTTACAAAGCAGGAATCAAAAAAGAAAATGGGCGAGATGTTTTATGGAAGATGCTACTGGAATTTATCAGTTGTAAAGTTAGCATTAAGTAAAGTCATTGGCTATAAAGAAAGAGAATTTGATAGTGAATATGGTATAAGAATTACATATGAGGGTGATGGTGAAACCACAAAATTAACCCCTAAAACTCTTGTGGCTATAATAAAAATGTTTTTCGCACAAAAGAAAATTTTAAAAGTCAGAAATAAAAATTGTCATAAATATAGAGAAGATTTGTTAGAAAAATACGAACAATATAAAAACAGATATGATAAATTACAGATTAAGGATATAGAAAAAGAATGGTATACGCTTACAAAGAAAGTGTATTTGCAGAGTGAAGCAACATATTTTTGGCAAATTTTTATTAATACAATTCATCAATCGTTGTATAAAGACAGTTTACTTAAGTATGTGTCAGAAAGTGAGTACCTGATTTTACTTGGGGCTATTGATAACATATCGCATATGCTTCCTTTTTATGATATGTGGAATATTTCGAGGGAAATAAGAAATGATGAAAAAGCGATAACATTTTGGAAGGAAAAATCTCTCGAAGAGATAAAAAATCAACTAGATGACGAAAAATGTGGTATGCCTTTAGTAAATCAATTAATTGCTGATTATGGTTATCATTCAGATAAAGAACTGGATGTTACTTATCCGTGTTATTATGAAGATATATCTTCTATCATTACGAGTATTAAAGACATGATATTACTTGGAGATGAATTTAGTCCTGTTGCTGATAAAGAAAAGGGTGAGGCGAATTACAGGAAAATTCTTGAGGATATTAAAAACAAGGTAGGAGATAAAAAATATAAAAAGATTTACGATAAAATAATGAATATGCGTAAAATGCTATGGTGGAGAGAAGAGTACAGAGATATCTCAACAAGGTTTTATTATATTATCCGTATTTATACGATTGAGCTTGCAAAGAAATTAGTTAAACAGGGAATTTTAGACAGGGAAGAGGATATATGGTTTATTAAAGTTTCTTATCTTTGGGATTATTTAGATGGAAAATTGAAGAAAGAAGATTTGCAGAAAATGATAGTCGGTAACAGAGAATATTACAATGCCTATGCTAATTATATGAGCGAAAATGAAATTGGCGGAAATTTTAGTGTGAATGAAAACTTGGAAATCAAACCAGATGATGAGACTATAAAGGGCTTAGGTGCTAACAGCGGAATAGTAACCGGTACTGCAAGGGTTATAGAAGATTTTAGTCAGATTTCATCTTTGCAGGAAAATGATATTCTGGTAACAAGATTTACAGATACAGGATGGACACCAAAATTTGCAATTTTATCAGGGATTGTTACAGAGTACGGTGGAATATTATGTCATGCGGCTATTGTTTCCAGAGAATATGGAATACCTGCGATTGTAAGCTGCCATGATGTTATGAATAAAATCAAAGATGGTCAGAAAATTACAATTGATGGTGCAACGGGATTAATTACTATTGAAGAATAGGGAGTGTCAGAAATGCAGATATACAATAGAAAAAATAAAACTCATGAGCCGATTTCTCAATATGGAGGAAATCTCTTGGATATATTATATAACCACTTCTTAGGGCGGGTTCTGTTAAAATTGGTCATTCATCCTGTGTTTTCGAGAATTAATGGATGGTATAACAGCAGTAGCATGAGTGTTAAGAAAATTAAACCATTTGTAGATGATTATGGGATTTGTCTAAGTGACTATGAGAAAAGAGAATATACAAGCTTTAATGATTTTTTTACCAGAAAGATTAAGGAAGGCAAAAGGGTTATAGATATGAAAAGCTCAAGTCTTGTTGCTCCGGCAGATAGCAAGCTTTCAGTTTATCCGGTTATGAAAGGGAATGTATTACAGATAAAAGGTGTTACCTATACACTGGATGAACTTGTGGATGGTAAAATTGATTTAAAAGATTATGAAGGTGGAAAATGTCTTGTGTTCAGACTAACAATGGATGATTACCATAGATATATTTTTATTGATAACGGTAAGGTAAAAAGACGTTACGGAATTAAAGGGAAGCTTCATACAGTTAGTTCCATATCTAAAGAACACAGAATATACAGGCAAAATTCAAGGATGGTAAATCTTCTTAAAACAGAGAATTTTGGAAATGTCATATTTATAGAGGTAGGAGCTTTGCTTGTTGGAAAAATAAAAAATTACAAAGTAAATAATTTTATTAAAGGACAGGAAAAGGGATATTTCGAGTTGGGAGGTTCTACTATTATTACGATATTTGAAAATAATAAGATAGAATTAGATGAAGATATCGTTGTTAACTGCGATAAGGATATAGAAGTTAAACTGCAAATGGGAGAAAAGATAGGAAGGAAATATGTATGATAAAGAGACTTAAAATTTATTTTAAAGAAAGATATCCTTTGTTAGCAAGATTTATTCTGGGCTGTATCGTCTTTCTTGAGATTCACTTCATTATACTTTTAAATAACAACATTACAAGCTTTAGAATTGGTTTACAAGAGTTTGTTGGAGCATATACGGTATTTGCATTTTTGATGTGGCTTAGAATAGCGGATGATTTAAAAGACTATGAAACAGATAAAAGACTTTTTCCGGAAAGACCATTACCAAGTGGAAGAGTTACAAAGAAAGACATAGTAGTAATTTGTATAATAGTACAGTTTATTGCATTGATACTTAATCTGCTATTTATGAATAACTTTTTGTTCTTTTGTGTGCTTTATGCATATGGTTATTTGATGAGTAAATGGTTTTTCAGACGAAAAGTTATTCAGCCAAGTTTGCCGTTAGCACTTGTGACGCATAATCCGGTGCAAATGTTTGTTAATGTTTATATTATATCATTTACAGTAATTAAGTATGATTTAAAAGGTGTAACATTAATTACAATTATGGCATTATGGACCTTATATTTTCCTGCATTGATTTGGGAAGTCTCAAGAAAAATCAGAGCACCAAAGGATGAAAATGATTATACGACATATTCAAAATTATTTGGATATAAAAAGAGCACTATATTTGTAATGATTTTAACAGTGGTTGACATTGTGACTAATATGATTCTTGTATACAATTTGAACAAGATTACCATAGTATTATTTGTATTGCTTGTGTCGTGGATGGTATGGAAGTTCTTAGGCTTTATAAAAAATCCTGAGAAATTCGTATTGGTTGAAAAGGTAGAGTTATATACATATATACAGGAAAGCTTAATGCTTTTAACAATAGTGTTGTTCCTGATTGTTGGGAAAATATAGTGGGTGAAAATGAATGTTAGGAAAAAAGATAGAGAACCTAAAGATACTTAGAGAACAGGGTTTCCCTGTTCCGAAGTTTATAACGGTAGGTAGAGATTCTGACTTGGAAAATATTAACATACCATGGGAATTATGTGCTGTTCGTTCTTCAGCAAGTATTGAGGATGGTGATAGTAGCAGCTTTGCAGGACAGTTTGATACCTATCTTAATGTAAAAAAAGAAGAGATTCGCTCTAAAATAGAAAAATGTTTTGCTTCTATGGATAATGACAATGTAAAAGAATATGCAAAACGACATAATATAAAAATTGAACAGACAGATATGAATGTAATAGTTCAGGAAATGATAAACTCTGAATATTCAGGAGTATGCTTTACAGCTAATCCTCAAGGGCTATTAAATGAAATGGTTATCGTAGTCGGAAAGGGTACAGGAGATAATGTTGTGGAGGATAAAGTTGACACCACAAGCTATTACTATAATACGACTGATAGAATTTATTATTATGAGGGAAAAGAAGATGTTCTTTCAGAAGATATGATAGGTAAAATTGTGAATTTGGCAACAAAGATGCAGCCTATTTTAGGGGAACTATTAGACATTGAATTTGCGATAGCTGAAAATGAGATTTATATTTTACAGGCAAGAGCAATTACCACATTATCTAATGAACATCCGTTGATTTTAGATAACAGTAATATTGTGGAGAGTTATCCGGGACTTAGTTTGCCATTAACCTGTTCTTTTGTAAATATTGTTTATAGTGGAATATTTAGAAGTATTAGCAGACGCATTCTTAAGAATGAAAAGGAACTTGCGAAATATGATTGTGTATTTGCTAATATGGTTGGAAATGCAAATGGCAGAATTTATTATAAAATTAGTAATTGGTACACAATTATTAAATTTATGCCTATGAATAATAAAATTATACCTATCTGGCAGGATATGATGGGTGTAAAAATAAAACAATATGATAAGGATGCTGTCAAGCTACCAAAGCTGGTTAGGCTAAAAACATATTTTAATGTTATTTCGGAAATGTGGAATGTTCCGAAAAATATGAAAAAGCTTAATGAAGATTTTGGGCGCATTAACGATGGCTTTTATGAGAAATATCATGAAGATATATCATCTAAGGAATTAGTCGGATTATATTGTGAATTGTATGATACACTTTTGTCCTGTTGGGATGTAACCCTGTTAAATGATATTTATGCATTTTTATTTACAGGAATTGTAAAAAAAAGGTTAGGAGAAAGTGGAAATCAGGTTATTTCCGGAATATCTAATATTGAAAGCTTAAAGCCTATTCGTGAAATGGTTCGTCTTGCTTATGAGAAAAATAATTTGAATGATCTTGAATATAAAAAGAGGTTTGATGAATATATAATGAAATATGGTGACAGAAATCTTGAGGAATTAAAGCTTGAAAGCAAGACCTTCCGTAGTAATCCGGAGCTTTTGACGGAAAAAATCAGAGAGTACAATGAAGATAAAGAAAAGCTTACTGATATGTACAATAAACTTATGAAGGAAGCACCTAAAACAAAAAAACTAAGAGGACTTAATAAATTCCTTGCAAAGAGAGCGGCAAAGGGAATTGCAAATAGAGAAATATCAAGGCTTAACCGAAGTAGGATATTTGGAATTATTAGATTGATATTTACTAAAATTGGCGAAGAATTTGCTAATAAAGGTATTATTCAAGACAGATTGGATGTTTTTTATTTAAAAGCAGATGAAATATTTACATTGGTTGAGAATGTTGACCAAATTAATAATATACAGGAAATAATTAAGGATAGAAAGTCAGAGTATGAATTATATTCGTGTTTGCCTGCTTATCAGCGTTTGATTTTTGCTGAAAATGAGTTTCATAAAAAACATCGCAGTGTGAATTCGCATAGAGTGAATATTAATCAAAATAAGCTTTTTGGTACACCATGTTCTGATGGTATAGTAGAAGGAGAGGCACTGGTAGTTATGGATGTTACTAAGGTTAAGAATTATAAAGATAAAATTTTAGTAACAAAAATGACAGATCCGGGATGGGTTTTTTTATTGGTAGGAGCAAAAGGAGTTATTTCTGAAAAAGGTTCTCTTTTATCACATACAGCAATTATTTCAAGAGAATTAAAAATACCATCGATTGTAGGTGTTGAAAAACTTCTTGATACCGTAAAAACCGGAGACAAAATTAAAATGAATGCAAATACAGGGGAAATTGAAATATTGAAGGTATAGTTATGGAATGTATTAAATTTGAACAGGAAAAAAAATATATTAGGGATTTTCTTGATTTGCCAAAGAAAATATATACTAAAGCAGACAATATGGAAAATTCGGGAGAAATCGAATCATTACTTACAGGAAATCATCCCTTGAGTAAATATTTTACAATGCATAAATTTCTGATTTATAAGAATAAAAAGGTGACCGGCCGATTTGTTATTACTATATATAATGGAGATGATACTGCATATTTCGGTTTTTTTGAATGTATAAATGATAAATCTGTGGCGACTTATTTGTTTGAAAAAGCAACAGAATATGTAAGAGAAATTGGTTTAGAGAAAATAGTTGGTCCGGTTGATGCATCCTTTTGGATTAAATATAGGTTAAAGACGAATTTGTTTGAAAACAGACCTTATACGGGTGAGCCTTATAACAAGGATTATTATTTGGAGATGTTTAAGGATAATGGATTTAAAATTTGCCATCATTACACATCGAATATTTATAATAAGGTTGTGTCAGAAGAACCTTTGTATGATGACAGATACATAGCATTTCTTGGAAAGGGATATGAAATAATAAGTCCTAAAATAGAGGATTTTGATAAGATTGTTAAAGAATTGTATGAATTGCTTACAGTGCTTTACAGTGATTTTCCGATTTACAAGGATGTTTCTTATGAGGATTTTGCTAAAGTATTTTCGGATTATAGATATATAATCAATATGAGTATGGTGAAAATGGCATATTATGATGGTAAGGCTGTAGGCTTCTTTGTAAGTGTGCCTGATTATGGTAACAAGGTATATCATTTAAAAAATATAGGTAATTTATTAAAAGTACTCAGGATAAAGAAGAAACCGAGAAGATATGTTATGCTATATATGGGCGTTGACCAGGAACATAGAGGTCTTGGTAAGGCATTGGTAGGTAGTATTATGGAAGAACTCAGAAGGAGTGGATTACCTAGCGTTGGGGCATTAGCAAGAGACGGTAAGATTACTCAAAAGTATGGTGAAGAGCATATTGAAGAGTGTTGTGAATATGTTTTGTTAGAAAAGAGTGTAGAAAATGATTGAATTGGAAAAAGTTTTAGAAGGTAACAGTCAAAAATGGAAGGAAAAAGAACACATTTATGAGAAGATAAATGGAAAATATGTTTCCATTACATATGGTGATTTCATTAAGCAGACACGTTGTCTGGCTAAATATTTGATATCATGTGGATTGAAAAACAAAGCGATTTTGATTTATGGTAACAACAGTGCTAAATTTATGATGGCTGATTTAGCCGTTCTTCATTATGTGGGTATTAGTGTATGTGTATCTAAGGAGTGGAAGGAAAATGAACTTAAGCAGGCAATTAAACGTTTAGATATTGCCTGTGTGTTATATGGAGAAGAAAAGAAGGATATAATAGAAGAGGTGGCTAAAGATTGCAAAGCTCCAATATATATTTTAATGGAGGAAGCACTTGCTTCTTCAAGTGATTGTGATTATAAAGAGCTTGAGCTGGCAGATTCAGAGTCGTGTTGTAAGATTGTATTTTCAAGCGGAACAACCGCAGAGCCGAAGGCAGTTATGCTTTCTGAAAAAAATATATTTGCGGGACTTGATTCAATGTATAGAAGATGTCCTTTTAATGAAAACGATGTTGATTATTTGTGCCTGCCTTTGAGTCATACCTATGCAGGAATATATAATTTTCTATATTCTATGGTTTTTGGATTTTCAATTTATTTGTGCTCAGATAATGCTGTTATGGCAAGAGAAATTTTGGAGGTAAATCCCACTCTGTTCTGTGGAGTACCTCTTATTTATAAGAGATTTTATGAAGGATATGGAAGTAATATTGCAAAGGCATTTGGAAACAGAATAAAGTATCTGTTCTGTGGAGGGGCTCTTATGGATGAAAATATCCGTAGAGTTTATAAGGACAATGGACTAAATATGATGGAGGCTTATGCGTTATCAGAAACTGCATCTACATTTGCAATTCAGTATCCATATGATTCAGATGTAAAAACAGTAGGAACCATTGCAGAAGATATAGATGTAAAGCTTATTAATACTAATGAAGAAGGAATTGGTGAAGTTGTAGTTAAAGGCGATAATGTATTTATTGGATATGCTACAAATCCTGAATTGACAAAGAAATCATTTACAGAGGATGGATATTTTAAGACTGGAGATGTGGGATATTTAAAAGAGGATGAGGTTAATGGAGGTTATAAACTATATATAACTGGTAGAATTAAGAAGGTTTTAATAGGTGAAAATGGTGAAAATATTGAACCTTCACATATAGAAGAAATGATTTGTGCGAGGGAATCGGGAATAAATAAGGCACAGTTGTTTATAAAGGACGGAAAGCTTTGTTGTCGTATTTATATTAAGAGCGAGCTAAGTGAAAAAAAATGGGATATATTTTTTGAAAAATTGAATTTAGATATGCCGGCTTATGAAAAAATAAAGCAGTATGAGGTTATTGTTGATTCTGATGAAAAGCGTTGGAAACAATAAAGTGAAGTGCTATTTTGTAAAATAAATATAAAAAAATTATAAACAAATTATAAAAATCATTCTTGACGTAGTTTTAAAAACCACTTATAATAACTTCATAATAGTATTTTATTGAGAGGTAATTATGGGAAAAATAATTCTTGTTGCAGAATCAGGTTCTGATATTTCTAAATATATTGCTAGTGAGTATGGTATTTATATAGCACCTATGCATGTTGCATTTGGTGATGAGACAGTCGATGATGGTTCGTTTCCGGTACAAAAAATTTGTGATTTTTATGATAGTACAGGTAAACTACCTAAGACAAGTGGTAGTACACCGGATGATTTTTATACTGTATTTGATGAGATTCATGAAAAATACCCTGATGCACATATATTGTATCTTGCATATTCGGCAGTTACGACCTGTGCATATCAGAGTGCAATGATTGCCGGGGAAGGAAGAGATTATATTACTGCGATTGATACTAAACAGGTATCTATAGGTCAGGGAATAATTGTTGTAGAAATGGCAAAGCTTCTTAAAGCTAATCCAGATATAACTCTTGAAGAAGCAGTTGAAAAGGCAAATGATTTAATTGATAGAGCTAATATGTGTTTTGCTCCTAATGATTTGGAATTTTTGCGTGCTGGTGGAAGAGTAAGTAATGTTGCATTTCTTGGAAGTAAGATTCTTAATTTGCATCCATGTATTGAGTTGCTCGAAGGTAAATTAGTTGCTACTAAAAAATATCGTGGTAAGATGATAAAAGTTGCTTCGCAGTTAGTTAAGGATTATGCAGAGAACTACAATCTTGACAGGGAATGTTTGTGGTGCGTATACACTATAGGATTAAGTGAAGAAGTAATGGCTAAGGTCGAATATACTGCAGATGAATGTGGATTTAAGACCGTTGAATGGATTCAGGCAAATGGAGTTATAACTACACATGGTGGTCCGGCGGCATTTGGACTGGCAGGATTTTCTAAGGAATTACAAGAACGACTAAAATAAAAATTACCTCCGCAGGTTTTACAACTTGCGGAGGTTTTGAATTATAAATTAAAATATCTGTCAAACTCTGCAGGATGTGGAATCTTAGCAAGCTCGGCACATTCCTTTCTCTTGTTTGCGATAAAGTTTTTGATAAGCTGTTCTGGGAATACGCCACCGGCTGTTAAGTAGTCGTGGTCAGCTTCAAGTGCATCAAGTGCATCATCTAAACAGGTTGGAAGAGAAGATAACTTAGCCTTTTCTTCATCTGATAATGAATAGAGGTTCATATCGTATGGTCCCCAACCATTTGCATGAGGGTCAATCTTATTTTTAACACCATCAAGACCTGCCATAAGTAATGCAGCATAGCAAAGATAAGGATTACATGTTGCATCAGGGTTACGAATCTCAAAACGTCTTAAGTTAGGTGTCTTAGCATATGCAGGAATTCTAATAACTGCACTACGGTTAGATGTTGCATAACCAACAGTAACAGGAGCTTCGAATCCTGGGACTAATCTCTTAAATGAGTTAGTACTTGGATTAGTTAATGCACACAATGAAGCAATATGTTTTAATAATCCACCCATAAAGTAATGTGCAGTTTCACTAAGATGTGAGTATCCGTTATCATCTGAGAATACAGGTTCGCCATCTTTTAATAAGAGCATATGTACATGCATACCATTTCCGGCTTCATTATATACAGGCTTTGGCATAAATGTTGCAACTTTGCCATATTTTAATGCTGTGTTATGAATTATGTATTTAATCATCATTGTGTTATCAGCCATTTTTGACATCTGACCAAGCATTGGTTCTATTTCGAACTGTCCTGCTGCACCAACCTCCGGATGATGATATTTAATAGGAATACCAGCTTTTGCCATCTCAAGACACATTTCTGAACGACATTCATAAGATGTATCAAATGGTTTAGCTATATGATAGTTCTTCTGATGAGCTACAACACAGCCCTGTCCTTCAGTTTCGCTATTCCAGTATGACTGTTCTGCATCGACATGCATAGAAATATGGTCAGGAGAAATATTCCATCCTGCATTATCAAATAAATGGAATTCAAATTCAGGAAGAATAAGCATTGTGTCGGCAATACCTGAATCCTTCATATACTGCTCAGCAGCCAATACGATGTTTCTTGGATACTGGTCAAGTGGTCTGTTTTCTGGATAGTCGATTACCATTGCATTACCTGTGATAGATAAGGTTGGTATTTCGCAGAAAGGATCAACTAATGCTGTGTCTAAGTCAGGTATAAATACCATATCACTTTTCTCGACTACAGCATAACCATAGTTAGAAGCATCAAATCCGATACCATCCTTTAAAGTGTCTTCATTAAACTGTTCGGCTGGAATTGTCACATGACGAAATTGTCCGTTAATATCTACAATCTTAAAGTCAACCATCTGAATATCATTGTCTTTAATCATGTCCATTAATTCTTGTACTGTTCTTGCCATTTGTTCAAGTACCTCCTATGTAAGTGTGTAAATCCACCTTTTTTTTCTGTAATTATAGAATAATAAAAATGTAATAAAAATGCAATTATTATCTTTAAAATAATGAAAAAATATGTAGAATTTGGTATAATAAGTTAAAGAAATTATGAGGAGAATGCCTATGAAAAAAATATTTACATTATATATAGCAATAGTCTTGTTTGTGATAAATGTATTGTGTATAGATAATTTTGTTGAAATATATGCAGCTACAGAGACAGTAGTAGATACACCGGAAGAATTTCTAACAGCAATATCTGAAAATAAAACTAATATTATTGTTTCTGAAAATATTACCATTACAACAAGTGCAACTGATACAGGTAAGATGAATCCGTTGTATATTTCCGGAGGTACAACAATTACCGGACAAGCTGGAGTATGTTTAACATTTCGTTGCCCGATACAGATAACTGGAGCAAATGTTGTGTTTAAGGACATTGGTATGCATTTTGAATCAAGCGATGCTCTTGGAAGTGTTCCGCATAGAGAAATATTTTTAGCAGGATATAAGCTCACACTTGATAATGTAAGAACTTATCTTGAAGGAAGTGCAGGTTCACTAGGAGGGCTTGGAGGAACAGAAGCGGAACTTTTGCCTACCGTATATGCTGGTGGATTTGAAGGTTCTTCAGTTGGAACGAATGCTTATTTGCAAATAATTAATGCTAGTAGTGAGACTTGTTTTCAAGGTATATATATGAGCAATGATGCAGGAAATGATAACAAAGTATCGTATGCGGGAAAAGCAACTGTTGAACTTTGCAGTTTAGTTGCAGTGCGTGATGGAATATTTACACAAGGTAACAGCGAGGCACTTATTAATATTAGTGGTACTGGCAATTTATATGATACTAAGATATCTGGAAATAATAAAACAACAGTCGACATTGATAATGTATATGTATATAGAGCAAGCATTAACAATGTTTTGAAGCTTAGAATTACAAATTCAGCGTATTTACAATTAAATAGTGGAAGTGTAACAAATGTTGAATTGACATCAAATGCCTGTCTTGATTTGAATGAGAACACATCAATGACTATTGGTGGTAATTTTGTTGGTGGTGTGAAGGATGATAACATTGATACAAGAGGAGTTCTTGTTCTTAATGCAGAAAAGGATTTGACTATTGATGGAGAAATTAGTGGTGCTACATTTTTACATATAGAAAACCGTAATTTTCCAGCTGATTTTATACTAGACAAGGTGTATATAACAGGTCTTAAGGCTTCAGAGGATGATATTGGATTTGAAGTGGCAAATTCACTGAAAGACTATTATGAGCTTGTTTATAGTAATTATGGATTTAAGGCTATTGACATTTATCAGGATATAGAATATCCGGTGGTATCAAGAATAGAAGTTACAGATTATCCTACAAGTGTTAGTATTAATGATATAAAGGGTTCGTCTCGCATTCCTAATCAGAATGCACCATATATTATAGTTAATTGGTACGATGAAGAGGATAATGTCATTGATTATGATATTGTACAGGAAATGCTATTGTATGCTAATGATGTGATTATAGGTATAAAGAAGGAATACTGGGAAAGTAGCAGCGCATCTGAGGAAACAGATTGGTCAAATACAGTTGAATTTACAGTGAAAGAAGGAGAAACAGGAAAATATTATTTTTATGCAAATGATAGTTATGACATAATTACAGGAGACTATGTATTTATCTTCTTAAGTGATTATTATGATGGGAACCTTACAACTGTAGCTGATGTGAAAGCATTGGAAAATGTTATGACTACCATATGTGTAAATTTTTATGAGTCGAATTTTCCAGAGACTCCAACGGAGCCGGAAGAGTCAACAACCTTAGATGAACCAACAGAGCCGGAAGAGTCGACAACATCAGATGACCCAACGGAGCCGGAAGAGTCAACAACGTTAGATAAACCAACGGAGTCGGAAGAGTCAACAACGATAGATAAACCAACGGAGCCGGAAGAACCGACAACAACACAAAATACATATCCGGTTAGAACCGTAGATTTAAAGACAAAGAACTATATTTATAATGGAAAATATAGAAAACCAAAGGTGGTAGCTAAGGATACCAGGGGTAATGTTATTAGTGCTAATAATTACAGTGTTAAGTATAGCAATAATAAAAATGTTGGCGTAGCTACGGTAACTATAAAATTTAAGAATGGTTATAATGGAAAGGTAACAAAAAATTTTACTATTAAGCCAAAAACTACAAAGCTTACAAAGCTTGCAGCTAAGAAAAAGCAGATGGTAGTTAAGTGGAAAAAGCAGTCTGTTCAGATAAGCGGATACGAGATACAGTATTCTACAAATAAAAAATTTACCAAAAAGACTACAAAGAGTATTAATGTAAGTAGAAAGACTACATCAAGGTCTGTTAAGAAGCTTAAGTCTGATAAAAAATATTATGTAAGAATTCGTACATATAAGACGATTAAGCTTAATAAGAATAAGAAAAAGCTTTACTCTGGCTGGTCTAAAGTAAAGCAGATTCGTATAAAATAATATATTAATGAATTCCAAGCTGCCAGAATGCAACTGCGCTGGCAGCTGCTACATTTAAGGAATCAACACCATTTGCCATTGGAATCTTGATTGTGTAATCGCAAGCTTCAATGGTTTCTTTTTTTAGTCCTTCGCCTTCTGTTCCAAGAATAATTGATAGCTTGTCAATTTTGTTTAGTTCGGGAGTATCTATTGGAAGTGTATTATCACAAAGTGCCATTGCAGCAGTTTTAAAATCTAAGGCTTTTATATATTCCACATAATTGGTAGACACATTTGGAATAAATGTCCATGGTATTTGAAATACAGTGCCCATGCTAACGCGTATAGCTCTTCGGTATAAAGGATTACTACAGGATTCTGTTAGCAATACAGCATCAATATTAAGGGCTGCAGCAGAACGAATAATTGCACCAACATTTGTTGGATTCATTACATCCTCAAGAATTGCTATTCGTCTTGCTTTTGAACATATCTCTTCAGGAGTTTTAAGAGGTTGGCGTTTCATCGCACATAACATCCCTCTTGTTAGTTTGAAACCGGTAAGGTTGGTAAGAACATCAAATTCAGCAGTGTATATAGGAATATCATTGCATCGAATAATCAGTTTTTGGGCTTGTGTATCAATATGTTTATTTTCTACAAGCATAGATATTGGAGAATAGCCTGCGTCAAGGGCACGTTCTATAACTATAGGACTTTCTGCAATGAATATGCCTTTTTCAGGTTCATGACGATTAAGTAATTCGTTTTCACTAAGTCGTGCATATATATCAAGTTCCGGTGCATTAAAATCTGTAATTTCTATTATGTTGGACATATATCTGAGCTCCTTAAAATAATTTTATGAAGAATAATTATAATATAAACGAGAGATTTAAGCAATTAAATTGAAAAACAAACAAATGTTTGATATAATATTTTGAGATATTGATAGGAGGCATATGAGATGAATAATAGACATTACATTGCAATAGATTTAAAATCATTTTATGCTTCTGTAGAATGTGTTGAAAGAGGACTTGATCCGCTTACCACTAATCTTGTTGTCGCAGATGAGTCAAGAACTGCAAAAACTATCTGTCTTGCTGTATCTCCATCACTTAAGAAATATGGTTTGTCGGGGCGTTCAAGGCTATTTGAGGTCATAGCAAGATGTGATAAAGTTAAGGCTGAGACAGGTAAAACAGTTGAATTTATAATAGCACCTCCAAGAATGAGGTTATATATGGATTATAGCAGTAGAATATATAATATTTATCTTGAATTTGTTAGCTCGGAAGATATACATGTATATTCTATAGATGAAGTATTTATTGATATAACAGATTATTTAAAGTTTTACAGTGACAGGGGGAAAAGAGCTGTATCTCCCAGAGAACTTACGCGAAGGATAATAAAAGAGGTTTATAAGAAAACGGGAATAACAGCAACAGCAGGTATTGGAACCAATATGTATCTTGCCAAGATTGCTATGGACATAGTTGCAAAGCATGAAGAGGCAGATAGTGAGGGTGTAAGAATAGCAGAGCTTAATGAACTTTCCTACAAAGAATTGTTATGGAATCATAAGCCGTTGACGGATTTTTGGCGTGTTGGAAGAGGAGTGCAGAAAAGGTTAAATGACAATGGAATGTATACTATGGGAGATGTTGCACGAATGTCCGTAAGTCGAATAGGTTATGGTACAGGGGAAGATTTACTTTTTAAATTATTTGGTGTGGATGCCGAATTATTAATTGACCATGCATGGGGAATTGAACCTTGTACCATAAGAGATATTAAAAGATATAAGCCAAAGGTAAATTCAATATCGTCGGGACAGGTGTTAAGCTATGGCTATAGTTATGACAAGGGGCGATTAATTGTAAAAGAAATGATAGAACTTATTGTTCTTGATTTAGTAGATAAGAAGTTAGTCACTGACTTGGTTGGTCTCGATATTGCTTATGATAGGGAAAGTAAAGACTATGCTGGAGAGATGTCTCTTGATGCGTACGGAAGAACCGTTCCTAAGCCTATGCATGCTACAATGAAATTGAAAGAACACACATCTTCAACTGAAATAATCAAAAAAGCAATACTTCAAATATTTGATGAAAAGGTTGATAGTAATCTGCTTATAAAAAAAGTTAATATTACACTTGGAAATGTTAAAAATGTTTCTAAAACAGTTGGTGATTATGTTCAACTTGATTTGTTTGCAGATATATTAAAAAGCAAAAAAGAAGAAAAACTCATTAAAGAAAAAAGGTTACAGGATGCAATGTTAGATATACAAGGGAAATACGGAAAAAATGCAGTGTTAAAGGGTATTAATCTTGTAGAAGGAGCAACTACGATAGAACGAAATCATCAGGTTGGTGGACATAAAGCATAAAGGGTGATAATATGGGAAATTATGATGATATAATTAAAATGAAAAGACCAGATTCAGGCAGAGCTAAGATGGACATTTTAGATAGAGCCAAGATATTTATGCCATTTGCTGCCTTAAAGGGATACGAAGAATCAATAGATGATATTAATAATATTACCGATAAAATAGAAGAATTATATACAGTCAGGGAAGAGGTACAGGAGTTTTAAGATGGAATTTAAGGTTTTAATTGAAAATACACTGTTAGACAAGTATAAAGATAAATATATTTGTGAACATGGACTTAGTATTTACATTGAATTTGAAGATAAGAAGATACTGCTTGATGCCGGGCGTACAGGTGCGTTTATTTCTAATGCAGAAAAGCTGGGTGTTGAATTAAATCAAGTCGATTTTGCAGTTTTATCCCATGGACATTATGATCATTCTGACGGATTTGTTAAATTTCTGGATTTGTATAAGAAAGATATATATGGTCTTGAAGAAATAACAGGTGATTATTATTCGGGATCAGGTGGAAAAATACATTATATTGGTATGCAAAAGGAAATGTATAGCAATAATAGGGATAAATTTATACTTTTAAATGGTGTTACAAAAATATACGAAAATATTTATGTTGTACCACATAATACAAAAGGTTTAGAGAAAATCGGTGAGAGATGTAAATTATATAAAATGAGAGATAAAGAGTATATACTAGATGACTTTTCGCATGAATTAAGCTTGGTATTTGATACAGAAAAGGGTTTGGTTGTATTTAACAGCTGTTCTCATGCGGGTATTATAAATATTCACAAAGAAATGGAGGCTATATTTAAGGGAAAGAAAATTTATGCATTTGTAGGTGGTTTGCATATGAAATCAGATATGAATGGTTCGGAAATATGTATGTATAGTGATGATGAACTAGAAGAAATATGCAATTATTTGGTGGGAAAAAAGATAAATAAGTTATATACCTGTCATTGCACAGGAAATATAGCTTTTAATAAGATTAAGTGTATAATGAAGGATAAGGTCGAGTATATTTCTACAGGAGAGAGTTTTATTATTTAAATTTATAAAGGAGATTAAAGTATGGAATTTTTAATATTAATTTTGATTGCATTAATTATCAGCTCGATAGGGTATTATAAGTACATATATTTTATATCCTTAGGCTATGGATTTTCAGTGGTTGGTCTCGGAGCGGCTATGCTCATTATGTTTAGAAATGATTTAAAGATTGACACGATAGTTATGTGTGTATTGTTTATTGTATACGGATTTAGGCTTGGTGGTTATCTTTTACTAAGAGAGATAAGAAGCGCTTCATATAGAAATACAATGAAAAAAGAAATTAAAGATGGAAAAGATATGAAATTTATAGCAAAGTTCTTTATATGGATAAGCTGTGCAGCGTTATATGCTATGCAGGTATCACCGGTGTTGTTTAGAATGAAGCATAATAAAAGCACCGATATAGTTGCTATAGTTGGCTGCGTAATAATGTTTTTGGGAATATTATTAGAATCGGCATCGGATATACAGAAGTCTAAGTCAAAAGCCAAGAATCCGAATAGATTTTGTGATACCGGTTTGTTTAAAATAGTTAGATGCCCTAATTATTTAGGGGAGGTTTTGTTTTGGACCGGAGTATTTGTATGTGGAGTAAATACGTTTGGCAGTGTTCTTGAATGGTTATCAGCAATAGTTGGTTATCTTTGTATTGTATACATAATGTTTGGAGGAGCAAGAAGATTAGAGATTCGTCAGAATAGAAATTATGGTAATGACCCTGAGTATCAGGAATATGTGAAGAAAACGCCTATTCTTATTCCGTTAATTCCTTTGTATAGTGTAGAAAAATATAAGTTTCTTGTGGGTTAGTTATAGAATTCGACATGACGGCAAAATTTGTCGAATAAAGACGATAGAAAATTGTTGAAGAAGTAAAATTCTATATGTATAATTATGGATACAATTGGAAATAAAACACCAATAAAAACGAATAAGGAGGTTAATTAGTATTTTTGTATACTAATGTCAGAGAAAAATGAGTGAGAAATTAAATGTTGCTATCGCAGATGATAATGAACGTATTTTACAACTGTTAGATGATATTTTGAGTAACGATGAAGATATAAATGTTGTCGGAAAAGCATCTAATGGCGAAGAAGTTTTTAATATTATTAAAAATAAAGAGCCGGATGTTGTGTTACTTGATATAATTATGCCAAAGCTTGATGGTTTATCGGTTATGGAAAAGGTTAATAAAGATGAATCAATAAAAAAACATCCGACATTTATTGTAATGTCTGCAATTGGTCAGGAAACAATAACTGATGATGCTTTTGAAATGGGTGCAAGCTACTATATTATGAAACCTTTTGATAACGATATGGTTATTAATCGTATTAAACACGTTAAGGGAATGACAAGCAAAAAGGTTCATGAAAACAGAATGATTAATGCTAATGAAAGTAAAAGCGAATATATAGAAAGAAATTTAGAAAGTGATGTTACTAATATAATACATGAAATAGGAGTGCCTGCACATATCAAGGGATATCAGTTCTTAAGAGATGCAATAATTATGTCAGTTAATGATACAGAAATGCTTGGTTCTATAACTAAAATATTATATCCGACAATTGCTAAAAAGCATCAGACTACGGCAAGTAGAGTTGAAAGAGCTATAAGACATGCTATTGAAGTTGCATGGACAAGGGGAAAAATGGATACAATTGATGAATTGTTTGGATATACGGTAAATAAAGGAAAAGGAAAACCTACTAATTCGGAATTTATTGCTTTAATTGCAGATAAAATCAGATTGGAATATAAAGCAAAATAAAATTTAAAATTCACTTTAAATGAGAATGAATATGAGTTATAATATTAGATATTATGGCTCATTTCTTTTTTTGTTAAAAAAGAAATGAAGAAATATGGAGGAGAATTACGATGAAGAACATACTTATGGTTGCGTCAGAGGCAGTACCTTTTATTAAAACAGGCGGATTAGCAGATGTTGTAGGTTCGTTGCCTAAATGCTTTAACAAGGATGAATATGATGTAAGGGTTATTATTCCTAAATACTTGTGTATGCCTTGGCATTTTACATGCCAGTTGGAATACATTACTAATTTTTATATGTATTTTGCAGGCATGAACAGATATGTGGGGTTGTTTAAATTAGTACATGAGGGAGTAACATTTTATTTTGTAGATAATGAACATTATTTTGGTGGACCAAAACCATATGGCGATACAAAATGGGATATTGAGAAATTTGCATTTTTCTCTCGTGCTGCATTATCAGCATTGCCGGTACTTGGATTTAAGCCTGATTTGGTGCATTGTCATGACTGGCAGACCGGACTTGTTCCTGTTTATATGAAGGATAGTTTCAGAGGTGGAGAATTCTATGCTAATATGAAATCGATTATGACAATACATAATCTTAAATTTCAGGGTGTTTGGGATATCGAGACTATTCAGGGTATTAGTGGATTGTCTGATTATTATTTCTCAATTGATAAGCTTGCAGTCAAGAAAGATGCAAATATGTTAAAGGGTGGTATTGCATACGCAGATTTTGTTACAACTGTTTCAGAAACCTATGCAGAAGAGATTAAGACAGAGTTTTATGGAGAAGGCTTGAATGGTCTTTTATGGGCAAGGAGAGATAGTTTGTGTGGTATTGTAAATGGAATTGATTATGACGAATACAATCCTGCAACAGATGAGAGAATTCCTTTTAAATATAATGACATCAACTTTAGAAAAGAAAAAGTAAAGAATAAACGTGCTTTACAGCAGGAACTTGGACTTGAGGTAAATGATAAGAAAATGATGATTGGTCTTGTTTCAAGACTTACCGATCAGAAAGGTCTCGATCTTGTTGCACATATTATGGATGAGTTATGTCAGGATGATGTTCAGATAGTTGTTCTTGGTACAGGTGAAGAGAAGTATGAGAATATGTTCAGATATTTTGACTGGAAATATGGAAATAAGGTTTCGGCAAATATCTATTATTCAGAAGATATGTCACATAAGGTGTATGCAGCTTGTGATGCATTCTTGATGCCATCATTATTTGAGCCTTGTGGACTTAGTCAGTTAATGAGTCTTCGTTATGGTACACTTCCTATTGTTAGGGAAACAGGTGGACTTAGAGATACCGTTAAGCCTTATAATGAATTTGAAAGTCAGGGTACAGGTTTCTCATTTGCAAATTATAATGCACACGAGATGCTTGCAGCGATTCGTTATGCTGAAAAAGTATATTATGATAGAAAACGTGAGTGGAATAAAATGGTTGACAGAGCCATGGCTGAAGATTTCTCATGGAATACATCTGCTAGGAAATATGAGAATATCTACAGCTGGCTGATTGGTTGGTAGAATATTTAAGATATTTGTTCTATATTGCTGATATCAGGATTAATAAGCATGGAGAAGTTAGTGTGGTAAATCACAAATCCGGGTTTGCCACCATTAACTTTCTTTACATGCTTTTTTTGTACATAATCTACTTCGACTTTTTCAAGACCTCTTGATTTTGAAAAATATGCAGCAAGTCTGCCGGCTTCTTCAAATACGGAGTCGGGCAGCTCTTTACCATCACATTTGACAATAACATGGGAACCGGGAATTCCTTTGGCGTGAAACCACCAGTCATTTCCTGTTGCAACTTTAAATGTCAAATCTTCATTTTGAAAATTATTTTTACCTACAAATATATCAAATCCATCTTTTGAACGAAAATGCATAGGTTTACTTGTGAACTTTGCCTTTTTATCAGTAATTTTTCTTTTGATATATCCATATTGTGTAAGTTCTTCTTTGAGTTCCTTTAATGCGTTTTCATCAGGATTTATATCAAGTGCAATACTGATGGATTCAAGATGCTCAATTTCTTCCTGTGTTGTCTTGATGATATCTGTAAGAGCATCATAGGTTCTTTTAAGTTTGTTGTACTTTTCGTAATATTTTTTTGCATTATCCATAGCAGATAGTTCGCTATTTAATGGAATAGTAAGCTCACTGTTATCATAATAATTATTGACAGTGATTTCGCTTAAACCATTTTCGATGGAATATGCATATGCAGTAAGTAATTCACCATATAATTTGTATTTATCTCTTTTTTCTGTGTCTTTAAGCTGTTTCAACTGTAAATCGTATTTTTTATAATTTTTATTAAGTGCAGTCTGAACAATTTGTCTTAAATCCGCGGAACGTTGACGGATTCGGGTTATTGTCTCTTTTTGAGCATAATACGTCTCTAAAATTTCACTAATAGAGCTGAAGGTTTTATATGATTTCGTTGCAAACATTTCGAGAGGAAATGCATTGAATTCAATAGGTGTATTATTATCATAATAAATTGTAGGGGCAAACTGCTTAGTTTTAACCTTGTCAATAAGTTGTTCAAACATATTGTAAAGATGTATCCGGCTATTGCCGTCAAGACAATTGGCCGGTAAATCAGCATCGATTCCGGAGTAATAACAGATTTCATTAGAAATTACAGGACTTAAACCTGTTAAATTCAAATATAATGATTTATATATAGGGGTAGAATCAGTAAAAATTTTATCTATAAAAGTATCCTTGTCTATAGTTAGAGGATTAGATTTTTCTGTGGTCTGGGGTATAAAATACTCTCTTCCCGGTAAAACCTCTCTTACAGAGCTGGTTAATGCAGAAATATGCTTAATACTGTCTATAATCTTGTTATTGTCATCGGTAAAAATAATGTTGCTGTGTTTGCCCATCAATTCTATAATGAGATGTTTTCTGCATACATCGCCAAGCTCGTTCAGATGTTCTATTTCGAAGTCAATAATTCTCTCTAATTCAGGCTGTGTCACAGAAATTATACGACCATTATTTATGTGTTTTCTAAGAAGCATACAAAAATTAGGTGCAGTTAAGGGACTCTGCTTGCTTTTGTTGGTGATATACATAAGGGGCAGAGTTGCACCGGCAGATATTTGAAGCTTGTATTGTTCTTTGTTGTTTTTTATTGTAAGAAATAGTTCATCCTTTTCAGGCTGAGCGATTTTAAAAATTCGACCATTTATAAAATATTTATTGAATTCTGTTACTAAAGCAGCTACAGTTATACCATCAAATGCCATAATTATATGTCCTTTCAAAATAAATTGAGAATATTATATCATTCTTGACGTAAGGATGTAAATAGATTATAATGAGAAATGATGTCCTTTTGTAAGGGCAAGTATTTTGGGAGGTGGAAATCTTATGCTTAGAAGTATGACAGGATTTGGAAGATGCGAGATTTCTGATAATAATCGTAAGATTACAGTAGAAATGAAGTCTGTAAATCACAGATATCTAGATATTAATATTAGATTGCCTAAGAAATTATATTTCTTTGAATCAGAAATCAGAAATATTATTAAGGGTGTTTTGGAACGAGGAAAGGTTGATGTATTTATTTCGTATGAAGATTTAAGTGAAGGTAGTACTTGTCTCAAATATAACGAAGCACTTGCAAAGGAATATTTTGATACTGTAAGCAAAATAGCTGAGGGATTTGGTGTACATAATGATGCATCTGCAACTTATATTGCAAGGTGTCCGGAGGTTGTTATTATGGAAGAACAGCCTGTTGATGAAGAAGAATTAGAAAAATTAGTTACTGAGGCCATGAAGGGTGCTCTTGATGAGATGGTTAAAGTTAGAGAGCGAGAAGGCGAGAATCTTAGAAATAATCTTTTAAACAAGACAGAAAATCTTCAGAAAATAGTTGCGTTTATAGAAGAACGTTCACCACAGATTCTTACAGAATATAGAGCAAAGCTTGATTTAAAGGTTAAAGAACTTTTGGAAAATGCTGCTATCGATGAAAACAGAGTAGCGGCAGAGGTTACATTGTTTGCTGACAAGGTGTGTATAGACGAAGAGATTGTAAGACTTGGAAGTCATATATCAAATATGAACGAAAATCTTAAGAAGGGTGACCGTGTTGGTCGTAAGCTTGATTTTATAGCACAGGAAATGAATAGAGAAGCAAATACAATTTTATCTAAGACTAGTGATATGGATATCACTAATATGGGTATTGAACTTAAGAATACTATAGAAGAAATTCGTGAACAGGTTCAAAATATTGAATAATAGGATGGTGCTATATGGGTAAATTAATGAATGTCGGTTATGGTAATGTTGTTAATACTGATAAAATAGTAGCTGTATTAAGTCCCGAATCAGCACCAATTAAAAGAATGGTTCAAAAAGGCAAGGATAATGGAAATGTAGTTGATGCAACTCAGGGAAGGAAGACAAAATCAGTTATAGTTATGGATAGTGACCATATAGTTTTGTCAGCATTAATGCCTGATACAATCGCAACCAGATATAAGGAGGAATAGATATGGCTAAAAAAGGTCTTCTTGTTGTTATTTCCGGTTTTTCAGGAGCCGGAAAGGGAACACTTATGAAGGAACTTATTAATAAATATGATAATTATGCTTTGTCTGTTTCAGCCACAACCAGACAGCCTAGAGAGGGCGAAGTTGATGGCAGAGAATATTTTTTCAAAACAGTTGATGAATTTGAAAATATGATTAAAAATGAACAGCTTATAGAGTATGCAAAATATGTTAATAATTATTATGGTACACCAAGGGCTTATGTTGATAGCCAGTTGGAAGCAGGCAAAGACGTTATATTGGAAATTGAGATTCAAGGTGCTATGAATATAAAGAAAATGTATGAAGATGCAGTTTTGATATTTATTCTTCCGCCTAGTGCAGAGGAACTTAAACGCAGACTTGTTGGCAGAAATACAGAAACTATTGATGTTATAAATGCCAGAATGAGCAGAGCTAACGAGGAAGCGGTTGGAATTGAAAATTACGATTATGTTGTTGTTAATGATATTTTAGATGAAAGCGTTGAAGAATTGCATAGAACAATTTCTTCAGCTCATAACAGAGTTGTTAATAACATTAATTTAATTAGTAATATAAGAGATGAATTAAATAACATCTCAAATAAAAATTGTTAATGCCTAAAATAGGGCAGAATGGAGGATTTTATGTTACACCCATCTTATTCAGATTTAATGGCTGTAGTAAACAGCGAGGTTGAACCAGGAGAACAGCCAGTAGTACAGAGTAGATATTCTATTGTTATTGCTACTTCAAAGAGAGCAAGACAGATTGTCGCAGGTGAAGAACCGTTAGTTGATGATAAAGATAAGAAGGCTTTGTCAGTTGCTATTGATGAATTATACAATTCTAAAGTTACTATTGAAGGTGACGAGGAAGACGTATAAATATTAGAGATTTTTAATTAGGAGCAAAAAGTGAAAGTATTATTTGTTTCATTAGGCTGTGATAAGAATTTAGTTGATACTGAGGAAATGCTCGGTATGCTGTCAGAGTCAGGATATCAATTTACCAATGACGAGATTGAGGCAGATATTATTGTTATTAATTCGTGTTGTTTTATTAATGATGCAAAGGAAGAAAGTATTAATACAATCATTGAAATGGGCAGATACAAAGAAATTGGTAAATGCAAAGGGTTGATTGTTACCGGGTGCCTTGCTCAAAGATATAGCGAAGAAATACGTAGAGAACTTCCGGAAGTTGATGCAATAATTGGTACAAGTTCTTATGATGCAATAGTTTGTGCTATTGAAGATGTAAAAAACGGAATAAAAAAAGAATATATGTCTCAGCTTAATCGTTTGGTTGATTCTGATGCTAAGAGAGTTATTACAACAGGAGGTCATTATGCACATTTAAAAATAGCAGAAGGCTGTAATAAAATGTGTACTTATTGTATTATTCCAAAGATTCGAGGTAATTATAGAAGTGTTCCTATGGAAAAGCTTGTTAAAAGAGCTGAATATCTGGCAAGTCAGGGTGTTAAAGAACTTATTCTCGTTGCGCAGGAAACGACTATGTATGGTGTAGATATATATGGTAAAAAGTCTTTACCTAAGTTGCTTAAGGAATTGTGCAAAATATCCGGCATACAATGGATAAGAATTATGTACTGTTATCCTGAAGAAATTGATGATGAGTTGATTGAGGTTATAAAAAACGAGCAAAAGATTTGTAAGTATCTTGATATGCCTATTCAACATGCAAGTGACAGAATTCTTAAACTGATGGGAAGAAGAACAAATAATGCTGATTTATATGCTATAATTAGTAATTTAAGGAAAGAGATTCCGGAAATAAAGTTAAGAACAACATTAATATCCGGTTTTCCGGGAGAAACACAGGAAGAACATGAGATTTTGATGAAGTTTGTGGATGAAATAGAATTTGATCGTCTGGGAGTGTTTAGTTATTCGGCGGAGGAAGGAACTCCGGCAGCAAATTTTGAAGAACAAATAGAAGATAATATAAAAGAAGACAGACGAGATGAGATTATGGAACTTCAACAGGAAATTGCCTTTGACAAGGCGGAGGATATGATAGGTAAGATTATCCCTGTTATTATAGAAGGCCATATACCTGATGAAAATGCTTATGTTGGAAGAACATATATGGATGCGCCGGGAATAGACGGAAACATATTTATTACTACTGATGAAGACTTAATGTCTGGAGATTTTTGTTTTGTTAAGGTTACCGGAGCATTAGAATATGATTTAATTGGAGAAATTTGTGTTCAGTAAACAGGAGGATTAATATGAATTTACCAAATAAATTAACAATTTTAAGAGTGCTTATGATTCCAATATTTGTTGTATTTATGTGTGTTGACATATTTGGAGAAGCTGACAAATATATTGCAGTAAGTGTATTTGCGCTCGCAAGTATTACGGACTTTTTGGATGGACAAATTGCGAGAAAATACAATCTTGTAACAAATTTTGGAAAGTTTATGGATCCGTTGGCTGATAAGCTGTTGGTTTGTGCTGCACTTATATGCTTGATAGGAGATAAGTTATATGCATGGATTGTTATAGTAATCATAAGCAGGGAACTTGCCATAAGTGGATTTAGAACAATAGCGGCTGATAACGGAGTTGTTATAGCTGCAAGTATGTGGGGCAAATACAAGACAACATTTCAGATGATAATGATAATTCTGTTGATTCTTGATTGGAATTACACTTGGTTTGTTGTGTTGGAGTATATATTTGTATACGCATCGTTAGCATTAACTATAATTTCTCTTATTGATTATTTGTGGAAAAATAAGGCTGTTCTTAGCGAAAGGAATATGAATAAATAATGGCTATAGAAGATAATGTAGTTAAGCTTTTAATGGATAATAATCTGACAATAACCACTATTGAATCGTGCACCGGCGGTAAAATTGCTTCAAAGCTTACGAATGTGTCTGGTGTATCACAGGTATATGAAAAAGGTTTTATAACATATTCAAATGATGCAAAATGTGAACTTGTAGGTGTTGATAAAAAAATAATTGAAAAGTTTGGCGTGGTAAGCGAGCAGACTGCAAGAGAAATGGCTATAAAGGGAGCTAAAACAGCGCATACAAGTGTAGCACTTTCGGTTACAGGTATTGCAGGACCTCTTGGTGGTACTAAGGAATTGCCTGTAGGGACTGTGTTTATTGGTTGTTATCTTGAAGGTAATACTTTGGTTGAAAAATGTCAATTTAATGGAGATAGGGAAAGTATAAGAGAAAATGCTGCAAAAAAAGCATTAAATATTCTTCAGGAATTAATAGTTAAAAAATATAAAATATATTGACTATATAAAATAGTTGTGTTACCATTAACACAACTATTTTCTTATTGTGTGTAAATTTATTAAAAAATATGGTTGACATAGGCACTTAAATAGACTATTATAGTCTTAAGACGAACATTCGTTCGAAAGGACGTATTATTATGGAGGATCAGATATATGGAAAAGAATGATAAGTTAAAAGCATTGGATGCAGCATTAGCACAGATTGAAAAACAGCATGGTAAAGGCTCTGTTATGAAGCTTGGTGATAGAAGTAAGTCCATGAGTATAGAGACAATTCCTACGGGCTCGTTAAGTTTGGATATTGCATTAGGTTTGGGTGGCGTACCAAAGGGAAGAATTATAGAGATTTATGGTCCGGAGTCAAGTGGTAAGACTACAGTTGCGTTACATATGATTGCAGAGGTACAGAAAAGAGGAGGTATTGCAGGGTTTATTGATGCCGAACATGCGTTAGATCCGGTTTATGCAGGAAATATAGGAGTGGATATTGATAATTTATATATCTCTCAGCCGGATTATGGTGAACAGGCATTAGAGATTACGGAAACTATGGTTCGTTCAGGAGCTGTAGATATTATAATTGTTGACTCTGTAGCAGCTCTTGTTCCTAAAGCGGAGATAGATGGTGAAATGGGAGATTCTCATGTAGGTCTTCAGGCAAGACTTATGTCTCAGGCATTAAGAAAGCTTACAGCAGTTATTAGTAAATCAAACTGTATTGTTGTGTTTATTAATCAGCTAAGAGAAAAAGTTGGAATAATGTTTGGTAGTCCGGAGACAACTACCGGTGGTAGAGCGCTCAAGTTTTATTCTTCAATAAGAATGGATGTGCGTAAGATTGAGACATTAAAGCAAAGCGGAGAAGTTATAGGAAGCAGAACAAGAGTTAAGGTTGTAAAGAATAAGATTGCTCCACCATTTAGAGAAGCTGAATTTGATATTATGTTTGGTGAAGGTATTTCAAGAACCGGCGATATATTAGATCTTGCAGCTGAATGTAATATTGTTAATAAGAGTGGTGCGTGGTATGCATATAAGAATGATAAGATTGGACAAGGAAGAGAAAATGCAAAGCTTACTCTTAAGAATAATCCTGATATGATGGCAGAAATTGAGGAGCTTGTAAGAGAAAAATATGGATTAAATGGTGACGGAGTTACAGAAATTGATTCAGAACAGGATGAAAAGTAATGATTATAACAGATATAGTTGATATTGATAGAAAAAGATCCAAGATATATGTGGATAATGAGTTGTTATGTTCTTTATATAAGGGAGAAATGATACGACTTGGAATAAAGAAACATAATGAATTATCACAAGATACTTTAACTGAGATATATTCTGTTTTATACAAACGAGCGCGTGAACGCTCGTTTTGTATTTTGACAATCAGAGATTATACGGAATATGAGATGCGAAATAAATTGAAAAGAGGATATTATCCGGAAGAAATTATATGCAAGGTTATTGATAAGTTAAAGGAATATGGATATATTGATGATGAAAGATTTGTAAACAATTACATAGATAGATATATAAATGACGAAAGTAAACGTTTAATTAGAATGAAATTATCTTCTAAAGGGATTTCAGAAGAGTTAATTAAAGGTAAATTATCCAATAATAATATAGACTCCGCTCAAATAATACTTGATAAACATAGTAAAATTCTTAATGAAATGATCGATTGTGATGATAAAACAAAGTCGAAGTTAATGTCAAGATTATTAAGAAGAGGTTTTAGCTTTGAAGATATAACCAGAGCGAGTAATATGCTTAAGAGTAATGAAGTTTAGACAAATTTATTGACGAATTGTGTGGAACGGCTTAATATATCAATGAGGATTGATTTTAGGAGGTTTTGTTTTGAAAAAAATTTTAGGATATGTTGGCGCTTTTGTTGGAACATTGACAATACTTTGGTTATTGTTATTTTTATCAGCTTTAATACCTAATAATAGTATAAAAGATAATATGCTTAAAAGCTCAATAAGCTATAGTGATAAGCAACCTTATCAATTTTCAAAGAGTGGAAGTATGAATGGAATAGAAGATAATTATGCTGATTCTATTTTGTTAGGTGTCCTTTGGAATATAGACAGCAAAGATGCTTTTGTATCTTCGCTGGATACTAAGTATTATGATGGCGAGGACAGAGGAGAAAATTATGGACTATATTCTTCTATTAATGGTCATGAAGCTAATCAGGATTATACGAGATACTGGCATGGAAGTGTTACATTTATAAGACCACTGATGCTTTTTACTACAGTTGAAACTATTGAATGGATTTCCTTTGGAGTCTTTGTTCTTATGCTTTTAATTGTCTGTGTTATTTTGTGTAAGAAAAAATGTGGAGTGGCTGCGGTCTTGCTATTGATTTCCATGGCGCTTGTTCAGATATGGAATATTAGACTTTCTTTGGAATATATGTCGGCATTTAACGTGGCGATGCTTATGTGTATAGTTTTTTTGTTGTTTGAAAAGAAAGGGGACAATTCTATTACGCTTTGCTCTGTTATTAGTGGAGTAATGGTTGCTTTTTATGATTTTTTAACAACTGAGACAGTATCGATTCTTTTACCTCTTATGCTTGTATTTATTGTGAGAGCAAAGGATAACAGACTTGGATATAGAAAAGAAAACATATTGTTGCTTATTAAGTCGGGCTTGGCATGGGGAGTTTCTTATGTATCTTGTTTTGCATGTAAATGGATTCTTGCAAGTATAGTGACAGGTGAAAACAAAATCACAACTGCATTCTCTTCAGCAAAGGAAAGATTTAACGGAGTTGAAGCGGAGGAGAATATTACTGCTTTTGAGGAATTTTTATATGCAATTCCGGCTAATTTATCAACTGCATTTGGTGGAACAGTGAGGGTGGATGCTGGAAGAGTTATTGGTGGTTTAATTCTGTTTGTTATGATAATAGGTTCCATATATTATCTTTTTAGAAGTAAAAAGAAAAATAAAGAAATTGCTTTGATTTTACTAATTATTGGAGTATTACCATATATAAGATTTGCAGTACTAAATAACCATTCATATTTGCATGAATTCTTTACTTATAGAGCTCAATGTGTGTCTTTTATGGCTTTGCTTAGTATGATATGGTTTAACGTGGAGGTGAGGCTATGGAAAAAGTAGAGTTGACAATTCTTATGCCATGCCTCAACGAAGAAAAGACTTTAGGTAAGTGTATTGAAGAAGCTAAAAGGTTTATCGAAGAAAGTGAAGTGGAAGCAGAGATACTTATTGCTGACAATAAAAGTACGGATAATTCCGTGCAGATTGCAATTGAAAGTGGAGCGAGAGTTGTATCCGTTGAAGATAAAGGATATGGAAATGCTTTGCTTGGTGGAATAAGACAGGCAAGGGGAAAGTATATAATTATGGGAGATTGCGATATGAGCTATGATTTCTATAATTTAGATGGTTTTCTCGAAAAACTTAGACAAGGTAATAAGCTTGTTATGGGTAATAGGTTTGCAGGTGGAATTGAAAAAGGTGCAATGCCGTTTTCACATAAATACATAGGCGTGCCATTTCTTTCGTGGTTTGGCAGAGTGAAATATAAGACAAATATTGTTGATTTTCATTGTGGACTTAGAGGGTTTGACAGAGAAAAAGCACTTGAATTTAATATGCAATGTGGTGGAATGGAGTTTGCTACAGAGATTATAGGGTGCTTTGTAAAAAGTGGCGAGAAAATAACACAGATACCTACTGTTTTAAGAAGAGACGGAAGGGGACATTCATCGCATCTTAATACAGTAAGGGATGGAATCAGACACCTTGTATATATGCTTAAAAATTAATTTTATAGAAAAATTGAGGACAGAAATAATACAAATTTTGTGTTTTTCTGTCCTTTGTTGTGGTAAAGTGTTGAAAATGAATTTAAAAAGTGATATTATAAATATGTTTTTTGAAAATTTATTTATGGAGGTTAAATATGAAGAAAAGATTTAAAGGGTTAATTGCCTTGATTATGGCAATGACAATGGTTGTATCAACTGCAACAAGTGCTTTTGCTGCGATTAGTGATGAGGACTATGACCTAAGAGGTGAAAGAAATGTTTGTATGGAAATTTATTTGATTTCTGCGAAGGAATTTGAAAATCAATTAGAGGAAAATGGTACGGTTGATTTATCTAATTACTACGAACATAGTGTGTCTTTAGGTGATAATCCGGCTGAATGTGCTGAAAATTATTATGAGTATTACACCTTTAATAATTTTACAATTTATGAAGTTAAAGAAGATGGAATGGTTCATAGTGATAGTAAGAAAAAAGAAATTGGAAGAAATTATGTAGTTACTGAAGAAGATATAAAAGAATATGGAAGTGTTTCGGATAATGGAGATTATTATTTTCCATGTTTAATACCGGATTTTATTCCTAGAAATTATACATTAGATGTGTATGATGAAACAGGCACAACAAAGGTTTCAGAAATTACATATAATATTGAGAGTGATAAAGGGACAGAAGAATTAGTAATTCCGGAAGGATATATTGGGTATATGTTATATTCTGAAAGTGAAGTTATAGAATATGAAGATGTATATGATGAAGAAGGAGAATTTTTAGAGTCTAAACCATATGTTGCAGAGGTATTAAAAAGTGATGTGTTTATTTCAAGTTATTCTGATTTAGTAAGAGAAATGACTTTATCAAAGGAGTTTTATCAAGAGTATGAGTTTAAAAAACTTATTCCGACTAAGAAGATGCCTTATAAAATAAATTACACATATAATGAGGAAATGTATGAAAATGCTGCAAATAATGAAGGAGGAATGGCAGGCGCTAATGCTGACTATCCGATTGTTTGGCTAGAACCGGGCGAGAAAATTATTGATAATCCAGATGTAAAGAAAGCTCTTAAGCATTGTGAATATGACGAAAACCAAGAAATAGAATGGACAGTGTGGACTGTATGGTATTGTGGTGGCTCGGTTAAAACGCATTCTGATCAAATTAGTACAGGTCTTGATTGCGAAGATTATTCTGATACAAGAATTCCAGGGGATTATCATATTTATTATTATGAGGAAAATTATCCGATATTGGCGACATGCCTTCCGGCAAAAGAGTATACCATTCCGTATTATGAGATGGATGGAACTAGAGGAGAAGATTTGACTATATCAGAAGAAGTTTTGGATTGGGATTTTGGTTGTGAGTGTACACCTCTTTCGGATTGTTATTGCTTTGACTATTTAGAAGAATATGAGGATTATAAATGTTATTGTATATTTGAAAAAAATGAATTAGCTGGCAGATATCAAAATGATAATTGCCCGGATGGTTGGAAATTTGAATACGATGGGCATAATTATGGTGAATTAAGAAGTCTATCGGCTATATGGAATGCGGTTATAGCAAATGGCAATTATGATTCTACAAAAGCTAAGTTTGTAGCCGTTTGTAAGAATCATGAGTATGATTATGAAAATGGCAAAGTGGTCGTAAATCCAACAGTAAATGAAAAAGGGACAACGGAATATTCTTGCACAAGATGCGGTGCAACTAAGACTGAGAAAAATGTTGATAAGCTTATTGCAATAGATTCAGTAACTCTTTCAAATACTACATATACATATAATGGTAAAGAACAAAAACCAACAGTTACAGTTAAAGCTTATGTGGATTCGCAGTTAGTAACATTGACAAATGACAACTATACAGTATCTTATAAGAATAATAAGAATGCTGGAACCGCTACAGTAACAGTTACTGGAAAGGGCAAGTTTGGTGGTACTAAGACGTCAACATTTAAGATTAATCCTGCAAAAATCACGTCTCTTAAATTAAATGTAAAGAATCAGTATACAGGAAAAACTATCAAAGGTACTGTTGTTGTTAAGGCTGGAAATACAAAGCTTACAGAAGGAAAAGATTATACAGTATCCTATAAAAACAACATAAAGATAGGAACTGCAAGGGTTACAGTAACAGGTAAAGGAAATTATACAGGAACATTAAAAGAAAACTTTACAATTCAGCCTAAGAAGGTAACAGGTTTAAAACAATCAGGAAATGCAACAAATTCTATTACTCTTAAGTGGAATAAGGTTGCAGGTGCTAAAGGTTATATAATATACCTTGAAAATACTAAGACAGGAAAGCAAAAATCAGTAGGAGAATCTACTGCAAATAGTTTTACTGTTAAAAATCTCAAGGCAGGTACAAATTATAAGTATGCGGTAAGGGCTTATGGTTTAGTTGGAAAAGTTAGAGTTCATGGTGCTGTTTCTGCTACAAAAACTATGATGACAAAAACAGCAGCAACAAAAGTTACTGTTACAGGTAATTCAAAGAAAAAAGCAGTTATCACATGGAATAAAGTAACTGGTGCAGAAGGATATGAAGTATATATGTCTACTAAAAAGAACTCGGGATATACTAAGATTTCAACTGCATCTAAGAATACTGTGAAATATACTAAATCAGGTTTGACTAGTAATAAAACATACTATTTCAAGGTGAGAAGCTATAAAACAAATGAATCTGGGAAAAAAGTTTACTCAGAATTCAGTAGTGTTAAATCAGTTAAAGTAAAATAAATTAATAAAGACAGAAAAAGCAAAGTTTGCGATTTCTGTCTTTTATTATATTAAAGTGTTGAAAATAATTCTGAAAAGTGATATGATTATGTTGTTTTTTGAAAATAATTATTTATACGGAGGTTAAATATGAAGAAAAGATTTAAAGGGTTAATCGCCTTGATTATGGCGATGACAATGGTGGTATCTGTTGCACCAGATGCTTATGGAACAATAAGTAACGAGGTGTATGAGGAGAAGAGTAGTGATTGTGATTATGTAAAGGTGTACGAATATATAGGTCAATCACCTTATTACACAGGTGTTAGGGACCATTGGGGAACTGATATCAAAGTCAATACACCAATAAAGACATATTTTGATGGTGTAGACTCATATGGTGATTCTTATGGTCTGTATACAGATGTTGTTGGATGGAAAATATGGGGTAGAACTCAAGATGGTGGTTATGATCTTAATAACACTAAAGAAGTAGATTTTGATTATGTTATAACAGTAGAAGACATTAAAACCTTTGGATGTATAGGTATGAAAGTTGACGAGGACAACGAAAGTGCAGGAGAAGTAGAAACATATTTTCCGCCTGTAATTAGTCCTTTATACGTAAGCAAAGAATTTGATATTGATGTCTATAATGTCCAGGGGAATGTAGAAAAGACGATAACTGTTGATGTTAATTCAATGGATGAAACACTTGAAATTCCAGAAGGATATATTGGATATATTTTATATTCGAATTTCGTTGATGATGGATGGGGAAATGGTTTTGGAGAAGAACAGATTGTTTTTGTCGCAGACTATGATGATATCTGGACAGAAATAGAGATTATGTCTTGCTTTAATTATACTCCTGTTAAACTTGTTCCTACAAAAACAATGCCATATTATCTTGGTACTTCTTATTATGAAGGTAATATTTATGAAAAAGATTTTATGGAAGAAACTATATTTCTTGCTCCGGGTGAATATATTTTAAATAATGAGGATGTACAAGAATATTTAAGTGATTATAACTATGATGAAGATATTGAATGGTCTTTATGGAATTTGAATTATTGTGGACATAATGAGGCTTTAAATAATTTGTATTATGATGAGTCAGGAAATTATATCGATTATACAACTAAAACTGCATTAAGTGTAGAGGATTACACAGAAGGAAGAAAATACATTTATACTTTTGGTTCTGCGGATACATTTTACTATGAAATAAATTATCCAGTCTTATGGTCAAATGAAGGTGTGGTTTTGCAAACATATGTAATTCCATATTATGATTTTGATGGTACACAGAATAGTGAAGAGGATTATATTGTAATTGATAAATATAGTCTTTCATATGAAGAATATGGAGAGACGGTGTATAATGAAATTTGGGTTTGGAGTTCGGATGGCAAATACGAAAACTGTAGATGGTATTTTGAATACGATGGTGTAAAGTATGGTCCGGTAGAATATTATAAAGATATCTGGGATATAGCTATTGCTAATGGTAACTACGATTCATCTAAAGCTAAGCTTATAGCAACATGCGGTGGAGAACACGAATTTGATTTTACAAATGGTAAGGTTGTATCTAATCCAACTGTAAACCAAAAAGGAAGTACAGAATACAAGTGTAAGCATTGTAGTGTTACAACAATTCGTAACGATATTGATGCATTAATTGCTATTGAATCAGTAACTCTTTCAAATACAGAATATACATACAACGGAACAGAGTTTAAGCCATCTGTAACTGTTAAGGCATATGTAGATTCGCAGTTAGTAACATTAACAAAAGACGTGGACTACACAGTGACTTATAGCAATAACAAAAATGTTGGTACTGCTACAGTAACAGTTACAGGAAAAGGTAAGTTTGGTGGTACAAAGACTGCTACATTTAAGATTAATGCAAGGGTACAGGAAAAAATCAAAATAGCAACAGTGGATTTTACTGTAAAGCCATATTATACCGGAAAAGCTATCAAGGGAACGCTCGTAGTTAAAGCAAGAAATGGTAAAAAGCTTACAGAAGGCAAGGATTATACAGTTACATATAAGAATAATGTAAATATAGGAACTGCGTCAGTAGTGGTTACCGGTAAGGGAAACTATACAGGTTCTATGACGACTAAATTTAAAATCATACCTGCAAAGGTTAGTGGCTTAAAACAAACAAAATGCACAACAAATTCTATTTCTCTTAAGTGGAATAAAGTAGCTGGAGCAACAGGTTATACTGTATACATTGAAAATGCAACAACTGGTGAGCTTAAAGCTATTGGAAATGCAACAAAAACTAGTGGTAAAATTAAAAATCTTAAAGCTGGTACAAAGTATAGAGTAGTAGTTAAAGCATATGCGACAGTTAACGGTAAGAAAGTATATGGTAACGCATCAGCTACTAAAACAATGATTACAAAGACCACAACTACAAAAGTAACTGTAACAAGTAAAACTAAGAAAAAAGCACTTGTTGCTTGGGAAAAGGTTACAGGTGCTGATGGCTATGAAGTGTATATTTCAATAAGAAGAGCTTCAGGATTTAACAGAGTTGCGATTAAAACCAAAAATATAACAAGATATACAAAGAACAATTTAACAAGTGGTAAGACATACTACTTTAAGGTAAGAAGTTTCAAATATAACGGAAGTGGAATAAAGGTATATTCTGCATATAGCACTGTTAAATCAGTTAAAATTAAATAACGAATAATATAGTAATAATTATAGGGCAGGAAATTGTATTTTCCTGTCCTTCTGTTTATGTTTCAACTTGACATAACTATAAAAATAGTATAAAATTGATGTGTTGTACTGTGTACAATTAAAACTAAATAAGGAGGTGCTCCTGTAATGGAATTGCCAATTGGCGTTGTTATTGCAATTGCAGTATGTACAGCTATTGTTGGCGCTGTAATCTCTTCGTTTGTTACATTGTCTGTTAAGAAAAAATCTGATGCTAAGACAATTGGAACTGCAGAAGATAGAAAGCGTGAAATTATAGATGAGGCATTAAAAATTGCTGAGACAAAGAAGCGTGAGGCACTCTTAGAAGCTAAGGAAGAGAATTTGAAGACTAAGAATGAGCTTGATAAAGAGACAAAAGAACGCAGAAGCGAATTGCAACGTTACGAAAGAAGAGTTCTTTCTAAAGAAGAAGCTATCGACAAGAAGGCTGATACTATAGCTAAGAAGGAAGAGGCTTTGAATAAAAAGGAAGAAGAACTTGACAGAGTAAAGGAAGAAGTTGCTAAGCTTAACGAACAACGTATACAGGAACTTGAGAGAATCTCCGGATTAACCTCCGAACAAGCAAAAGACTTTTTGTTAAAAACTGTTGAAGACGAAGTAAAGCTGGATACAGCTAAAATGATTAAGGAACTTGAAAACAGAGCTAAAGAAGAAGCAGGAAAGAAAGCAAAAGAATGTGTTGTTACTGCTATACAGAAATGTGCAGCAGATCACGTTTCAGAAACTACAATATCTGTAGTACAGCTTCCTAACGATGAAATGAAAGGAAGAATTATCGGACGTGAAGGACGTAACATTAGAACTCTTGAGACTATGACAGGTGTTGATTTGATTATTGATGATACTCCTGAAGCAGTTATTCTTTCCGGTTTTGACCCAATCAGAAGAGAAGTTGCAAGAATAGCACTTGAAAAATTAATTGTTGACGGAAGAATTCATCCGGCAAGAATTGAAGAAATGGTTGAAAAGGCTCAAAAAGAAGTTGAAATTATGATGAAAGAAGAGGGCGAGGCCGCTACTTTAGAAGTTGGTGTACATGGAATTCATCCAGAACTTGTAAGATTACTTGGTAAGATGAAATTTAGAACCAGTTACGGTCAGAATGCATTAAAACATTCAATAGAAGTTGCTCATCTCACAGGATTACTTGCTGCTGAGGTAGGTGTGGATGTTAAGATGGCAAAGAGAGCCGGACTTTTACATGATATCGGAAAATCACTTGATCATGATATTGAAGGATCACATATTCAGATTGGTGTGGATTTATGTAGAAAATACAAAGAATCAGCTGTTGTTATTAATGCAGTTGAGTCGCATCATGGAGATGTAGAACCTGAATCGCTTATAGCATGTTTGGTACAAGCTGCTGATACTATTTCTGCTGCAAGACCGGGTGCTAGAAGAGAAACATTAGAAACATATACCAACAGACTTAAACAATTAGAAGAGATTACCAACAACTACAAAGGTGTTGATAAATCTTTTGCAATTCAGGCAGGTAGAGAGGTCAGAATTATGGTAGTACCAGAGCAGATTAATGATGCTGACATGGTGCTTATGGCTAGAGATATTTCTAAGCAGATTGAAGCTGAACTTTCTTATCCGGGACAGATTAAAGTTAATGTAATACGTGAATCAAGAGTTATTGATTACGCTAAATAATTTTAAACTTTAAAAAGGGACTGAGTTTTCAGTCTCTTTTTTAATGCAAAATTGCAAAAAACGGACAAAATACTGCAAAAAACGGACATCTGCTTGAAAAAATTATTTGTAATCATATAATAAAATAAATTTTAATGTCGTTGGGGCTCTGAAAAACGTCGTTGGGGCTTGGGATATTGATTTTTGTGCTCTAAAATGATACTTTCGTGTTGTGTTTTTATGTGAAGGTTGAATTGTCAGCAGAATATATGATAGTTTTAAGTCAGAGTTAATGCAAATATATGTTAAATTGTGTTTGAAAGTTGAAAGGAGGGAAAAGGACATCTAAGTATTTAATAATCAAGATAGGAAGGTAGAGATACTGGCAAAAGATTAAGAAAATGTTATTGGTTGGTGTGCAAATTTATTAATTGTTTGAGGAGGTATTTTTATGAATAAAAAAATTATATTTGTTATGATAATTATGGTAGCTATATTAGCTAATTCTATTTTTACCTTTGCTGTTGGTAATGTTAGTAAAAATAATTCAGATAAATATGCAAATTCAGAGTTTGATATTGACAGTGAGATTTTGGAAAATCAATATAAGGCAAGTGAAAATTATGCAAAAATAATGGAATATGTAGAAGGTGGTTTGGCGGTTAATAGAGAATCAAGAGAGTATTATGGAGGTGCATATATAAATGAATAAGGAAATTTAGTAATGCTTCTTGTTGAGGATTTAGAAAGTGTAAAAGAGGATATAAAAGATATATCATCAGATATAGTTTTTGAAGACGCGAAATATTCTTATAAAACATTAAACACCGTTATAACAGAAATTGGAATGAAAATTAATTCTGCATTAAGTACTCAAACGTCTGATAATTTATTTTCGGATGTTGCGGGTACAGTTTTGTTGGACAGTGAAAATAAAATAGAAGTTTATATTGAAGATATAAACGATGAAAAGATACAAAGATTTTTGGAGGAGTTTAATTATAGTGATATGTTTGTATTTAAAGAGGCAGAAGAGGGCGTAGAGCAAGGAGGTTCAACTGCACCAGGTGAATATATATCTTCGTCTAGTAGTGGGTTGACAGCAGGGTTTCGTGTAAGAAGAACATTGTCAAATGGTGTGGTTGAGACAGGTTTTTTAACATGTGCACATGGAAATACATATGGTGACTCTATAAAAGACTCAAATGGAAATGTGCTTGGTACAGTTACATATAGGGCATATGGAGGAAGTGCAGATATATCCTTTGTCAAATTGAATAATAGCAGTTCTGTATCAAATACATTATCAGGTACATCGTATTATAATGTTAGCACAACGGCTAGTACTCCGGTTAGTGGAAAAATTGTTTACCTATTTGGTGCAAAATCAGGTAAGACTTATGGTAAAATAGAATCTACAAATGTTAGTTTTACATATAATAATCAATATTTTAGCAATTTGATTGGTGCATCATATCCAAGTGCTTCTGGTGATAGTGGTGGAGCAATAGTTAGTGATTACAGTAATTATACATATAATACGATGGGAATACATAGAGGCATATATCTATCATATCATGTATTTACTAGTTATACAAATGTTAAAAACACTTTTAATTTGACGAGATACTAAAAACAAAAGAATGTGTAGTGTGAGGTGATATTTATGAACAAGAGGGTTGTTTATAGTTGTGTAGGGATATTAATTGTAATTTTTATAGTGGTTCTAATATTGTTTGTGGGGGATGATTTGCATAAAGAAGATGTTAAAAGTATGGAGGGGATAGATTTTTTACTGGAAACAGACATATATTCAGATGATAAGGAAAGTATTAGTGGAATAATATATAATAAAACGGAAGAAAAATACACATCTGGAGATGCGTATTATCTTAAGTGTTTAAAGGATGATTCGTGGGTTGTTGTTTCGCCTAAGGTTAATACCTCTGAAGATTTGTTGTATATATATGAAGAGAATTCTAAGATTGAAAGAAAATATAATCTTAAAGAGAAATACTATCCGTTGGAAAAAAGAATATATAAAATAGGTGTAGTTATTACTAATACTAGGGATGAAAGTTTTTCTATAGAGGCACAGTTTCAGGTAAACTAAGTATAAATGTAGAGATTTGTATATTGGTGCTACATTCCGGATACGGAAAGAAGGTGGTGTAAATAAGTATCTTAAAAGAAATATGGCGTTGAAGTCAATAAAATGTTTGTAAATTTTGAATTGACAAGCATGTAAAAACAATGGAAGGAGGAATTAATATACAAAAGCTAAAGATATATAATGTATAGTAAAAAATCAGAGTAGATAGGATGAGTTGTTATGAGAACAGGAAAGAAAATTAGTAGTTTTTTTGTTATAATGATAATGATATTAAGTGGTTTTGAAATTAGTACTATTGCAGAGGTATCATATGTTAGTAGTGACATTTTAAACTTTGTCGATGAATTAGCAACTATAGAAAATGAGCGATTTGGAGAGTGGAGTGATGCGAATATTATCAAAAGCTATGAAATGAGTTCGAATATAGATGAGGAAATAAGTGTTTTATAAAATGTATATAAAAATGAAGAGAATATAGGATATTTTATATGGTATAACAATCAAAATATTGTTGCTGAATATTCTGATGGATTATCACCATATCAGAATTATTTAAACAATAATGAAATAAATGAAGATGAATCTGAAATAATATATTATTATACGTATGGAAACTATGCACTTTCAATTGATGGGGAGAAAATATGGATTGATGAGTTTGGAAATGAGTATGGATATACTAGTCAAGATTCTAGTATTGGTACATATGGTATTATATCTGGAGTTACCCCTAAATTGCAAAATGGTTGGAATTGCATTGTTACAGCACTTGCAAATGTATTATGGTATTGGGGAAATAATGACTATGGGTATTTGAATTTGGATATAACTTTTGGAAAAATGCAAAGAGAAATAAGAGATTTATTTAGAGAAATAAATAGTGATAGTTTTAGGAATAATGATGTTCCAGAAGTATTGTATACATATGTCAAGTCAAAAAATAGATATTACTCATCTACATCGAATGTCTTTTGGAATCCTACTATTAGTAAAGTTGTCAATCAAATAGATAACGGTAAGCCATGTTTGGTAGGTTTTGCGGCTGGTGAAAATAGTTATAGTGAGGTAGAGGGTCATATGACAGCTTGCTTTGGATATCAGAATATAGGAGGTGCTTATCAGATAGTATTGGCAGATGGTCATTCTGCGTCGTTAGTGTATAAAACTTGGACAAGTTATAATGATTGTGTAATTACAATTAATCTTTCAAAATAGGAGATAATTTTATGAAAAAAATATTATTAGTATGTATTTTGACTTTATCGTGCTTATGTATGGCATGCAGTAATAGTGAAAATGAATTGCTAGAAGATAAAAATACTACTGGAACAGATGATATAACAAGTGCGACATCTGAGAATACGCCTGTTAAAGAAGAAACAACCACAGAAGAACAACAGACTGGCTATCCTGATGGTGAAGTACAATGGAAATATGTTATGTATAATGACATATTGTATACACATGATTATGCTGTTAGGCGTCACATAGATGAAAGCGAAGTTTTTTCAAAATTTGAAGGATATGAAAAGATTGGAACTGTTAATATAGATAATCTTAACATGCCGGATGAAGAACTTGATGCATCAAGATTTGAAGAAGGTGCAACGCTTTATGCTAAGTCAGGTCATGATAGTGAAGTATATGTCTATTCTGTGGATACTTTATATAGAATGATTCCATATAAAGACTAAGAACAGATATGCAGTAGGAGTAGATGAAGAGGGAATAAGTACAGAAGATATAAGCGCGGAGGAATAGTTTATCCGGAAAAATCCAATTCAAGCAACGCTTGAATTGGATTTTTCAAATTTCAAGTAGTATATGCTTTAAATTAATTGTTATTAAGTTATAATAAAATTGTAGCCGGAATCGATGCTTTATAGGGAGGAAAACAAATGAGTGATTTTTCACAAAGACTAGCAACTGTGCGTAAGGAACAGAAAATAACACAGAGTGAAGTGGCTGAAAAGTTAGACGTTTCTTTTCAAGCTGTCAGTTTGTGGGAACGTGGTGAAACCACACCGGAGCTTAAGAAACTTATAGAACTTGCGGATTTGTATGGTGTTACAATTGATTGGTTGCTTAGAGGCAAAGAGGAAACAACAATCATAATTGATTTTGAAGAACCAATATCAGACAGATTGTTTAACGAAGATAGAATGTATACATATGTGAAGACATATGCAACCATGAAAGGTTTAACACAGACTGTAGAAGTGCTTCCTTATGTAAGAGAATTACATAAAGGGCAGGTAAGACAAGGAAAAGATGAAGTACCATATATTTATCATCCGCTCTTAATGGCATGTCATGCTTTGTCGCTTGGACTTGAAGATGACAACTTGATATCAGCAATCCTTTTGCATGATGTGTGTGAAGATTGTAAGGTTACATTAGAAGATTTACCAGTCGATAATGAAGTAAAAACAGCAGTACAACTATTAACTAAGCATTCCTATAGAACATGAAATTTGACAATTAAAAAAATCTCCCAGTATGATGTAAGAAAGTTTGGCGACTTTTAAATACATCAAAACAAAGGAGATTTTTAGCAAATGAAAAAGAAAAACCATTCCAACGAAAAACTT
>JAFQLS010000018.1 GCA_017396555.1 Lachnospiraceae bacterium | reverse complement strand
TCGTATACTCTAAAATAAGAAACAATAACAAAAACATCCTAAGATAAATCACCTATCCTTGCTTGAAGACGTTGATTTTCCTAGGATGTTCTATTTTTTTTATTTAGAAGTTAAAAATCGTTATTTACCGATTACTCCTTTAACTTTATACTTTAGCAACTACAGATTTATTTCTCCAGTTACCTTTATGCCATCTTATAAATACCACTATACCTCTTACAATTTCATCTGCTGCCATAGCAATCCATATTCCGATAAGTCCCATATCAAATGTTATTGCAAGAATATATCCAACTAATACGGATATTCCCCACATTGAAGCCATTCCAAGATAGGTTGGAAACTTTACATCTCCGGCAGCTCTCATACTATATATTACGATAAGATTAATAGTTCTACCTATCTCAAGGAATATACAAATGAACATTATCTGTCGTCCCAGCTCTAATGAAGCCGAATCTAGCTTAAATAAATCAAGAGTTATAGGACTGATAATATAGTTAAATATCGCAATAGATACAGATATTATCATACCACTCTTAAGAGTCTTTAATACTTTTTTGTATGCGTAATCATATTCATTTGCACCAACGGCATGTCCTATTATAATAGCAGTAGCTGAGGCAGCTGCTACAGAATACAAGAATGCAAAATTACTAAGTATTGAACAGGCATACTTTGTATTAGTAAATACTGTTGAATTAAAGGAATTTACAAATGCAAGTATCAATATCTGAGCAACATTATATGAAATATTTTCACCGGCAGTTGGTAGTCCGAGCTTAAGTAATTTCTTAAGTGTATCCATAGGGAATGGCTTAAGATATTTAATAGATATATGTCCGTCTATCTTATATTTAAAATAAATTATTGCAAACACTACAGCTACAGTTCTACTTATTGTGGTCGATAGGGCAACACCTCTTACACCTAATTCGAGATGTTTAAGTGGACCATATAGGAATATATAGTTACCGGTAATATTTACAATATTCATTCCAAGAGAAATGAACATACCTATCTTGGTTTTTCCATTATTTCTAAATATCTGAGAAAAGATATCAATTAATGCCTGAAGGAACATGAATCCTCCGACTATTTGCATATAGTTTCTTGCATCAACAACCATTCCGTCAGGAACACGCATTAATGAAAGAATTATATCGCAGCCAATATATACAATAGCACTTACTAATAAACTTAACGCCAGATTAAAAAATACTGATAATGAGTATATCTCACTAAGTTTATCCTTTAATTTTGCACCAAGATACTGCGCAACTATTACTCCTGTAGCACTTGAAATAATCGTAAATGCCAATGTAAGAAAACCTAATATCTGATTGGCATTACCAACACCACCAAGTGCAGTATCTGAATAATGAGTAATCATTAAAGTGTCTGCATAACCAAGACACAAAGCAAGCAAACTTTGTATAAATATTGGCCAGCCTAGTTTAAATATAGACATCTTTTTAACTTCCATTATTGTTGACCTCCTATCACAAATATTAAATATCTTATACAATATTAATAAGAAATTAATGGAAATTCTACTATTTTTAATTGAAAAAATAACACTATCTTGCTAAAATTTATAAAAAAGAGAAAAAAGGTGTGTTTATGATAACTACAGGTGCAAATAAAGAAGAAAACATGCATGGAACATATTATATGCCGTATGAAATTTATAAGACAAGCATTCCTGATTTTTATAAAAGCTTTCCTATGCATTGGCATGAAGAAATAGAGATAGTATATGTTTCTTCAGGAAAGGCAAGATACTCTGTTGATTTTAATGATTATGTTGTAGAAAAGAGGGATGTATTAATAGTTCCTCCAGGTTCATTACATTCATTTGAACAAATAGATGAAGAAGAATTTGTAGCGGCTACACTTATTATTAATCAGAAGCTGTTAAACAGTAATTTTATAGATGCATGTTCGACGAAATACATTATGCCTATATTTAATAATGAGATTTTCTTGAGGGTAATTATAAAGCATAATGAAAAATACAGTGAATACCTTGGAAGAATAATTGAAAATATTATAGAACAGCATTTGCATAAAGAGATTGCTTATGAGCTTAAAATTAAGATTCTTTTATTGGAATTTATTCATTATTTTTATGAAAATGGTTTGTATAGCAAAATAGAAAATAGTACATCCAATAAGCGAACCTCCGCACAGATAAGAAGTATTATAAATTATATAGAAGATTATTATGGAGAAAAAATAAATTTAGAAGATCTTGCTGAATGTGCGAATATTAGTGTGTATCATATGTCCCATATATTTAAAAAAATCACAGGGAAGACTCCGAATGAATATATAAATGACTATAGACTTACAAAGGCTACAGATAAGCTGATAAATGAAGATTCATCAATACTAACTATTGCTATGGAATGTGGATATAATAACATATCTTATTTCAATAAAGTGTTTAAAAACAAGCTTGGAATAACTCCAAAGGAGTACAGAAATACACATAAAAATAATAAGGAGTCATAAAATAGGTTAATAGCATTTATGGGTGTGTATAAATGGAAAATCAAAAACTTGAACCTGTTCTTAATCTTGCAATAGATATGACAAATGATACCAGAGATAAATTTACAGAGGTAAACGAGGCTTTTGATAAAGAAACAAACAGATGGGAACTGATTGTCAGATATAATGGAGATTTGGATTTTCTTCGAGAGATGGGAATAGATATTGTTTATCTCATTGGTGGTTACGCAATACTCGAAGTAGAAGAGAGTATGATAGAAATGTTATCTGAGTATGAAGAAATAATATATATAGAAATTCCTAAAAGAGTATTTTATGAGGTGAATAATGGAATTAGAGTTTCATGTATAAACGATGTTCAAACGGACCTGATGGGTGGGGGTGGTTTGTTTGGTGAAGGAGTAATTTGTTGTGTTATAGATAGCGGAATTGATTATAGTCATCCTGCATTTAGAAATGAAGATGGTACAACCAGAATATATAAATTATGGGATCAGACTATAGAAAGTGATAATCCGCCTGATGGTTATAAAATAGGTTCGGAATATACAGAAGAAGATATTAACAAAGCACTTAATCAGGGCAGTATGAGTGCTATGTACGAAATTGTGCCATCCAGAGATTTGAGTGGTCATGGTACTCATGTGGCTGGTATTATGGCTGGAAATTTTGCACAGAATAAAAATAATAATATAGGAATTGCCACCAGAAGTAAATTGCTTGTTATCAAATTAGGTAAAGGGCGAAGAGAGGGGTTCCCAAGAACCAGCGAGCTTATGCAGGCTATAAATTATGCAATTGAGGAGGCACTGAAATTAAATGTTCCAATGTCTATAAATGTTAGCTTTGGTAATACATATGGTTCTCATGATGGAACTACATTAATCGAAACATTTATAGATAATATAGTCAATAATGGAAAGGTTGTTATGGCTGTTGGCTCAGGAAACGAAGGTGCATATGCAGGGCATGCGGGTGGAAATGTTCAGACAGGAGAAAGAGTTGACGTTGAATTTGGGGTTGGTGAATATCAGGGTGCTTTTTCAATTCAACTATGGAAAAGTTATTCGGATGATATATTGATTGATATAAGCTTGCCGGATATGAACAAAACCATAAGAATTGACAATATTATTGGCTCTGGAAGATATGATATGGAAGACAGTATATTGTTTATTTATTATGGTGAGCCGAGTCCGTATAGTCAGTTTCAGGAGGTTTTTATAGAATTTATTCCTAAGGATTCATTTGTTACTCCGGGTATATGGACAATTAGCCTTACAGGAGTTAATATTATCATAGGAAGATATGATATGTGGATGCCTGTAAATAGTGTTTTGTCAGCACGGACTAAGTTTTTAAGACCTGATCCGGATATATCGCTGACAATACCATCTACAGCGAACAATGTTATAACTGTTGGAGCGTATGATGGAAATAATTTATCAGTTGCAGATTTTTCAGGAAGGGGTTACACAAGGGTTTATAATAATGTGAAACCGGATATAGTTGCTCCGGGAGTAGATATTTTGTCTGCATCGCCGGGAGGAGGAACAACATATAGAACGGGAACTTCAATGGCAACTCCATTTGTTGCAGGGGCGGCAGCATTAATGATGGAATGGGGGATTGTTAGAGATAATGATCCGTATTTGTATGGAGAAAAGGTAAGAGCGTACTTGATAAAGGGAGCAGTACCAATCGGAAATGAAAATGTGCCTTCAAAAAGACAAGGGTATGGTGCGTTGTGTTTAAGAGACAGCATACCGGATTGACGAAAGGAAGATATAAATGAATTCAGAAAATATACCATGGTCGGATTATCCGAGACCACAATTAAAAAGGGAGATATTTAAAATTCTTAATGGTGAGTGGAAACTCAATGACAACAGGATAATAGTACCTTTTCCACCACAGTCAGAATTATCGGAATACGAAGGAGAAATACACGACAGATTAGAATATAGGTATGAGTTTTATGTGCCGGATAACTTTGTTTTGCCTAAGATTTTATTGCATTTTGGAGCGGTTGATCAAATATGTGAGGTGTGGCTCAATAATGAATACCTCGGAGATAATGAAGGTGGATATTTACCATTTTCATTTGATATAACAGACGTTGTGAAAAAAGACAAAGAAAATATACTTCTGGTTAAGGTGGTAGATGATTTATCAATAGAATATCCATATGGCAAGCAGTCTAAGAATCCATCCGGTATGTGGTATACTCCGGTTAGTGGTATATGGCAGACGGTTTGGCTTGAAAATCTACCTGAAAGATATATCAATAATATTATAATCACACCTGATATGACGGGAATTGATATAGAAATAGTTGGAGATGTTGATGGATTTAGTGCGGTTATTAATTTAGAAAATGGCAGAAAATTATCAAAAAGCTTTAGTGCGAAAGAAGGAAGAATCGAATTTAAGAATGTTAAGGATGATGATGGGAATGAAATCATTCCGATATTATGGTCTGTGAAAAATCCTTACTTATATGATATGACGATTTTGTCAGGTGAAGACAAGGTTGAGACATATTTTGGACTTAGAAAAATAGAAATTAAAGAAATTAATCTGGTACCACGTGTTTGTCTTAATGATGAACCGATATTTATGCATGGAGTTCTTGATCAGGGATATTTTATGGATGGTATATTTTTACCGGAGAGCAGTAAAGCATATGAAAATGATGTTTTATACATGAAAGAGCTTGGTTTAAATACATTGAGAAAGCATATTAAAATTGAACCTGAGCAATTTTATTATTTTTGTGATAAATATGGAATGCTTGTGATTCAGGATATGGTTAATAGTGGCAAATATTCTTTTTTGACGGACACAGCTCTTCCGACTGTTGGTTTCAAAAAAAGAAATGATATGAAGAAATCTGCAAAAGAGAAGAAACGAAAAGTATTTTTTGAAAAATATATGAAGAAGACAATAAATCACCTGCACAATCATCCGTCTGTTGTGGCATATACTATTTTTAATGAGGGCTGGGGGCAGTTTGATGGAGACAGAATGTATGAGCTGGCAAAAGAAACAGACCCAACGAGATTGTATGATACAGCTTCGGGATGGTTTGCCACAAGAAAGAGTGATTTTGATAGTGAACATGTCTATTTTAGAAATAAGAAATTAAAACCTAAATACCGCCCAATGTTATTATCTGAGTGTGGAGGCTTTACCTATAAGGTAGAAGGACATTTATTTAAAGAAAATAAGAGTTATGGATATGGTAATTGCAAGGATAGCAGAGAATTGACAGTGCGCATAATTGATATGTATAAAGCAATGGTTATTCCAGTGATAAAAAATGGTTTGTGTGGATGTATTTATACTCAGCTTAGTGATGTGGAAGAGGAAATAAATGGCTTGTATACTTATGATAGGGAAGTGTGCAAAGTTGAAAAGGACGAAATGAGAAAACTTTCAAGTTTAATAGATAAAAGATTAGGTAAATAGTCCTTTTAAAGAATGAACATATATGATATAATCGTAGTATATTTACGATGTTTAAAATTATCTCAATAAGGAGTTTACAATGAAAGATAAATATGCTGAATATATTTCGAATTTAATTAATTCAGTTACGCAGAATCTTTTGATTGGTAAGGCAGAGGTAATGCTTATACGGCATTATAATTCATTGGATTTAAAGCAGGATATAGCGGAAAAAAGCTTTGTTAATAATAATGGAATAAGATATGTATATCATGAATTTGATGGTTCTGTTATGGCGAATGCCTATGAGCCATTTTTGTCGTGCATTAAAGACATATATTATGAAAAATATGATATATCTGTGGATGAATTCCTTGAAAAATGTGGAGTTTATCATTTGCATAGATCTGTTATTAAGTCCTTTTTTGAGACAGGAATTTGTAAGCGTGCGGATGAAGTGCTTATAAGTGAAATTAAATATGAAGGTCGTATGATGGAGAGATCCATTGATAATATGCTTGAATATATTTCTTTGGATGAAAAAATAGTCTTTGTATTTAACAGAATTAACAATGCAAGTGAATCAACTATAAGGATTCTAAGAGGTATGCTTGGAAATAAAAAATACAATAATATTTCTGTTATGTCAACCTACAATGAAATGAGCCGTATGCCAGAGCATATAGAAGAATTATGGGAAGAGTATATTGATTATCTTTCTCGTGAGGATTGTATTGTTGAGTGGAATTTTAATGAGGAACAGATGATTTCTGATTTTAGAGGAAACTTTGTGTTCTCGTTGGAGAAAATGCCTGAATATTTGGAAAAGTTATACAATATGTATCATTTACTTGCAATTCGCCAGGCAGAATATTACCTTAATATTATTTATAAAAAAATAGAGGTAGAGAAGCTTGATATATCGCAGGAGTATGCATTTTCTTTTATGGAATTATACACAGAAATTGCTCTTATGCTTGATAATAATTCTGATGCAATGATATATGCAGAAGCGATGAAGAGTATAATAACACCTGATGATAAAGAAATGGAATTTAGGAATAGGTATATCTGGTCGAAGATATATATGTTATCAGGACTTAATGAAGAAGCTAAAAAAATGGCTATGGAATGTTATGATATAGCAAATGAGCAGGGAAATGAATTTGATATGTTCAGAGCAGAACTTGCTCATTTTGTAGCAGTATACTCGGGCTGGAAAGAAACATTGTTTCTTGACAGACACTCTGAGGTTCCAAGTATTCTTTTGGAAAATGCAAAAAAATATGGTTATTATAATCAGTTAGCGCATATATATGTGTTTGCTTTTGATAATACGGCAGATAAATTTAATGATATTGATAAGCTTGAAGAAAACTTAGAGTATTTTTACAAAGGTATCAATCTTGCTAAAAGTATGGGTAATGAAAGACTTTTGATAGAGGGATACAAGAAAAATATAATGCTTGCATCTACAAATGGGTTACTGGATGTTTGTAATTATTATTATATTTTATTAACAAAAGTTGAATTGATTAAAAACAATGAGTTTGAAATAGCAAATATCTATAACGGCCAAGGATATAATAATTGTGCAGCGGAGAAATTTGATAAGGCAAATGAGTATTATAACAAGGCTCTTATTATTTTTGATAAGTTAAATGAACCTGAGTATGTGGGTGAAACTTTGTATAATATAGCTATTAATGCAATGCTTGCAAGTGAATATAAGTTAGCGTCTGAGTGTTTAGAGGTATGTCTGTCTATTGTTAAAATTCTTAAAATAGACAGCTTGAGAATTTGTAATATTTCTAAACTGTTTGGTTTGCTGGCATTATGTTATTATAGAATGGGTGTGATGTATAGTTGTAAGTTGACGCTTCAATCGTCATTACAGTATCTTGATCATTTATATACTACAGATGTTAATGCAAAGAGAGATAGTGCATTTTATTTATGGGATGATGATTTATTTTTGTGTCACTATAATAATGCGCTTATGCTGATGGAAGATGGTAAGTATGAGCAATCATTAGATGAGTTTAAAAATGCACAGAAATATATGGAAGTATCTACAGGCTTTTTATTCTTTTCGGCTACCCAGTTCTGTATGGATAAAGCAATTCTTTACAGGCATATGGGTGAAAATGAAAAGGCTGAAAATATTATTAATGAATGTATTAAGTTTTGCGAGGAAAAAGGTTATGTTTCAAAATTAGAAATGTTATATAGATTTATCGGCAAAACAGAAAATAAGCCTTCGGTATGGAATTTGTCACTTGAAGGAATAACGTTGTTACAGGTGGAAAGTAATGTTAAATCACTAGCTGTGCAATATTCATATAAAAGACAAAAACATAATATGGAATTTCTTTCTGTATGGCAGAAAACAGCAGATAACTTTGATGATACATTAGAAAAGCTTATTGAGACATCAATTGGTACATTTAAAAATTATTTTAATATGGATTATGTTTTATTCATAAGGTTTGAAAAAGGTATACCGGTTATTAAACATACTGACGGAGCTATAGATAAAGAAAAATTAAATTATGTAGTTGACTTTTTCAAAAATAATAGAACAGAAGTAATTACATCGCGAACAGAAATCAATTATTATGAGTATAAAGAATTAATTGATAATGTTTTGTATTGTGACAGGATTAATTCAGTGATATTTGCACCAATATATAAGAACGAAAATTTGGACAGCATATTTATTACATATTCTATTTTAAAGGATAGCTGGAATTCACTTAATAGTAAGATTGCATATGATAAAGATGAATTACCGATATTTATGTTTTTCTTTAGAGAGCTTTTAGCAACGATTGAAAGAATTGAAGATAAGCAGGAAATCAAACAGATTAATTTCAAATTACAAAAGGCTAATGCGAGATTATCACAGCTTGCTGTCACCGATATGCTTACTGGTCTGTTAAACAGACAAGGACTAAGTGAGCAGATGGATCAGTACTATTGTATGAATGCAAAAACGAATAAAAAGAATGAATTTGCAATTATGTATGCAGATTTAGATAATTTCAAATATTATAATGACACATATGGTCATGATATAGGAGATATAGTACTATGCGGCTTTGCTAATATAATAGATAAGATATGTACTGATAATAAAGGCTTTGCAGTAAGATATGGTGGCGACGAATTTTTAATGATTATAAATTCAAGTGATAAAGATGAAATAGATAAAATGGCACAAAGTATATATTGTTCTATTGATGAAAAAGAAGGATTTGAACCGGAAGTTTGTAAAGCTTTAGGTGAAAATGTAAACGTTCCGATGAATAGAAGGTTATCAGTATCAGTAGGCATATATCTGCTTCCGGAAGTTAATTTACATGAACTCAGAAAGAGTATGTATGAAGCAATAAGCTATGCGGATAAGGTTCTGTATTATATTAAGAGAACTGAAAAGTCCAGATATCTGTTTTATGATGAAGTTAAAGAAATGTTATAAGTCGGACTTAATATTCTATTTATAAAAATAAGGATGGACAAAAACCCATTCTTATTTTTTTGTTTTTTTAAACTAAAAAATACTTGACATTATATTAACAATGTCATAGAATAAGTTCAATAATTTTAGTTAAAAAAATTTAAGTAAAATTATTTACACAAATTAAATTTGAAAGGAAGAAAAAAAAATGACATTTGAAAAAGTAAAAGAAATTATTATGGAGACACTTAGTTGCGCAGAGGATAAGATTACATTAGAGGCAAGCTTAAAGGATGATATCGGTGCAGATTCGCTTGACGCTGTAGAACTTAATATGGCATTAGAGGAAGCATTTAATATTTCTATCTCTGATGAGGATCTAATGACATTTACGACAGTTAAGGATATTGTTGAGTACATTGATAACAACAAATAATTCGTGAGGAGACAGTTAATGAATATTAAGGATGTTTATGATTTGCTTGATAGATTTGAAAATTCAAATATATCAGAATTACAGCTTGAAATAGATGGCGCAAAGCTTATGTGTAAGAAAAATAGCGAAGAACCTGAGTATAAAGTTGTAAGACATACAAAAGAACCTGAGGAAAAGACAGTTGATGCTACTAACGGGATTGAAGTAAAGGCTAAGATTGCAGGAACATTTTATAGAGCGCCTTCGCCTGAAAGTGAGCCGTTTGTACAGGTGGGGCAAAAAGTTAAGAAGGGTGATGTAATCGGTTTAATAGAGGCTATGAAGATTATGAATGACATTGTTGCACCGGAAGATGGAGTTGTGTCTCAGATAGTTGCATCTAATGAAGAACTTGTAAGCTTTGATGATGTATTAATTGTAATTGATGGGGGTAAATAATTAATGTTTAAAAGGATTCTTATAGCTAACAGAGGTGAAATTGCATTAAGAATATTGAGATGCTGTAGAGAAATGGAGATTGAGACAGTTCTTGTATATTCTACACCTGACAAAGACTCTTTGCCCGTACAGCTTGCTACATATCCTATATGTATAGGTCCTGCCAATGCGGCTAAGAGTTATCTTAATAAAGACATTATAGTTGATATCGCCTTAAAGACAGAATGTGAAGCTGTACATCCGGGTTATGGATTCTTATCAGAAAATGCAGATTTTGCAAGAAAATGTGAAGAAAACGGATTAGTTTTCATTGGTCCCAGTGCAGAAATTATTGAGAATATGGGTGATAAGCAGTCAGCAAGAAAGCTTATGATGGAACATAAGGTTCCGGTGGTACCAGGTTCAAGGGATTTGGTAAAGGATTCAAAAGAAGCCAAAAGAATAGCTGATGAAATTGGATATCCGGTTTTAATTAAGGCATCTGCAGGTGGTGGTGGAAGAGGTATGAGAAAGGCATTTTCACGAGAAGAAATAGAAAATGCATTTAATACCGCCAAAGCTGAAGCAGAGTCAGCATTCGGAAATGGTGATATGTATATTGAAAAACTTATCCTAAAGCCTCATCATATTGAGTTTCAGATTTTAGGTGATAAGTTTGGAAATATAATTCATATAGGTGAAAGAGATTGTTCTATTCAGCGAAGAAATCAGAAAATGATAGAAGAATCCCCTTCAAAGGTTTTGTCGGAAAAGCTCAGAAAGAAAATGGGTGATGCCGCAGTCAGAGCAGCAAAGGCAGCAGGTTATTATAGTGCCGGAACAATAGAATTTGTATTAGATGACAATGAAAACTTTTATTTTATTGAAATGAATACAAGAATTCAGGTTGAACATCCGGTAACAGAGATGGTAAGCGGAATTGATCTATTGAAGGAACAGATAAGAATAGCTGCAGGACTTAAGCTTAGCGTAAAACAGGAAGATGTTGTGTTAAAAGGTCATGCAATTGAGTGTAGAATAAATGCAGAGAATCCAAGGGAGGGATTTAAGCCTTCGCCCGGTAAGATTGGTTTTTTGCATTTGCCGGCGGGGAATGGTGTGAGGGTTGAAACAGCAGCATATTCGGGATATGAGATAAGTCCTTTTTATGATTCGATGGTTGCTAAAATCATAGTTCACGCACCTAACAGATTAGAAGCTATTAGAAAAATGCGGTGTGCTATTGAAGAATTTATCATAGAAGGCGTAATAACAAATGAAGCCTTTCAGTATATCATAATGTATCACCCGGAATATATTATGGGAAAATATAATACCGGTTTTTTAGAAGAACATATGGAAGAATTGTTGGAGTGGAATATTGAGAATGGAGAAAACAAATAATGAATAATTTGTTTGGTGCCAGAAGAAATCATTTGACAAGTCTTAAAGAACTTAGAAGTGAAAAAATATCTGGCAATAAGAAGGAAGAAAAGCATAAGGATATTGAATGTCCATCATGTAAAAATGAATATAACAGGGCTTTGTTAAAAAGCAAATTATACGTGTGCCCAAACTGCAATTACCACTTGCCTATATCTGCTAGAAGACGAGTAGTACAGTTAGTAGATTATTCTACATTTCAGGAGCAGAAAGCAAATTTAAGTTCCGGAAATCCTATTGGGTTTCCGGAATATGAAAATAAGCTAAAGGCAGGCAGGGAAAGAACTGGAAATAATGATGCGATTATTACCGGTGTTGGTAAGATAAATGGATATAAGGCAGAGATAATTGTTCTTGACGGAAAATTTATGATGGGAAGTATGGGAACAGTGGTGGGAGAGAAATTTACGCTTGCAGTAGAATATGCAATGAAAAATAATCTTCCGGTTGTGGCAGTAAGTGCCAGCGGTGGTGCAAGAATGCAGGAAGGAATGTTTTCTCTTATGCAGATGGCTAAGACGAGCGCGGTAATAGAGAAGTTTTCAGAAAAAGGCGGACTATTTATATCAGTTCTTACACATCCGACTATGGGTGGTGTAAGTGCAAGCTTTGCAATGCTTGGAGATATTATTTTGGCTGAGCCACAAGCATTAATAGGATTTGCAGGACCAAGAGTAATAGAACAGACTATAAAGGAAAAATTACCAAATGGGTTTCAACGTTCGGAATTTCAGGAGAAACATGGTTTTGTAGATAGAATTGTCCAAAGAGAAGAATTAAAAGATGTAATAGGAACATTATTAGGTTTGCATAAAAAGGATGGAAATAGTAATGGAAGCTTATGAAAAGGTAAAGATTGTTAGAGATAATAACAGACCTAAGATAGATGATTATATAGAAGCACTTTTTGATGACTTTGTAGAGTTAAAGGGTGACAGATTAGGTGGTGAAGATGCAGGTATTATTGGAGGAATAGGATTATTTCACAATATACCGGTAACAGTTATTGGTCATAAAAAGGGTAGAGATATTGAAGAAAAAGTAAGATGTAACTTTGGTATGCCTCAGCCTGAGGGGTATAGAAAAGCACTTAGGCTTATGAAACAGGCAGAGAAATTTAGCAGACCAATAATAACATTTATTGATACGCCGGGGGCATATCCGGGTATACAGGCAGAGGAAAATGGTCAAAGTATTGCCATAGCCGAGTCGATTGCTAAAATGAGTTCGTTAAAGACTCCGGTTATTGCCATCATTACAGGTGAAGGGAATAGTGGCGGAGCTTTAGCTATTGGTGTGGCAAATTCAGTTGTTATGCTTCAAAATGCGGTATATTCAATACTTTCTCCGGAAGGATTTGCGTCCATACTTTGGAAGGATTCTGCTAGAAGTGCTGAAGCCTGTGAAATTATGAAGATGACAGCAGAAGAACTTAAGGAATTTGGTATTATAGATAGGGTAATACCTGAGCCAAAGGGTGGAATTCAAACAAATCCACGTAGGGGATATGAAGTTATTGATAAATTTTTAAGAAGAGAATTAAAGAGATATATAGGAATGTCTGGAAATGCGTTGGCAAAACACAGATACCAGAAATTTAGAAAAATAGATAGAAAATTTGGAATGATAAAAAAATAGAAATGAGGTAGCTTCATGAGTGCAATACGAATAGTATCTACAGGAAGAGCATTGCCGGGCAAGGTTATGACAAATGACGATATGAGTAAAATTGTAGATACAAGTGATGAATGGATATCCAGCAGAACAGGAATTAAGCAAAGATATTTCTGTGATGGAGAAATGAACTGGCAGCTAGCTGTAGAATCTGCAAGGAAAGCCATAGAAAAAGGTGATATTGATATTAATGAAATAGGAATGGTAATAGTTGCTACATTTTCACCGGACTATGCATTTCCTTCGGTGGCATGTCTGGTGCAGAAGGAATTAGGACTTAGAAATGACATAATGGCATTTGATTTGAATGCTGCATGTACAGGGTTCTTATATGCATTAAATGTAGCGGAGGGAATCTTAAATAGTTCGGGAGAAAAATATGCTCTTGTAATTGGAAGTGAACAGATTTCTACCAGACTTAATATGGAAGACCGAAATACCTGTGTATTATTTGGTGATGGCGCAGGAGCGGCGGTGATAGAAAAGAATGTAACGGCCAACTATGCAACTGTTATGGGTTCGGATGGTAATACCACCGCACTTATATGTCCTGGACAGGCAATGGAAAATCAATATATTGATATGGATGGAAAAAAGGTTTTTAAATTTGCTGTCAGTACGGTTGGAAATGTTATTAATGAACTGCTTGAAAAAACAGATAAAACTATTCAGGATATTGATTATGTTATATGTCATCAGGCAAATGAAAGAATAATTAAAACTATTATTAAGCAGTTTGATTGTGAAACTGATAAATTCTACATGAATATGTCACAATATGGTAATACATCTGCTGCAAGCATACCGATTGCTATTGATGAAATGTATGAAAAAGGTTTGTTGGCAAAAGGTAAAACGATAATAATGGTAGGATTTGGAGCTGGTTTCACCTGGGGTGGAATGCTTCTTGAATGTTAATAAGAAAGGTAGTGTACAAATATGATGATTAATGAACGTTTAGGTATTAAATATCCATTTATTCAGGGCGGAATGGCAAATATTGCAACAGGAGAATTTGCTGCTGCGGTATCAAATGCAGGTGGCTTGGGACTTATTGGCGCAGGCGGAATGACAGTTGAGATGCTTGAAGAAAATATACATAAATGTAGACAGCTTACAAATAAGCCGTTTGGTGTAAATATTATGCTTATGAATCCTCAGGCGGATGAGATGGCTGAACTTGTATATAGAGAAAAAATTATGGTTGTAACTACCGGAGCAGGAAATCCTGGAAAGCACGTTAATAAGTGGAAAGAAAACGGAACTATAGTAATGCCTGTAATGTCAAGTGTGGCAATTGCAAAGAGACTTGAAGCAGGTGGAGTTGATTACATAATAGCAGAGGGAACTGAAAGTGGTGGTCATGTTGGTGAAATGACAACTATGGCACTTATTCCTCAGATGGTGGATAACTTAAATATACCTGTTATTGCAGCAGGTGGTATTGCGGACGGAAGACAGCTTCTTGCTGCATTTGCTCTCGGAGCCAGTGGCGTTCAGCTTGGAACATGTTTGCTTGCCAGTAAGGAATGTCCAATTCACGAAAATTACAAGAATGCAGTAATTAAAGCTAAGGATAATGATACTGTTGTAACAGGAAGAATTGGCGGAACACCAGTAAGAATTCTTAAGAATCAGATGGCTAGAGAATATGTCAGAAGAGAAAAAGAAGGCGCGGATAAAATGGAACTTGAGAAATATACACTTGGTTCACTTAGAAGAGCGGTAATTGATGGAGACACACAGACAGGTTCGCTTATGGCAGGTCAGGTAGCAGGTCAGCTTAAGGAAATTCGTACTTTATCAGAAATATTTGAGGATATGTATACAGGAGCAAAAGTAACATTATCAAATTTTGATATGTAACAGAATGGAGGAATTACAGATGAAACTGGCATTTTTATACGCAGGACAGGGAAGTCAGAAGGTAGGAATGGGTAAAGATATTTATGATAATAATGAAACATTTAAGAATGTTATAGATAAGGTTTCGAAAGTAGTAGATATTGATTTGAAGAAATTGATGTTTGAAGGACCTATGGAAGATTTATCGCAAACAAAATTTACTCAGCCATGTATGGCAGCGTTTGCAGCTGGTGTAACAAAGGTTCTTAAAGAAAATAGTATAGAGCCTGAATATGTAGCCGGTCTAAGTCTTGGAGAATACAGCGCGCTTAATTGTGCAGAAGTATTTGATGAGGAAACACTTGTTAAATTAGTTGCATTTCGTGGAAATGCCATGGAAGAGGCTGCAAAGGGTATAGAGTGTAAGATGAGTGCTGTTATGGGATTAGACAGTGAGATTCTTGATAAGATTTGCGAAGAAATCTGTAATGAAGGAAATGGATATGTAGCGGTATCTAACTATAATTGCAAAGGTCAGTATGTAGTATGTGGTGATAATGAAGCTGTGTCCAAGGCAGAAGAGAAGGCTAAGGAAGCTGGAGCTAAGAGATGTATGCCACTTAAGGTAAGTGGACCATTTCATACTAAATATATGAATCCGGCAGCAGAGGAGCTTAATAAATATTTTGCAGATATGGATTTTAATGAAATGAAATATCCTGTTGTGTTTAATACTACAGCTAAGGAATTACAAGCTGATGAAAATATTAAAGATATATTAGTTAAACAGGTTGCTAACAGTATTTATATGGAAAAAACCATAGAATATCTTGAAGCAAAGGGTGTGGATACGGTTATTGAAATTGGTCCGGGTAAAGCGTTGAGCGGATTTGTTAAGAGAACATCTGACAATATAACGGCTTATGCTGTTGAAAATATAGAAGATATAAATAAAGTAATTGAGATGTTTGGCAGATAGAAAGGTATGGTGACAATATGGATATAAAAGGTCAGTCAGCTATAGTTACAGGAGCAAGCAGAGGAATAGGAAGAGCTATTGCTATTGAACTTGCAAAAAATGGTGCAAATGTACTTGTTAACTATTCAGGAAGTGAAGCAGCGGCAAAGGAAACTGCTGAAGAATGTAAGAAATATGGTGTAAATGCTATTATCTACAAGGCTGATGTATCAAATACAGAAGAAGTCAATGGTATGGTTGAAAAGGCGGCAGAGGCCTTTGGAAATATTGATATCCTCGTTAATAATGCTGGAATTACAAGAGATAAGCTTGTTATGGCAATGACTGAAGAGGATTTCGATGCTGTAATTAACATTAATCTTAAGGGAACATTTAACTGTACAAAAGTGGTTTCAAAATTAATGATGAAGCAGAGATACGGAAGAATTATCAATATAAGCAGTGTTATTGGTGTGAGAGGAAATGCCGGTCAGACTAATTATGCTGCAAGTAAAGCGGGAATTATTGGCCTTACTAAATCAGTTGCAAAGGAATTGGCATCAAGAAATATTACCGTTAATGCAATAGCACCGGGAATGATTGAAACTGATATGACTGATGTTCTATCAGATAAGGTAAAGGAAGCAATGCTTAGTGCAATTCCTGCAAAGAGAGCAGGAAAGCCTGAGGACATTGCGAATGCAGTGGCATTTTTGGCATCTAAGGAAGCTTCTTATATAACAGGTCAGACAATTTGTGTAGATGGAGGAATGGCAGTATGAGACGAGTTGTAATTACAGGAATGGGTGCAGTTACACCTATAGGAAATAGTGTAAGTGATACATGGGAAAGCATTAAGGCAGGAAAATGTGGTATTGATAAGATTACACATTATGATGTATCTAACAGAAAAGTCAAGGTTGCCGGTGAAGTTAAGAATCTTAATTTTGAAGATTACATAGATAAAAAAGAATTAAGAAAAATGGATAAATTTTGTGCGTTTGCACTTATTGCGGCAAGGGAGGCTGTAGAGGATTCTGGTATTAAATTTGAAACAGATTCAGATAGATGCGGTGTTATAGTATCAAGTGGTATTGGTGGTCTTGGTACTATAGAGGTAGAATATAGTAAGGGTAGTGAAAAAGGATTTGATAGAATTTCACCTTATTTTATACCTGCGTCTATTTCTAATATGGCAGCAGGAAGAATAGCTATTGAGCATGGTATTCATGGTATGTGTAACAGTGTGGTAACAGCTTGTGCAGGTGGTACAAATGCTGTTGGTGATAGCTTTAGATATATTAAAGACGGATATGCAGAGGTTATGTTATGCGGTGGTACAGAAAGTAGTATTACAGAGTCTGGTATTGGCGGATTTACTTCGCTTAAAGCTTTATCACAGAGTGAGGATCCAATGAGGGCATCTATTCCATTTGATAAAGAAAGAAATGGCTTTGTAATGGGAGAGGGTGCAGGTATTCTTGTTCTTGAGGAACTTGAACATGCTCTTGCCAGAAATGCCAAAATATATGGTGAAGTTGTTGGATATGGTGCAAATTGTGATGCGTATCATATAACAGCACCATTAGAAGATGGAAGTGGTGCAGCCAAATGTATGCAATTAGCGATGAAAGAAGCAGGAATAGAAGCGTCAAAAATTTCTTACATAAATGCACATGGAACCTCCACGCCAATGAATGATAAAGGGGAGACAAGAGCTGTGAAACTTGCATTTGGAGATGCATCAAACAGTGTAATGATGAGTTCAACTAAGTCTATGACAGGTCATTTGTTAGGAGCAAGTGGAGCGATTGAAGCTATTATAACTACATTAGCAGTTAAAGAAGGATTTGTCCCTGCTACAATTAACTATAGTGTTCCTGATGAGGAATGTGACCTTGATATTGTAGCTAATGAAGGAAGAAATGTAGAGATTGAATATGCAATGTCTAACTCACTTGGATTTGGTGGGCATAATGCAAGTATAATAGTTAAGAAGTATCAATAGGAGAGAAATATATGGAATTAAATTCTAATCAGATTCAGGAAATTTTACCACATAGATATCCATTCCTTTTAGTGGATAAGGTTATTGATTTTGAACCAGGAAAATGGGCAAAGGGTATAAAGTGTGTATCAGCAAACGAAATGCAGTTTATGGGACATTTTCCGCAAAAACATGTAATGCCGGGAGTTCTTATTATTGAGGCGCTTGCACAGACGGGAGCAGTTGCAATGCTTGCAGAGGAAGAAAACAAGGGAAAAATTGTTTTCTTTGGTGGAATAAAAAAGGCAAGATTTCGTAAACAGGTAGTACCGGGTGATGTGCTTGAGTTATATTGTGAGATTGTAGATAAAAAAGGTCAGGTAGGCATTGGAACCGCAGTGGCAAAAGTAGATGGTGAAGTTGCTGTTAATGCTGAATTGACATTTGCAATTCAATAACAAAAATATTTGACATAATATTTTCTTTTGCTATAGTATATAATTATGACTTCTAAAAGGCAGGGTGGATTTTATGTTTAATAAAGAGTTTGTAAAAGTGTATATGAAGTTTAAGTTAAAATTTTATAAAAGTTTGTTTGAGAAAATTCAAAGTCGTGAAACCTCACTTACAACAGTTGAGACTTTTTGTATAGAGACGATATATGCGATGGATAATCCGACAGTTAGCGAGTTTGCGTCGTTCATTAACATTTCATCACCAAATGCAGCATATAAGATTAATTCTCTTATTAAAAAAGGATATCTTAAAAAGGTGCAGTCAGAGGACGATAAGAGAGAATTTCATCTTGAGGTAACGGATAAATATCTGTCGTATTATAATCTTTCAACATCCTATATTGATGAGGTGTCAGAAAGAATAAAATCCAGATTTACGGAAGAAGAGATTGAAACTGTTGAAAAAGTATTAAGAGTAATGTCGGAGGAGCTTATGCCGGAGCTTGATGATATTAGGAATATTAAGGTGTAAGATGGTAATGTCTTATACCTTTTTGTTTTTGTCGATGAATAAAAAAGCAGTTGACAGAGTATTAATATACTGTTATTATAAAAACGAAATGTAGTAATCAAAACTATGTCGACTAGAGTGTCGAACGAGAATATAAAATGTCGAAATATATATGGAGGTATATATGCGTATTAGAATAGTAGCTGATTCGTCAGCAGATTTATTGAGTTATGATGGAGTTGAGTTTGCTTCTGCTCCTCTTAGAATTTTGACAGATACTAAGGAATACATAGATGATGAGAATCTTGATGTTATGCAGTTTGTCAAAGAAATGAGAGATAATAAGGGAAAGTCAAGCACTGCATGTCCGGGTGTGGGAGATTATATCTCTGCGTTTGATGGAGCAGATTGGGTATTTGTAGTAACTATTTCAAGTAATTTATCGGGTAGTTATAATTCGGCAATGGTGGCTAAAAATCAGTATATTAGTGATTATCCTAACAAAAAGGTTTATGTAATAGATTCGTTATCAGCAGGACCGGAAATGGCGATGATAGTTGAGAAATTAGCGGAATTGATAAATGAAGGAAAAGAATTTGAAGAAATAGCTAATGCAATAGATAAATATAAAGAAAGAACAAAGCTTGCATTTGCACTTAAGTCATTACTTAATCTTGCAAGAAATGGCAGAGTTAGTAAGTCTGTTGCTACTGTGGCAGGTATTATGAATATAAGACTTGTAGGAATAGCCAGTGAGGAAGGAACCTTGCAGCCTGTAGACAAGGTTCGTGGTGAGAAAAAGAGTGTTTTAAGTATAATAGAGAATATGAAAAACCTTGGATACACTAATGGAAAAGTAAGAATTACTCATTGTAATAATGAAGAGATAGCAAAAGCAATAAAATCTAAGATTATGGAATTTGTTCCGAATGTAGATATAAAGATTTCACATTGCAGAGGTTTATGCAGTTTTTATGCAGAAGATGGTGGAACATTAATTGGATTTGAAGTATAATAATGAATCGTACCGGCTTGTAAAAGAGTCGGTATTTTTGTAGTGTTTTAAAATAAATTAACGATATATTGCTAAAAAAATACGAAACAATTTGAAACGATTATATTTTATGATATAATACATAAGTATTTAAATGTAAAAAAGTGGGAGAAACGATGGAAAATAAAAAATTATGGACTATTCCTAATATACTTAGTATGTCCAGAATAGTTTTAGCATTTATAATAATGTTTATATATCTTTTTATAGATTTTGATAATAAGACTATTGTTATTGCATCGCTTATAGTTTTGTCGGCACTTACGGATTTTATTGACGGACAGATAGCAAGAAGATTTAATATGATAAGTGAGATAGGCAAGATACTTGATCCGTTTGCAGATAAGCTGACACAGTTAATATTATTGATTTGCCTAATTATTAAAAATAAATGGATAATATTAATATTTGGTTTGTTTATTGTCAGAGAACTTGCGATAAGTATATTTGCATTTCTGGCGGTTAAGAAGGAAAAGAAAAATCAAGGTGCAAAGATATATGGAAAAGTAAATACTGCATATTTTTATATTTCGATGCTATTAATATTTCTTTTTCCGTATATGAAATGGTGTTATTTAGTGATTTTAGCAGTTAGCTGTACATTATGTATGACAATAACTTTTATATTATATATCAGACATTATACAAAAATAATAAGAAACAAGAGGACAACGTTATAATTTAAGAATAGGTAAAGGGGAAATATGGAATATATAGTTTTAGGAATATTTTGCATATGTGTATTGATAATATTACTTATAAGATACATATTAAAAAATTTTAAAGATATTAAACATCATAAGGAACTAAAAGTTGCATATGCAGCATTAGAAAAAGCTAATTCAGCCAAACAGGATTTTTTGTCACAGATGAGTCATGATATTAGAACACCAATGAACAGTATAATAGGTAATACAGCATTGGCATTAGAAGAAAATGACATTGACAAAGTACATGAATATCTGGAACAGATACAATTGTCTTCAGAGTTCATGTTAGGATTGTTAAATGATATTCTTGATATGGCAAAGATTGAATCCAATAAGATAGTTTTGCATGAAGAATATTATGAACTGCAAGAATTTTTGGATTATTTGAATGCGGTTATAAAACCGTTGTTTGATAGTAGAAATATTAATTTCCAAATGAATATTAAGGTTGATGATGATTTGATAATTATAACGGACAAGTTAAGATTTAATCAGATTTTTTTCAATCTGTTATCAAATGCATCTAAATATACAAAGCCTGATGGCAAGGCATCTATTCATATTAATGAAGTAAATAGAGAAGGAGATTTTGTTCATTTTAATATTTCGATTTCTGATAATGGTATAGGTATGAGTCAGGAATTTTTGCATTATATTTTTGATCCTTTTGCACAGGAAAATAATAAATATAATAATGAAATGGTTGGAACAGGATTGGGAATGGCAATTGTAAAGAATCTTGTTGACCTTATGAATGGTAAAATAGAAGTGTTTAGTGTTAAAGGTGAAGGAACCACATTTGTTCTTAAGTTATCATTCAGATATGCTCATTCATATGATGAAAAATATAAGAAATATTTAGAAGAAAAAGAGCAGATTATTAAGGGCGAAGAAATTATATTTAATGATAAACATATATTATTGTGTGAGGATAATGAAATAAATATCATCATTTATAAAAAGCTATTGGAAAAAATAGGTTTGATAGTAGATTGTGCTGAAAATGGTGTGGCAGGCTTGGAATTGTTTTTATCATCTGAAGAAAATTATTATTCTATGATTTTGATGGATGTAAGAATGCCTGTTATGGGTGGAATTGAATTAACTCAAAGGATTCGTGCAAGCGGAAGAAAAGATGCTAAACGTATTCCTATAGTTGCACTAACAGCTAATGCTTTTGATTCTGATAAGGCAGAGATACTAAAGGCAGGAATGAACGAACATTTATCAAAACCGGTTAAGCCGGAAAAATTATATGATGTAATAAAAGATTATATTGAAGGAATAAGATAAAAAAGCTAGACTTTTGTACTTGTTATATGATATACTTTATTGAAAGTGTCATTAGAGATTTTGGAGGTAATTATGACTAAGAAACTTATATTAGTAACTTCACCACCTGCATGTGGGAAAACATATATTTCAAAAGAACTTGCAAAGAGACTTAACCCTATAGTTTATTTAGATAAGGATACACTTATTACATTATCTAAACAGATATTTGTTGTAGCTGGTGAGCCATATAACAGAAGTAGTGATTTTTTTGAGGAACATATAAGAGATTATGAATATGATTGTGTAGTGGATCTTGCATTAGAAGCACTTGAATATAGTGATAAGGTATTAATTAATGCGCCATTTACAAGGGAAATCAGAGATCTTGAATATATGGATAAGCTTAAAAAGGATTTGGCTCAGAAAGGAGCAACACTTGTTATTATCTGGGTTAGCACAGATCCTGAGATAGTACATCAGAGAATGATTTCAAGAGCTTCAGATAGAGATACATGGAAATTGGAGAATTGGGACGAGTATATTTCAAGATGTAATTTTGAAATTCCTAAGAATCTTGAAGATCCTGATAGTAAAGATGGTCTTTTGATTTTTAATAATAATAATAACGAAGAGTTTGAAGAGTCTATGAAGAGAATTATAGAAACTCTTGAAGAAACTATGAATAATTAATTATTTAATATATCTATATATGAGAGTTCCGAAAACGGAACTCTCTTTTGTTAAAAGGTAAAGGGTGAAATATTTATGATATCAGATAAGTTGACTTTAGGAATTCTTGCCCATGTTGATTCGGGTAAAACAACTTTATCAGAAAATTTGTTATATCTGAATGGTCAGATAAGAAATATAGGAAGAGTTGATTATGGTAATACATTGCTTGATAATAACCTGATTGAGAGAAAAAGAGGAATAACTATTTACTCTAAGCAGGCTGTTCTTGATATGGGGAAATTTAAGGTGACACTTGTGGATACACCGGGGCATGTTGATTTTTCAGCTGAAATGGAGAGAACATTACAAATTCTTGATTACGCAATTCTTGTTATAAGTGGCTCGGATGGTGTACAAGGACACACCCTTACCTTGTGGAAACTTCTTTTAAGGTATAAGATACCTGTGTTTATTTTTGTAAATAAAATGGATCAGGTAGGTACGGATAAAGAGTTGTTGATGAAGAATATTAAAGCGAATTTATCTGAACATTGTGTTGATTTTTCTGATATAAATAGTGATGAATTTACTGAAAATATTGTAATGTCAGATGAGGGACTTATGAACGAGTATCTTAAAGGTATTAATCCAAGTGAAGAGGATATAGCATATCTTATAAATGACAGAAAGATTTTTCCTTGCTACTTTGGATCTGCATTGAAGCAGGAAGGGGTTGAAGAACTTTCTAAGGGAATGGAGAAATATTTTATTGAGAGAGAATATCCTGACAAGCTTGGCATAAGAGTTTACAAAATTGGAAGAGATGAGAATGGGAATAGATTATCATATATAAAGGTTACCGGAGGAGAACTTAAGGTTAAGGAAATGCTTGGTGAAGCAGGGAAGGTTGATCAGATAAGAATATATTCAGGTGGTGGATATAATACGGTTACAAGTATTGAAGCAGGCGGTATGTGTGCAGTAACAGGTCTTGATAAAACCAGAGCAGGAGAAGGTCTTGGAATAGAGGCGGGAGAAATACAACCACTGCTTGAACCGGTACTTAACTATAGAATAATTATTCCGGAGGCTGTAAGTGTTAATGTTATTCTTCCAAAGCTTAAGGAACTTGAGGAGGAAGAACCGGAGCTAAATATTACATGGGATGAAGAGCTATGTGAAATTCATGCCAAGGTAATGGGTGATATACAAATTGAGATACTAAAATCAGTCATAGAGGAAAGATACGGAATTAGTGTGGAATTTGATACGGGAAATGTAGTGTATAAAGAAACTATTGTGGATTCTGCATATGGAGTTGGACATTATGAACCACTAAAACATTATGCAGAGGTGCATATTGTTATTGAACCTTTAAAAAGAGGAAGTGGTGTTCATATTGAGACTTCATGTAGTGAAGATGTTCTTGATAGGAACTGGCAAAGACTTATTATGACTCATTTAAGAGAAAAAATGCACAGAGGAGTATTAACCGGTTCACAGATAACGGATGTAAGATTTGAACTGATTGCCGGAAGAGCACATAAAAAACATACAGAAGGTGGAGATTTCAGACAGGCAACTTATAGAGCAGTAAGAAATGGACTGGCACATGCAAAAAGTATATTGTTAGAGCCTGTATATAGTTTTAAACTGGAAATTCCAACTGAAAATGTGGGAAGAGCAATTTCGGATATTCAACGTATGTATGGAGAATTTGATACACCGTATACAGAAGGGAATATGACGGTAATTACAGGGTATGCGCCTGTTGTTACAATGAATGGATATCAGAGAGAGGTCATGGCATACACAAAAGGTATGGGGCGGATTTTTTACAATGTAGATGGGTATAGAAAATGTCATAATGAAGAAGAAATTATAGAACAAAAGGGTTATGATTTTGAAAGTGATATAAATGATCCGGCTTCTTCTATTTTTTGTTCCGGTGGAGCAGGATTTGTGGTAAAATGGGATAAGGTTAAGGAATATATGCATGTTGAAAATCAATTGAAGAAGAATAATGCTGATAAGGTAAAAGAAGCTAAGAATATTCACAATTGTAAGACAACATGTTATGATGAAAAAGAGCTGGAAGCAATATTTGAAAGAACATATGGAGCGATTAAAAGAGATAGAAATAAATGGACAAGAAGAGATAACACAAGTATTGCTAATGTAAAGAAAAATAGTGTTGCACATTTGTCTTCAAGCAAACCGGAGTATCTGTTGATAGATGGATATAATATAATATTTGCATGGGATGAATTAAAGGATATAGCTAAAGTTAATTTACAGGGAGCAAGAGATGCCTTGATAGAAAAAGTTTCTAATTATCAGGGCTATAGACAAATTAATATAATTATAGTATTTGATGCATATAAGGTTAGTGGAAATCCCGGAGAGATACTAAGATTTAACAATGTTGATATAGTCTATACTAAAGAGGCTGAAACGGCAGACACCTACATTGAACGTGTTACGCACGAAATTGGGAAGAAATATAGAGTTACTGTAGCGACCTCTGACGGACATGAGCAATGTATTATTTGGGGAAATGGTGCTACAAGATTATCAGCAAAAGGATTTATAGAAGAAATTGAAAGAATTGAGAATCAGATAAGAGAGATTATTAATTGAGAGGTGATATAAATGCTTCCTGAAGCTTTTATTGACAGAATGAAAGAGATGCTGGGAGATGAGTTTGAAGAATTTCTAACAAGCTTTAACGACGAAAAATATCAGGCACTTAGGGTAAATACTCTTAAAGTTGATAAAGAAGATTTTTATAAAGCTTCACCATTTGAATTGGAGAATGTTAAGTGGTGTGAAAATGGTTTTTATTATAATAAAACTGATACTCCGGGAAAGCATTGTTATCATGAAGCAGGAGTGTATTATATTCAGGAGCCAAGTGCAATGCTTCCGGGTGAACTGATGGAAGCAAAGCAGGGAGAAAGAATACTTGATATGTGTGCGGCACCCGGTGGTAAAAGTACACATATTGCAAGTTATATGAAAGGAGAAGGAATTCTTGTATGTAATGAAATCCATCCGGCAAGAGCAAAAATTTTATCAGAAAATATTGAACGAATGGGGATAAGAAATGCTATTGTAACTAATGAATCCCCAAATTCACTGGCTAAAATATTTACTGAATATTTTGATAGAATAATGGTCGACGCACCCTGTTCAGGTGAAGGGATGTTTAGAAAAAATGAAGATGCATGTAATGAATGGAGTCCGGAAAATGTTGCAATATGTGCAGAACGACAGGACGAAATTTTAAGTCATGCGCACAAGATGCTTAAGCCCGGTGGGAGAATAGTGTATTCGACTTGTACATTTTCAAGAGAAGAAAATGAAGGCACAATTGAAAGATTTGTGGAAAAATATCCGGAATACATAATTGAGAAAATGGAAAGGCTTTGGCCACATAAGGTAAAGGGTGAGGGGCATTTTGCAGCGGTACTTAAAAAAGAAGGTAATCCTGCAAATGCGAAAAATGGTTTGAAAAATGGTTGTGAAAAAGGCGTTAATTCAAAAGAATATAAGGATTGTGTTAAGTTTTTAGATGAAGCTCTTAATATTAAATTTGAAGGTGTTGTGGTTAAATTTGGAGAACAAATTTATCTTATGCCAAAGGATTCGCCTTCATTAAAAGGATTAAAGGTATTACGTCCCGGACTGCATTTGGGAGAACTTAAGAAGAATAGGTTTGAGCCATCACATTCTCTTGCATTGGCACTTACAAAGGATGAGGTCAAGCAGGTTGTAGACTTAAAATCAGATGATGTTAGAGTTAACAAATATATAAATGGTGAAACATTTGAATATGAAGCTGAAAAGGGCTGGTATCTTATTTGTGTAGATGGATATAGTATCGCATGGGGAAAGCTCGCGGGAGGGATAATGAAAAATCATTATCCAAAGGGACTTAGAAAAAAATTATTATAGGAGATTAAAATATGGATTGGTTAATTGAATTAGATGGAAATGTTTTATTGTGGATACAAGAATATTTGAGGAATGATTTTTTGAATGTGATAATGAAAATAATAACAAGTTTGGGTGATGCAGGCTTTGTTTGGATATTATTTGCAGTTATTATGTTATTCTTCAAGAAAACACGCAAAGTTGGAATTATGGTTGGTATGGCACTTATAGGCTCTATTATTTTTAATAATCTTATACTTAAGAATTTATTTCAGAGAACGAGACCATATGAGGTGGTTGAAGGACTTAAAAATCTGATAGGGAAGCAGTCGGATTTTTCATTTCCTTCGGGGCATACAGGAAGTTCAATTGCAGCAGGAATAGTAATGTTTAAAGAGTTACCAAAGCGTTTTGGAATTCCGGCATTGATATTAGGTATATTAATTTCGTTTTCAAGATTGTATGTAGGAGTTCATTATCCAACGGATGTTATTGTAGGTGCTATAATGGGAGCAGTTAGTGCACTCTTATCAATAAAGCTTTATAATTTAATTGCTAATAAAATCAAGGAGGTAAAGTAGTATGGCAGGTAATACAGATATTTCATTAAGAAATCAGGTAATTTATTCTGTTTATGTTAGAAATCACACGCAGGAGGGTACATTTCTTGCGGTTATTTCTGATCTTGACAGAATAAAAGCACTGGGAACGGACATCATTTGGTTTATGCCTATTCATCCAATAGGAGTTGAAAAGAAAAAAGGAAGCCTTGGCTGTCCGTATGCAATTCAGAATTACAGGGATGTTAATCCGTATTATGGAACAATGGATGATTTTAGGAAACTTGTGGATGAGATACATAAGAGGGGAATGAAATGTATTATTGATGTTGTATATAATCATACTTCGCCGGATTCAGTGTTAGTAAAGCATAATCCGGAGTATTTTTACAGAAACGAAGCAGGAGAATTTGGAAACAGAGCGGGTGACTGGGGAGATGTTATTGACCTTGATTATGGAAATAAAGCGCTATGGAGGTATCAGATTGATACACTTAAAATGTGGGCAGAAATAGTAGATGGATTTAGATGTGATGTGGCACCAAAGGTACCTATAGAATTTTGGAAACAGGCAAGAAAAGAAGTGGGAGAGGTTCGTGAAAATTGTATCTGGCTTGCTGAGAGTGTTCATCCGGGATTTGTAAAATATCTTAGAGATAATGGAATGGTTGGGCATACAGATAGCGAAATGTACGAAGCATTCGATATTTGTTATGGATATGATGTAAGAGAAGATTTTGAAGCTTATCTTGAAAAGAAAACACCATTGAGTAGTCTTGTGAAAATGTTGAATTTACAGGATTGTATTTATCCGAATAATTATGTGAAGCTTAGATGTGTTGAAAATCATGACACAAGAAGAATATGCAGTTATATTGATGATGAGCATATTATAAAAAATTATACTGCATTTATGTATTTTGAAAAGGGAACACCTCTTGTTTATGCAGGACAGGAAATGCTTAATGACAAGTGTCCAAGTCTTTTTGAATATGACAAGGTAGACTGGAATACAGGTAAGGATATATCAGGTTTTATGAGCAAATTATATGAGATTAAGAAGGAAGAAATATTTGCTAATGGTGCTTATAATCTTAAGGCATATGATGAATTTGATACAGTTATAGGAACTTATGAGAGAAATGATGACAAGCTTATAGGTGTATTTACATTTGCGAGACAGGATGGATTTATAGAGACTGATATAGAAGATGGAATATACACTAACCTTATAACAGGTGATGAGGTTATGGTAGAAGAAGGAAGAATTGACCTTGAATTTGCTCCTATAATAATGAGAAAATAGTTATGAGTGATTTGTTATATTATATGTTTAATAAACCCAAAGGCTGCATAACTGCCAGAAAAGATATGGTACATAAGACAGTTATGGATTATTTTGAAGAAGAGCTTCGTGAAGAAATATTTCCGGTTGGAAGACTTGATAAAGACACAACAGGACTATTATTATTTACTAATGATGGTCAGTTTGACCAGTATCTTATGCATCCAAAGCATCATGTTAAGAAAACCTATTATTTCTGGGTGTATGGAGAAATTAATAAGGAAAAGCTTGATGCTTTGAGGGAGGGCGTTAATATTGGGCGAGGTGAAGAAATTATATCTAAGCCTTGCGAGATAGAGATTATTAGATATGGTAAATATTCAGAGTTTAGCGACATTATGAGACGGGAAGAATGTGAAGAAGTAGGGCACAATTCCCTGCTTCAAATGGTTGGAAATGGGTGCATAACTATTAGTGAGGGAAAGAAACATCAGGTAAAGAGGATGTTTAGAGCGATTGGATGTTATGTAGTTATGCTAAGAAGAGTGGCAATAGGCGAAGTAGAACTTGATTGCAAACTACAAGAAGGTGAATATAGGAAACTGACGGAAGAAGAAAGGGAGAGGCTGTATAGGGATGAAGTTTGATAGAGAGGAAATAAAAGATTTATCTCAAAAAAAATTACTTTTTAGGATAATTGACAGTAATGAAAGGATTGGTAACAATAATTTAAAATGTATCGAAGATGTATCAGGGTTAAGCTACCTGTACGCAGTGTTTTATGATTATGAAATAAAAAAAGAACCCAATGTATTTGAAATGGGGTTTGAAGACTATATTAGAATTATTATGTCCAGTGATAAAATAAACGGCATTGCTATTGACATAGGAGAAGATTTTTTATATGTAAAGCGTTTTGACTTGAGATGGTTTATGATTATGTCAGAGGAAGAGAAATATCTAAAAGATGAGTCGGATATGGATAAAATGTATAAGCGTCATTTGGAAAATATAAGGTATTTGTGGCTTAACAAAAAATACAAGGATATTGAAGATTATCTAAGATTGATAGAGGTTAAATATTGTACACATGCAAGTGAATTGAATTATTATTATGGAAAGATATATGAAATTATGGGGTATAGTATGAGAGCAGAACAGGCTTATAGGAAAGCTGTTAAATCGGAAGGGGAAAATATATGGTTATTTTATCAATTGGCTATGTTTTATCATAGAATGGGTGAAGCAGATAAAGAATGGAATACTTGTAAAACGGCATACAAACAATTTTGTTATTTGTATACAGATAATGTCTATAATGAGTTCATTGAGAAGATTGTAAATATGCTGCTTATAAATACAAAGTGTGGATGGCTTGATAGAAAAATTTATTTAGGATTTATTAGAAGGATAAGGCGTGCGCAACAATTTCTTGAACTTAACGCATATTTAGTTTTGGATTAATGAAAGGATGAGATTATGCAAAGTACTGATATTATTTTAATTGCAGTTTTATTGGGAGTAGTAATTATAGCGAGTATATTAGAAAAACAGTTTAGTAATATTAATCCAATTGTTTGGATAGCAGGATTGGTAGTATCAATTATTTTTGGAATTATGGGAAAAGGTATGGTTCCGATAGTTGAGTCTTGTATTGCATTAGCAGCTTCATTTGTAGCATCAATAATTTTGTATGGTATGATGAAAAATTCTATAGGTGGAGGAGTGCTTAAGGTATTAATTATGAGTTCGTTTTTTGTTGGTAGATATATAGTTATTACATTTGTGACTTTTATGTTGATATCATTTGTAATAGCCAACATTTTTAGAAAACGTAATGCAGACAGGCTTCCTGGTGAAAGCTTAGTTAATGGAGCTTTGATATTGCTTGTAGCTATGATTGTGACATTAGGAAGTATGTATTTACTAAATGTAATATAGACTTTGATGATGAGAAATACGTAAAAATACATAAAAGGAGAAGGATGCTATGGTAAAAATAATAAAAAAGATATTATGCGTTATACTGACATTAGTATTATTGTTAACAAATACAAATTTTTTTATTTTTGCAGAGCAGGTAAATGAGAACTCTGAAATTATACCTAAGGGTATGCTCTTGAATTATCGTGATATGGGAGAAAATATCAGTAAAAGTTTTGCAGATGAAAAGTCTGAGCTTTTACCTGTCAGAGGAACTCTTCCATCTTCTTATAGTGCGTCTGCTAATATACCTGAGAGTATTGTTGTCGAACAAATAGAAGATCATACATCTCCTGTTAAAAGTCAGAGTCCGTATGGTACCTGTTGGGCACATGCGGCTATGAGTATGGCAGAAAGTAGTTATATGATAAATAAGAAAACTGCCTCAGACGCTTTGGATTTAAATGAATATCATTTAGTGCATTATGCTTATAGTGCAGCCGGTGATTCACTTGATTTGTTTGGTGGGGACTATTTATCTAACCCAACAGGTACAAGCATATTAGAGCAGGGTGGCCATAATAGTATTTCTTTATGTGTCCTTGCTAATTGGCAGGGGGCATCCGGTGCATCACAGAGTACTTATGGAGATACACAGATAAATAATGGACAAACACCTGAATCTATACTGGGATATGATGATGCTGCACATATGCAGAATGCATATGTTATTGCTATGCCGGATATGTCCACTTCTACATATTCAGCAGATATGAATGTTGTAAAACAGATGGTTAATAATTATGGTTCGGTTGGAATTAGTTATTACGCAACAAGTGATTCTGAATATTTTTTATCTTGTTATCAGTATGTTGATGATGATAGTTTGGGAACTAATCATGGGGTAACTATAGTTGGCTGGAATGATAATATCTCAAAAACTTCATTTGCTAAGGATGCACCAGGCGATGGAGCGTGGCTTGTAAAGAATAGCTGGGGAAGTTCTTGGGGTGCAGGTGGATATTTCTGGTTGTCTTATTATGACGAAACTATTGCAGAGGAAGCATATGTTTTTGATTTTGTTGAAGGTGATAATTATGACAATAATTATCAATATGATGGTAGTGGATATTTATATGGTGATGTTTCAGGTTCTTGCGCAGGGCAGATATGCGGAGCTAACGCATTTGTTGCAGATAGTAATGAAACATTGGAAGCGGTTGGATTTTATACAACAGATTTAAATGTTGAGTATGATATTAGCATATATAGAAATCTTGAAGAAAAAGCACTACCTAATACCGGTATATTGGTATATTCTCAATCAGGTAAGGTGGAATATATAGGCTATCATACGGTGAAATTAAATGAAAAAGTACATGTATCAGAAGGAGAAAGATATGCTGTAGTAATAACATTAAAGAAATCTGGCGAATATGTAGGACTTGCAGTGGATGAGTCGCAGTCGTACAGTTGGGTTGAATTTCATTCATATGCAAAGTCAGGTGAAAGCTATGCCGGAAACAGTATTGATACGTTGCAGGATTTAAATCCTACAAATACATCGTATGCTTCCGGTAGAAATGCCAGAATCAAGGCATTTACAAATGAACGAACAACCGCTATTGAAGATGTGAAAGCAAATTCGATAGAATTAAATAAGACAAGCATTACATTGACTGATGGTGAAAGTATGCAATTATATGCTTCGATATCACCTGTAAATGTAACGGATTTGAATGTGGATTGGAACACTGATAATTCATTGGTTGCAACTGTGGATTCGAAGGGAAAAGTAACAGCAACAGGTGTAGGAACAGCTGTTATAACAGCAACAACAAGGGATGGAAGCGATTTAAGTGCATCATGTAGTGTTAAGGTTAATCCTATACCTGCACAAAGTATAGAGATAACTGAGGATGGAAATAGTATTGCAGTAAGGGATATATATGGAACAGGTAAGACATTCGATTTGGATGTGGATATTTATCCTGAGAATACTTCAATTAAGGAAGTGATTTGGACAAGTGATAATACAGAGGTTGCCACTGTTAATGAAGCTGGTGTGGTAACTACAGTTGGTATTGGTTATGCATTTATAACAGCAACAACAAAGGATGGAAGCAATCTGAGTGATGATTGTTGTGTGTTTGTTTCGCCGATTTTAGCTGAAAATATTGAAATTGTTTTAAATGAAAATTCTGTATCACAATTGGAAACAGATATTATTGGAAAGAAATATGATTTGGATGTTAATATATTGCCAATAGATGCAACATACAAAGATGTGCTTTGGGAGTCCTCTAATGTAAATGTTGCCGTTGCAGATGATAATGGAGTGGTGACAGTTATTGGAACCGGCAGTACTATAATTACAGCAAGAACATATGATGGAAGTTGTTTGACAACAAGCTGTTCTATTGTTGTAAACAAAAAAGATACGGATGATAATAATAACAAAAATGAAGAAGAAAATGACACCGGTAATAACACCAATAACGATAATGATAATGACGACGATAAAAAAACGGAAAAACCGAGTGTTCCCGATGTTACATATATTTCAGCACCAAAAACTTTAAAAACTACAAATATTTCAGCAGGAATACAGTTAAATTGGAATAAGGTTTCAGGTGCTACCGGATATATTATATATCGTAAGAATAACGGAAAAGGTTCTTGGAAGAAGATTGCGACTATTAAAGGTGGTTCAAAAATAACATATACAGATAAAGCTATTAAGAAAAATAATGGAATCGTATATAAATATAGAGTGCGTGCTGTAAAAGGAATTACACTTTCAACTAATGGAAAAGATGCGACAATAGTAAGATTATCGACTTGTTCGTTAAAGAGTGTGAAAAAGTCTGGTAAGACAGCAATAAAATGTAGCTGGAAGAAAAATTCAAAGGTGACCGGTTATAGAATACGTCTTATTATAAGAAATAAAGTGTATAAAACATATACGATAAAAAGTAGTAAGACAACATCAAAGCTTATAAAAAAATTAACTAAAAGAAAAACATATAAGGTCCAGATACAGTCTTATAAAAAGGTAAAGGGCGTAGGAACATTTTATTCCCAATGGTCAGGTAAAAAGACTGTGAAATTATAATTTTTTGAAAAAACAAGAAAAATACTTGACTGTAAACCTTGTTTATACCTTATAAATGTAGCAAAAGCATTCCTATAGAACATGAAATTTGACAATTAAAAAAATCTCCCAGTATGATGTAAGAAAGTTTGGCGACTTTTAAATACATCAAAACAAAGGAGATTTTTAGCAAATGAAAAAGAAAAACCATTCCAACGAAAAACTT
>JAFQLS010000017.1 GCA_017396555.1 Lachnospiraceae bacterium | reverse complement strand
TTCGTATACTCTAAAATAAGAAACAATAACAAAAACATCCTAAGATAAATCACCTATCCTTGCTTGAAGACGTTGATTTTCCTAGGATGTTCTATTTTTTTTATTTAGAAGTTAAAAATCGTTATTTACCGATTACTCCTTCTTTTTATTATGTAAATATTAAATTCAACATTAGGATTGACATTTTATGATCTTACTTTTTACATAAGACTTCATTATATCGTCTAACACAAACAAAAGTATCGACAAAAATACAATTTTTTTGCATATTTTCTTAGACATAATCACTTAAATATAGTATTATATATATTAAGAATGTACAAGGTCGTACTATGCCTATTTTTAGACAATATCTATGTACATTACTATACGTGTGTCTGTAAAATATCCATTACAGATAAAAACACAGCAAGGAGGGTTATTATGGCTAAGATCAGCGAAGCAGGTGTAAAGACAATTTGTGAAATCTGCGACAGATACGCAAACGAAAAGACACCGCTTATGATGATTTTAAGTGACATCCAAAACGAATATGGTTACATACCATTGGATGTACAACAAATTGTATCAGAGAAGACAGGCATTTCCGTTGCAGAGATTTACGGTGTTGTTACTTTCTACTCTTTCTTCTCACTTGAACCAAAAGGCAAATATGTAATTGGTTGTTGTATGGGTACAGCCTGCTATGTTAAGGGCGCTCAGCAGATTATTGACAAATTCTCAGAAATTATTGGGATTGCTCCTGGTGAGACATCTAAGGACGGCTTATTTACAATCGACTCTTTACGTTGTATAGGTGCTTGCGGTATCGCTCCAGCAGTTACAATCAATGGTAAGGTTTATCCTAAGATGACTGTTGATATGGTAGCTCCTGTTGTTGAAGAATATAGAGCTATGGGAGGTGCAAACTAATGAAGACATTTGACGAATTAGACGCAAAAATTTGTAGTTGTACCGACGCACTCACAAGTAAGATAGATGGTTCTAATGGAAAACGTGCTATTCTTCTTTGTGGTGGTACAGGATGTATTTCTTCTGATTCATTACAGATTAAAGAAAAATTTGAAAAATTAGTTGCTGATAATAATATGGGCGACAAGGTTACAGTTAACATAGTTGGATGTTTCGGTTTCTGTTCACAGGGACCATTCGTAAAGATTTTCCCAGAAGATACTCTTTATCGTCTTGTTACTATTGATGACGTTGAGGAAATCTTTGAAGAAGATATTAAGAAGGGTAATATCGTTGAGCGTCTGCTCTACGTTGATCCTGCAACAAATGAAAAGGTTGTAAAGCAGGATGATATCACATTCTATAAGAAGCAGAAAAGAATTGCTCTTGATGGCTGTGGTGTTATTAATCCTGAAGATATTAATGAAGCAATCGGTAAGGGTGCATTTCAGGGCTTAAAGCGTGCTTTATCTATGGATCCTAAGGAAGTTATTGATGAAGTACTTGAAGCCGGCTTACGCGGTCGTGGTGGTGCCGGATTCCCTACTGGACGTAAATGGTCTTTTGCTTACGCTAATGAAGCTGACCAGAAATACGTTGTATGTAATGGTGACGAAGGTGACCCAGGTGCATTCATGGATCGTTCTATCCTTGAAGGTAATCCATTTGCAGTTATCGAAGGTATGATGATTGCTGGTTACGCTATTGGAGCATCAGAAGGTTACTTCTATGTTCGTGCTGAGTATCCAATTGCAGTTAACAGACTTCGTATGGCTATTGAACAGATGACTGAAATGGGTATCCTTGGCGATAACATTATGGGTACAGGCTTTAGCTTCCGTGCAAATATCCGTCTTGGTGCCGGAGCATTCGTTTGTGGTGAAGAGACTGCTCTTCTTAACTCTATTGAAGGTAAGCGTGGTATGCCACGTCCAAGACCTCCTTTCCCAGCTGTAAAGGGTCTTTGGGGCAAACCAACTGTAGTTAATAACGTTGAGACACTTGCATGTGTTCCTTATATATTACGTGAAGGTAAGGATGCATTTGCATCATGCGGAACAGAAGCTTCTCATGGTACAAAGGTATTCGCTCTCGGTGGTAAAGTTAACAATGTAGGGCTTGTTGAAGTTCCTATGGGTACTACTCTTCGTGAACTCGTTTACGATATCGGTGGTGGTATTCCAGACGGTAAGGCATTCAAGGCTATCCAGACTGGTGGACCATCAGGTGGTTGTTTAACAGCTGATATGCTTGACGAGCCTATTGACTTTGATAACTTAGTTGCTAAGGGATCTATGATGGGTTCTGGTGGTGCTATCGTTATGGACGAAGATAACTGTATGGTTGACGTAGCTAAGTTCTACATGGAATTTATCTGCGATGAATCTTGTGGTAAGTGTTCTCCATGTCGTATCGGTACAAAGAGAATGCTTGAGATTCTTACTCGTATTACAGAAGGAAAAGGTACTATGCAGGATCTTGAAGAGCTTGAAGAACTCGGACAGTATGTTCAGGGCAACTCTTTATGTGCTCTTGGACAGACTGCTGCTAACCCTATCATCTCTACTCTTACACACTTCAAGGATGAATATCTTGCTCATATTAATGACAAGACATGTCCAGCTAAGGTATGTAAGAACTTAATGCAGTATACTATTATTCAGGACAAGTGTTTTGGTTGTGGTGTATGTGCTAAGAGTTGTCCAGCAAATTGCATCGAAAGAACAGATTATGTTGCTCCTGGCAAGAAGCTTGCTTCATTCCAGATAGATGCAAACAAGTGTGTTAAGTGTGGTGCTTGTATTGCAACATGTAAATTTAGTGCAATAGTTAAGAAGTAATAGGGAGGACGTTCAAATGGCTAAGATAAATATTAAAATCGAAGGTGTATCTTATCAGGTTGAAGAAGGATTAACCATTCTTGAAGCTGCAAAAGCCTGTGGATACGAGATTCCTTCTTTATGTGCATTCAATCATGGTGAATGTTCAAATGGTTCCTGCCGTGTATGTTTGGTTGAGGTAACTGGTGCTAGAGGTCTTGTTGCTTCCTGTGTTTACCCTGTAAACGAGGGAATGGACATCCATATCTCTACTCCACGTGCATCTGAAGCACGTCGTGCATCTGTAGAGCTTCTGCTCTCTAACCACAATCAGGACTGCCAGCAGTGTGATAAAAATGGTCAGTGTGAGTTATTAAATGTTGCTTACATTACAGGTGCTCGTGAAGGTAAATATCAGGGTACTAAGACACCTGTTACAATTGATGAACTTACACCATCTATTATAAGAGATACTTCAAAATGTATCTTATGTGGTCGTTGTGTTGCAAGATGTGAGAACGCTCATGGAATGGGTATTCTTGGATTCGAAAACCGTGGCTTTAGAACAATTGTTGCTCCTGCTGAGAATCGCTCTATGGCTGACTCACCATGTATCTTATGTGGTCAGTGTGTAAGCGTATGTCCTACAGGTGCTTTAATGGAAAAATCCGAGATAGCTAAGGTTGACGAAGCTATGAAGGCTGGTAAGCATGTAGTTGTACAGACTGCTCCTGCTGTTCGTGCTGCTCTTGGTGAAGAATTCGGTATGCCAGTTGGAACTGCTGTTACAGGAAAGATGGTTGCTGCTCTTAAACGTCTTGGATTTGACAAAGTATATGATACAAACTTTGCTGCCGATCTTACAATTATGGAAGAAGGTACAGAGCTTTTATCTAGAATTAAAAATGGTGGAACATTACCAATGATTACATCTTGTTCACCAGGTTGGATTAACTATGCAGAATATAACTACGGAGATCTTCTCCCTCACTTATCTTCTTGTAAGTCACCACACCAGATGCAGGGTGCAATTATTAAGTCATACTACGCTGAGAAGAATAACATTGATCCAAAGGATATTTTCGTTGTTTCTATTATGCCTTGTACAGCTAAGAAGGATGAAAAAGAACGTGATCAGATGCAGAAAGACGGAATCAAGGACGTTGATGCTGTATTAACAACACGTGAACTTGCTCGTATGATTAAACGTGCCGGTATCCTCTTCAACCGCTTACCAGATGAAGAATTCGATCAGGATCTTATGGGTGACTACACAGGTGCTGGCGTTATCTTCGGTGTAACTGGTGGTGTTATGGAAGCTGCTCTTAGAACTGTATACTTTGTATTGACAGGAAAAGAACACGAAGCTATCAAGTTCGAACAGGTTCGTGGATTTGAAGGAATCAAGGAAGCTTCTATCGATATCAACGGAACAGTTGTTAATGTAGCAATTGCTCATGGTATGAAGAATGCTAAGGTATTACTTGATGATATCCGTGCCGGTAAGTCAAAATATCACTTTATCGAAATCATGGGTTGTCCTGGCGGATGTATCGCAGGTGGCGGTCAGCCAATCGTAAGATCATGCTTCTTACCAAATGAAGATGACGATATCCTTGATACTTATAAGGAAAAGAGAGCTCAGGCTCTTTACAGTGAGGACGAAAGACAGACACTTCGTCAGTCACACAACAATCCTCAGATTAAAGCCCTTTATGATGAGTTCTTAGGTGAGCCTAACTCACACAAAGCTCATGAACTTTTACACACAACATACAGTGCAAGAGTTGGCTTTAATGAAGTATAATTAGATATATACAAAAATTCAAGGCACTCCTCTTATCGAGGGGTGCCTCATTAATTTATAAAATCTGTTCTTTTAATATTTACAAATCCAAATAATTGTGTATAATAAAAGTAAACAAATTATAATATATTTATCAATAGATTTATTATAAACAGTGCTACCGTGTAGAATGGTTGCTCTGAAATTAATTTATTATGTCAAAACAAAAAAGTAATCAATCTCATTACGTGGGACGATTACTTTTTTGCATTTCTACCGATTTCGTATCTTATCTTATTATGCAGTGCCACATAAAATACTTACAACAACTCCATTACCTCAGGAAATAACTCAAGACTTCTCCTAAGTATTCCATTCATATGTGCAATAGCCACACCATAATTTACAATCGGTACTCCCTTTTCGACGGCTGTTAATATCCTGTTCTTCATCTCTGTCTCATTCAGCATACAGCCACCACAATGTACAACCAGCTTATATTCTGATAAATCCTCCGAAAATTCTCCACCGGAAGTAAATTCCATCTGAATATCTGCATCAGCAAATTTTGATATCCACATCGGCATTTTAACAGTACCAATATCACCACACTGACGGTGATGTGTACAGCCCTCAGAAATAAGAATCTTATCTCCATCCTTTAATTTAGATAGCATTGCGGCACCTTGCACAAGAATAGCTAAATCTCCTTTATACCTTGCAAATAATATTGAGAAGGATGTAAGTGGTATATCATTTGGTACAATCTTCGCAACCTTGCCAAAAGCCTGAGAATCTGTAACAACCATTTTAGGAGGTTTTCTTAAAAGTTCAAGCACACCCTGCAACTCCTCTACCTGACACACTACTGTTGTGCATTTAGCATCTAAAATATCACGAATAGTCTGCTGTTGTGGTAAAATAAGGCGTCCTTTAGGGGCAGATTCATCAATAGGTGTAACAAGCACTACCATATCGCCTTCCTTCAATAAATCCGCTATAATCCTCTTACAATTATTATTCTTCTTAGCCAATTCACCTAGCTTTTCTTTAAGAGCTTCAATACCATATGAAGTGTTTGCACTGACCCAGATTGAGTTGTCCTTTTCGCTAGGCATCTCTGCTAATAAATCACTCTTATTATATACCACTACATAAGGTATTTTCTTATTATCTAAATCCACAATAAATTTCTTCTCTTCATCCGATAAATCCTTAGAAGCATCTACAACAAATACTGCAATATCCGTCTTAGTAAGTATTTCCTTCGTTTTCTGCACACGAAGCTGACCAAGCTCTCCTTCATCATCAAAGCCCGGTGTATCTATAATAACTACGGGTCCAAGAGGCAAAAGCTCCATAGACTTCTTAACCGGGTCTGTAGTTGTACCAAGTACATCTGATACAACCGACAATGACTGACCTGTTATTCTATTTACAAGACTTGATTTACCTACATTTCTTCTTCCAAAGAAGCTTATATGAAGCCTTTCTGCTGACACTGTATTTTCCATGCTCATATAATCACCATACCCTTATTAGAAACGGAAATCTCTACCATTTGAATTCTTGATTAACTCTATATTTTCTGCTGCTATTTCTCTTGTTTTTTCTCTTGGGATATTTTTAAGCTCCTCTTCAACCACCTTATGACCTATTTCCTTAGTTTCCTCACTTGCATAATCAACAAGATATTCTGTAAGTGTCATAAGTGCATTTGGATGACAACAGTTACCTATTTGCCCCGTTTTGCATAAGCTCATAAATCTGTCGCCTGTACGTCCAAGACGATAACATGCTGTACAGAACGAAGGAATATGTCCATTTTCCATAAGCCAGCGAACCACCTCATCTAGTGAACGCTGATCTGATACGTCAAACTGCTCTGTATCGTGTGGTCTTTCATCATCTGAATATCCGGCATATCCACCTACAGAAGTACGCGAGCCACCACTAACCTGTGATACGCCCAGTTTAAGAAGCTTTCCCCTAACCTCTTCAGATTCTCTTGTAGAAATGATAATACCTGTGTATGGCACTGCAAGACGTATACACGCTGTAATTTTCTCAAATGTTTCATCAGATATTCCATTATCAAAATCATCCGGATTAATATCATCTGCTCTCTTAAGACGTGGCACACTGATTGTATGTGGCCCAACACCAAATACAGCCTCTAAATGCTCTGCATGCATAAGAAGCCCTGCAAATTCATATTTATAAAGCTCAAGTCCAAATAATACACCAAGACCTACATCATCAATTCCGCCCTCCATTGCTCTGTCATGTGCCTCTGTATGATAAGCATAATTACTCTTAGGACCTGTTGGATGTAATTTTTCGTAGCTTTCCTTGTGATAAGTCTCTTGGAATAATATATAAGTACCAATTCCGGCATCCTTTAACTTAGCATAATTTTCTACAGTTGTTGCCGCAATATTAACATTTACACGTCTAATATCACCATTTTTATGATGAACACTATATATTGTCTTGATGCTTTCTAATATATATTCCAGAGGATTATTCTTAGGATCCTCTCCTGCTTCTATCGCAAGACGCTTGTGTCCCATATCCTGTAATGCTATAACCTCCTGACGAATCTCCTCCTGTGTAAGCTTCTTACGAGGTATAGTCTTATTCTTCATATGATATGGGCAGTATACACAACCATTCACACAATAATTAGATAAATATAAAGGTGCAAATATAACAATACGATTGCCATAAAATGCCTGCTTAATCTCTCCTGCTATCTCATATATTTTTTCGATTTTCTCGGGAATTTCACAAGCTAAAAGAACTGATGCTTCTCTATGTGTAAGACCTGCACAATTCCATCCATCTTCTGTCTTTCTTGGGCGAGCCTTTTCAAGAATCTCATCAATCAACTCCACATTATTTTTATTTGCCTCAGCATATTCAAGAGTTGCTCTTATCTCCTCATCATTAATAAACTCCTCTGCTTTACGTGATTTAGGATCATAAATTGCCATTTTAATTACTTCCTTTCTTTTATCTTATTACATCTCCTCTATCTACTACGACCTTGTATCCGATAGAATTTATTCTTGCTTCCAAACTTGCTTTTGCCTGTGCTGACTCTGCTCCATCTGATAGCTTATTATCATATAACATATATTTCTTTCTAACTGATGCCGGCGAAAGATTTGGCATTACTACATTTGCTCCCGAAAGAATACCCTTTTCTCTGCCGTTTTCAGACATAGTTCCAAGTGCTGTCGTTGCCGGTAATAAAATCATAGGATGAATAAGCCTTATTATACTTAATAAAATACAGGTTAAGCTAACATCTCCAGCCTTTTCGTCCTTAAATATTGTCTCTTTATGTGGTATAAATGGTCCAATTCCACACATATCAGGCTTAAATTCTTCTATAAATTTAAGCTCATCAGCAATCATTTCCAGCGTCTGGTAAGGCGACCCCACCATAAAGCCACAACCTACCTGAAAGCCTATTTCTCTTAGCCATCTGAGGCACTCCATTCGTTTTTCCCATTTGAGATTCTCAGGATGAAGCTTAGCATAATGCTCTTTATTAACTGTTTCATGTCTAAGAAGATATCTATCTGCCCCTGCCTCATATAAACGCATATAGCTTTCTCGGCTTCTTTCTCCAAGCGACAGCGTAACAGCACAATCTGGCCAGCTTGCTTTTATTTCTGAAATGATATCAACAAGAATTTCATCTGAAAAATATGCATCCTCGCCTCCCTGCATAACAAAGGTACGAAAGCCTAATTCATAACCTTCTCTGCAACACTCAAGAATATCTTCTTTACTTAGTCTGTAACGGTCACATTTCACATTGCCTCGCCTTATTCCACAGTAATAACAATCATTTTTACATATATTACTTATCTCTATAAGACCTCTAATAAAAACCTTCTTATCATAATATTTTTCTCTAACCTCTCTCGCTTTTTCCGTTAAATATTTCACTTCTTCATTTCCTATATCCACAAGTAATTTATAATACTCATCTTTTGTAAGGGAATTATTTTTAGCTAATTTATCTATTAGCAATACAATCTCTTTATTCATTAGAAGTCACACTGGAAAATGCAGTTTTCACGCTTATTCCTGATAGCTTGCCTATCTTACCCGAAAGCGTTGATATCATATTTTGAGGAGCATCTATAGCAATACTAATTATACTAATATTTTTCTGACGATACGGAATTCCCATACGTCCGATGATATACTGATTATATTCATGTAACAAATTATTTAATGTCTCCACAGAATCATTATTCTCAACTATAATGCTCATTACTGCTACTCGCGTTTCCATACTATCTCCTTTCATACAAAATAAAAACGTACCTTAATCTTTCGAAAAAGGTACGGAAAATAAACGGCATACTGCCACTATATACATGTTAATCCGTCACCTTTCACTCAGAACTCTCTTTGTGTCAGGAGTCGTAGATATTATACACCTTGTAAACCAAAAGGTCAATCAACATAATATACCCTGTCTTTTATACGAGGTAAAATTTCAGGATATTCACCATCTACATATCCAAGTACACAGTTTCCTATTCCTTCATATTCCCCTTTAATCCCAAGACTTTCCAGCCATTCTTTCCATTCAGGCATTTCAAAGGTCTCTCTGGCACGATGAATCCAGCAGCTTCCAATACCAAGTTCATACGCTGCTAACATCAAATTACCCATAACCAAACTTCCGTCATATACACAGGTAGTACGCTTCTTTCGAGCTAAAACCACAAGAACAACAGGTGCACCATAAAAAGGATCATTATTTGTATTCATAATTTCAGCATTGATTTTAGAAAGCTTATCTCTTATTTCCTTATTTGTTACAGCTATAATAATTGGTGTCTGGGTGTTCATACCGCTTGCTGCATACGTTCCTGCCTCAATAATTTTATCAATAATATCCTTTGGAACCATATCAGGTTTGAATTTTCTAATACTTCTTCTTGTTTTCATTTTTTCTAAAATGTTACTCATAATCATTTCTCCTTGTACACTTTTTTCATATTAACTATTATATCATTTATCATTATCAAATCAAACAAAAAGCAACAAACTCACTGCCATTATAGCCATTCCACCTATAAGTCCATATATAGACAAATGGTGTTCTCCGTATTCCCTGGCAGCCGGCAAAAGCTCATCTACCGATATAAATATCATAATGCCTGCAACTGCTGAAAATATCACACCATATATGACATCATTCATTACCGGTATTAAAATAAGCCATCCTAATAATGCTCCTATCGGTTCTGCAAGTCCCGACAAAAAAGAATACATAAATGCTTTCTTTCTAGAACCTGTAGCCTGATATATAGGCACAGATACAGCAATACCCTCAGGAATATTATGAATTGCAATTGCCACAACAATCGGTATAGCTACACTTGGATCCTGAAAAGCCGATACAAATGTAGCAAGACCTTCCGGAAAATTATGAATTGCTATAGCAAGAGCTGTAAATATTCCCATTCGCATAAGTCTCTTAGTATCGTTTTCTTTGCTATCAGCTAATACATTCTTAGTCTCATGTGGATTTTCCTCCTCAGGTATAAGCTTATCAATCAGTGCAATAAGTAGTATTCCAGCAAAAAATCCTGCAACCGTAGTCCATGAACCTGCTTTCTCACCCAATTCACCAACCAGAGAAACTTTTGCCTTTTGAAAAATTTCTACTAATGATACATATATCATAACTCCTGCTGAAAAACCTAAGCTTATTGATAAAAACTTTTTATTTGTTTTCTTCGCAAAAAATGCTATTACACTTCCAATTCCAGTACTCAAACCTGCAAAAAGTGTTAATAAAAACGCTAACATAATATCATTCATTTCATCACAACCTCTCTTTAGTATATTCTCAAATTCATTATTAGTTACTTTGAAGTTAGTTTTAACTAACTTGATTATAACACCTTTTTTACTTTTGCACAAGCTTAAATACATTTTTTTACTTGACAAAAAACGACAACTTGTATATCATATTAAATGTAATTATTAACTAATTATTAATTTGAATAAGTGGAGGATAAAAAGAATGAAGAGCAAAATGGCAGCTGGTCTCTTAGGTATTTTCTTAGGAGCATTCGGAGTACACAAATTCTATCTTGGTTATACTAAGGCTGGTGTTATTATGTTATTAGTTTCTCTTTTAACATGTGGTTTTGGTGCATCAGTTATGAGTATTATCGGTATCGTTGAAGGTGTTATGTACCTTACAAAGACAGACGAAGATTTCGAAGCAATCTACGTTAACGGCGAGAAGATGTGGTTCTAATTTTTTAGCACATAGAAGAAGGATATCCTTTACGGATATCCTTTTTTTATACTTTGTCTTATATATTCCTTATTATGCAAAATACAACTGTAGCCATAAGGAATAATCCGGTACATATCTTTTCAAATATTGTATATGTACTATTCCCTGTCTTTATATAGACAATTATTTTATATAAAAACCAAACCACTGATATTGGTAAAGCTATAAACAATAACTGATTACTTAAAAATGCCTCTTTAAAATCAAAGTGCAAAATGTGCATGCACATTCTGGTCACACCACACCCCGGACACTTAATTCCAGTATTTTCATATATTAGGCAATCAAGCCCCATTCCTGTCATTTCTATAAAACCGGCATACAGCAAACCAACTATAAGAACAGGTAAAATTATTAATAAAACTTTTCTTACTCTCTTTTTATATTCCATAATTTCCACTATCTGTATAACCTTATTATATACCTGTCTCTTCCACTTCGCTTAGCTTCATATACAGCCTCATCTGCCAAATCAAGTAATGGTTGATACTGCGCACTTTCCGCAACACAATAAGCACATCCTATACTTGTTGTGACATCTATATATGTCTCGCCATCAGCATGTCTTTCTCGCATCTCTGCAACAGATGTTTCCAAAAGCTTTTTAAGCTTTTCCATTGATATATTCTTAATAAACACACAGAATTCGTCTCCACCAAATCTACCAACTAATTCATATTCATCAAAAATATCCTTTAACCTCTTTCCTGCTTCTTTGATGGCAATATCGCCCTTTGAATGACCTAATGTATCATTAACATTTTTAAAATTATCTAAATCAAAGAAAATCAACGCTGAATTTATTGCACTGTTATTTTCAAGATATGCTGTGGTTTCTTCTATCATAGTATTTTTGTTAAGTAACCCTGTCAGCCCATCTCTTCTTGATTTTTGCTCTAATACTGCATTTTCTCTTAGTAATCTTCTCTCGTTATTAATAGCCTCATATAGATTTGTATCATCACGAACAAAAATAGTAGCTATTCTTTGTTCGTCTTCCTCAAGAATCCTAATAGTCGCCGTATGCCACTCATAATCCCTCTCTAGCGATTCAGCCTTTGTCTGATACAATAATATTTTTGTTTCTCCAATCTGAAGATTATAAATATCTCTCTCAAATACACTGCCAATTCTTTTTCTATCTGCATCAGAAACAACACTAAGCATATCTTTTACAAAGAATGCCCAGCCGCCTCTGTATAATGTTTCAACATAATGATTATCCTCGATCGCAAGCTTATAGCAGGATTTTGTATCTAAATTTACCTTTACAGCATTTATATAATTATCAATCATCATACTGTATAAAATATTACTACGCTTCATAGTAGTTTTTTCATTTTCCTTTGCTCGCTTAAGAGCCTTTTCGAGTTTTCTTTCATATCTCTTTTGCTGTTCTATTTCTTCATCAACGTTAGAATAACCAATAACTATTCCGGCAAACTCATCATTTTTATCAATTCTAACACACTTCATTACAAAATAATGTATCTCACCGCTCATAACAGTTCTAAAAGTAAAGCTGCAACTTCTCTTTCTATTTAGCTTTTCCTTTAAAGACTTAAAATTAGCAGTTTCTAATAGTTTTTCTTTATCCTCTTCATATACTCTTTCCTCAACATAAGCAGAAAAAAGTTCATCATATGAAATATCTACAGCAGATAAACTATCACTTGTTGAATTTGTAAGCTCGTTACTAACTCTAATTATTTTAAAGCTACCATCAAGATTAATATTGTATACAGAATCATAATCCGAACATAATGCCTGCACTACTGCTAAATTTTGAATATTATCCTGAATAAGCCTTTCTCTTGCTCTTTCCTTTTGTACTATATCTTCTATACTTCTAATAGCAATTACAATATTAACGTGTCCTATCGAATCATCAACTCTTACACAATGCATCTGAGCATGATCTGTAATTCCATTTATACTTCTTCTATAGCTAATATCATAAACATTTTTCTTACCAAGAACTTTTCTCAGATTATTAATATTACATGTTTGTCGCACATACTCCTTATCTTCAGGATGTACAGCCATCTCAACATAGCGTTCAATTGCTTCGTCACACAGCTTGGCTTTTTCAATACCCCTAATTAAATTTGGATACGTATTAGCAGTTTTAAATAACTTAATAACCTCCGTGTCCCAGTCAACAATGTATATTGAAGTAAATTCAGTACTTATACCCTCAATAATATCATGTTGTATTACTTCATTTTGCTTTTGCTTAGTAATATCGTTTGCAATAATTAACGCATATATATCTTCGTTCTTATTACTCTGGGTAATGACATATTGCTTTCTAAAATACTGAACATTACCTCGTATATCCCTCATAGAATATTCATGTAATATGTTGAGCTTATTATTTTCATATGCATCTAATAATACCTCTCTTGAAGACATAGAAAGATACTGTTTTCTTTTATCCTCCGGCATATTTTGAGCACTAAATTCTACATATTCAGAATATTTACATGGTAATTCGAAACCATATTTCTTCGCAATATTAACCTCTCTTCCCTCAAAATACGCTTCTGCATTAACCAACAAATCTTTTGTAAGATTTATTTCATATATAGCCTGCGCCCCCGCAGTAATAGCTTTTTTATAGGTAATTTCTCCTTGAAAATTACTATTCATTTGTATCACCTCACACAAATTTTATTTCTCTGTGTTCATTAGCCTCAAAATCATATCCATAGGAATAACACCAGATGATCTGTTAATTTCTTTTCCATTGTCTAAGACAACCAGCGTAGGAATACTCATAATGTCATACTTTATTGCAAGCTCCTTTTCCTCATCTACATTAATTTTTCCTACTGCATATTCCGGGTGTTTCTCTGCAAACTGTTCAATTATTGGAGCTAACATCTGACACGGTCCACACCATGTTGCCCAAAAATCTAATAAGACTTTCTTATCACTTTGTAATATTACTTTTTCAAAATTTTCTGAAGTAACACCAATTACATTTCCCACAATTCTCTACCTCCTATCAAAGCTTTTCAAAATCTGAAGCCGGATGCTTACACCATGGACAAATAAAATCCTCCGGCAAATCCTCTCCTTCATATTCATATCCACAAACAGTACATACCCATTTTTTCTTATCATTAGCTTCTACATTTGCCTGTGGCTTTATATTCTTGTGATAATACTCATAGCTTGCCGAGCTGTCTTCATTTAATACTTCTTTTTCTGTAACATCAGCCACAAATAAAGTATGCGTTCCCATATCTATAGTTTGCTTTACCTTACCTGAAATATAAGCATTCGTTCCCTTTGTTATATATGAAATACCATTACTACTTCGCTTAAAATCTTCAAAGCCATCAAATTTATTAACATCTCTTCCCGACTGGAAACCAAAATGCTTAAACATATCAAATTCTGATTTTTCACTTAATACAGATATATTAAAGCTTCCTGTGTCCATTATTATATCATGTGTATAATTTATTTTATTAACGGCAACAATAATTTGTTCCGGATTATCTGTTACCTGTAACACAGTATTAATAATACATCCATTATCGTAATCATTCTTTTTAGCTGTTAATACAAATACACCATAAGTGACTTTATTCATTGCATTTATCATACAGATTCCCCCAATATCTCTCTTTACTTTTTCTTTACCTTTTGAGCTTCATATCTATTATTAACATCGTCCTTAAGCAGTTTATATATTCCGGCAATAATTGGAACTCCTGCAAGCATACCAACTATTCCCATAACTCCACCACCAACAGTTACTGCTGCAAGAACCCATATTCCGGGAAGTCCTACAGACGAGCCCACAACCTTAGGGTATATAAGATTACCCTCAAGCTGCTGCAAGATAATAATAAATATTATAAATATAACCGCTTTAACAGGTGATACAGTCATTATCATAAATGCCGCCGTAATGGCACCTATATATGCACCAAAAATCGGAATCAATGCTGTAAAAGCAATTAACGCACCAACCATCGTTGCATATGGTATCCTTAAAATCAACATACCAAGCGTACATAATACACCTATAATAACCGCTTCTATACATTGTCCCACGATATAATTGTGGAAACAATTGTTAAATACATTTTTAACATGTATAAGTTTCTTATATACTTTTTCACTTAAATAACATTTTGTTAATTTATTTACCTGTGCACTTATCTTTTCTTTATCAAGCAAGAGATATATTGCAAATATCACGCTCATTAAAATAGATACAAACCATGAGAATATTGACGTTACAGTAGTAATCACCAATGTAAGAACATTTCCAACACCTGTTGTAAATGCCTTTAATATTCCACTAATCTTAGATTCCCATTCAATACCTTTAACCTTTGCAACCATGTCTTCTGATAATAAATCATATTTTTCCGCCAAATCAATAAGCTTATCAAACAACCCTGGAAATTCTGCCAGAATAACCTTTACACAAGAAATGAGCTGTGGAACCACAAGTCCTATAACAAGGGCAACTATTAACACCAATGTTAAGAAAGATGCAATCATACACACAACTCTTCTGCTCTTATGTAGTGTCCCTGTCTTTTTCTTAGGAAAATAATATTTTTCATAAAAACTCATAAGTATATTTACTACATAAGCTATTACGGCACCCACTATAAGAGGAGATGATGCACCTAAAATCAACCTGAAAATATTAATTAAGCCTTCCCAATAATATATACATAAATAAACTAAAAATATGGTTACTCCATACCTTATACATTTTTTCCATTCCTTATTCATAATATTCACTCCTAACAAATACATTTCGATATATACCATATCTATTATAACCAAAAAAAGAACTTTTGCCAAGTAATATACCTTACTTAACAAAAGTTCTTGTAAATTTACTTTTTATAACTTATTAGATAACACCCTGTGCCATCATAGCCTCAGCAACCTTTTCAAAACCTGCGATGTTACCACCGGCAACTAAGTTATAGCCTAAACCATATTTCTCAGCAGCTGCTGCAGATGCATCATGGATACCAATCATAATCTGATGTAACTTGCTATCAACTTCTTCTGCTGTCCAGCTGTATCTTTCACTGTTCTGACTCATTTCAAGACCTGAAACAAGAACACCACCAGCGTTAACAGCCTTAGAAGGAGCAACAATTACATTTTCCTGAGCTAATAAGAATTTAAGAGCATCGTTTGTTGTTGGCATATTAGCAACTTCAATGTAATACTTAACACCATTTTCAACGATTTTCTTAGCAGAATCCATATTAACATCATTCTGTGTAGCACATGGCATTACGATGTCAACCTTCTGACCCCATGGCTTCTCACCTGGGAAGAACTGACAACCAAATTTATCTGCATAATCCTGAACCTTATCACGTCCTGAATCTCTCATTTCAAGAAGGTAGTTAATCTTCTCTTCTGTAATAACACCTTCAGGATCGTATATGTATCCATCCGGACCTGACAATGTAACTGCCTTACCGCCTAACTCAGCAATCTTCTTAGCAGCTCCCCATGCAACGTTACCAAAACCTGAAATAGCTACTGTCTTTCCTTCGAAAGTTTCACCTTCATGCTTTAACACTTCTGCTGCATAGTATACTGCACCATATCCTGTAGCTTCTGGACGGATTAACGAACCACCAAATGATAATCCCTTACCTGTAAGTGTTCCATTTTCAAAAGCCCCTCTGATACGACGATACTGTCCATACATATAACCTATTTCGCGTCCACCTACACCGATATCACCGGCTGGAACGTCAACGTCTGGTCCAATATGACGATATAATTCTGTCATAAATGCCTGACAGAATCTCATTATTTCTGCATCACTCTTACCTCTTGGATCAAAGTTAGAACCACCTTTACCACCACCCATAGGAAGTGTTGTTAAGCTGTTCTTAAATGTCTGCTCAAAACCAAGGAACTTCATAATAGATAAGTTAACTGATGGATGGAAACGTAATCCTCCCTTATATGGTCCGATTGCGCCATTGAACTGTACACGATATCCACGGTTAACCTGAGTCTGTCCGTTGTCATCTACCCATGATACACGGAACTCGATAACTCTTTCAGGTTCACACATTCTCTCAAGAAGTGCTACCTTTCTATAAACTTCTTCATTCTTTTCAACAACTGGTCTAAGTGAAGTTAAAACTTCTTCAACAGCCTGGTGAAACTCTGGTTCATTTGGGCTATTTGCAACAACCTTTTCAATTACCTCGTCAATATATGACATATGTATATCCTCCTTTAATTGGAAATTTTAAAATCAAGAAAAATTATATTACAAAAAAAAGTGTATTGCAAGATTTTTTACCACATACCTGACAAAAACATTAATGTTTTTTTTGCTAAGTACAAAAGGAATGTCGAAATTTGACATTTCAGACATTCCCTTGATACTATTTTTTCTTCTTTTTTGTAGTTGTTTCTTCGACTGCTTCTGTAGTTTCCTCGTCTTTATCCTGCTTCTCTTCTGTTGATGTTATAGCAGCCTTAAATTCGGCAAGATTCTTATCACTCTTGCAGGCGTCTTCAAATGCTTTATTTACCTTATCGTTAAATTCTATAACATTTTTATTTTTACCAAGCTTTTCAATATATTCAAGTACTTCCTTATCATCCTTAACACCTGTGTGTACAAGATATTTATCATCTTTCTTTATAACATAAAGCATCATTGCACCCGGTGCAGGTGTTTTAATGTTTAAAATCTTATTATCATAAGACATAAATATAACAAGTTCACCTTTATTTACACCATTAATATAATACAACTTAATATTTTCATATCCTTCTATATATTCACTCTCTTTTGCCAGCTTATCAGCCGAAATATTATCACTATTATCAACAATCTCTGATAACGCATCAATATCAGCCTTCTGTATAGCCTCAATATAGCTATTCATAAGGGTTATAACTGATTCATTAGTAACTTCCTTAAGCTTTGCATCTGTTGGGCTGGATTTCTTATTACTTGAACCAGAGCAACATGCATCAACAATCAAAGTTGTAAATAATGCTACTGCAAGAATTAAGCTTACAATGACAAGAATAACTCTTTTATCAATTCCTATAGACTGCTTTTCTTTTTCAATCATATTATTTCTTCTTGTTCTACGTTCTTCATATACCTTAATATCTTCTATCTCATCAATAATATGATTTAACTCTCGAATATCAACCTCACGCGGATTATCCTCATCAGCTAACACATCTTCTTCATCGTCTAATATCTCTTCTTCCTGTGTCTGCTCCTGTATTATATCATTAATAACATTCTGCTTGTCATTATTATGTTTATTACTCTTTTTATTGTGATGTTTTTTTTTCGACATATTTATCTCCAATCTAAATCAATACAATATTTAACTCTTATAACAAATCTAATATAACAAAATACGACATAAATTACAATGTATATCTGTATATTTATTTTTTTGCATCACTACCGATTAAATAAAATAAATATACTAATTGACAAGTTAATTTCTCTATGGTATACTGATTTCGTCATATTATTTCTTGATATGATTCTTTTACTTATCAATTTTATCAATTTTTATCTAGTTAATCATTTTCATTTCCCATGAAAGATTAAAATATTTAACAAAGGAGATTACAATATGGATTACAATGAATTCTTGTCTTACATTAAAGACAGTATTACCACCATTATAGGTGAAGAAAGGCAGGTGAATATTCATAAAATTATTAAAAATAATGACATTGAATTAGATGGATTATCTATTACAAGTTCCTCTCATAATATTTCTCCAACAATTTATCTAAATGATTATTATAACGATTACCTGAATGGTGCAAATATCGGAGATATTGTTTATGATATTTATGGGATATATGAACAACAGAATAAAAATATTGATTTTGATTTAAGCTTTTTCGCTGATTTTAATCAAATAAAGAGTAGAATCATGGCAAAGCTGATTAATTACAATTCAAATCAAAAATTACTTTTAGACGTTCCTCATGTTAGATTCTTAGACCTTGCTATCGTTTTTTATTGTTTTATAGAAAATGATACCTTCGGTAATGCCACCGTACTTATTCACACCAGCCATATGCAGATGTGGAATGTAACTGAAAATGAATTATATAAGTATTCTATGATTAATACGCCTCTAATCTTTCCTCCTATTATTACAAATATGAACGAGGTAATTCAAGAATTACTTATATCCAAAATGCAAAATCAATATATAACATCTGACAATCAGGAGGATATATTTTCATTTGAAGAAATCACCGATAATATACTGAATATTATCAGCGAAGAAACCTCTTCTTCTATGTACATTCTTACAAATTCTCATAAAATGAACGGTTCTATATGTATGTTATACCAAGATGTTCTTAAAGATTTTTCAAACAAAATCAATTCAGATATAATTATCCTTCCAAGCAGTATACACGAAATAATCTTAATTCCTTATGCCGATGATTTATCTCCTGAACAATTAAATAAGATGGTTAAAGATGTGAACACAAACGAAGTTGATTCCATAGATGTGCTTTCAGACCATATTTACAAGTATGATATGGCAAATGATAAAATAATTGTACTATAATACATCCGATGAGAATCGAACTCACGCACCCGGCTCCGGAGGCCGGCGCTCTATCCACTGAGCTACGGATGTAAACTAACGGTAATTAAAAGACCGAGAACCTAGCATCCTCGGTCTGATAATTACTAATTGGTTAATTAAACTCTTGAAAGATATTCACCTGTTCTGGTATCAATCTTAATTGTATCACCCTGTTCAACAAATAATGGAACGTATACAAGTGCACCAGTTTCTACAGTAGCCGGCTTTGTAGCACCTGTAGCTGTATCTCCCTTGAAGCCTGGTTCTGTCTCTGTGATAACTAATTCTGCAAACATTGGTGGCTCAACTGCAAATACTGAACCATTGTGTGAACACATCTTAACCATGTCATTCTCTTTAACAAACTTAAGAGCATCGCCAATAGCATCTTCATTAAGAGCTATCTGATCGTATGTCTCAACATCCATAAAGTTATAAAGTTCTCCATCTGAGTATAAATACTGCATATCTTTTCTATCAATACGAGCCTGTGGACACTTTTCAGTTGGTCTGAAAGTCTTTTCGATTACACCACCACTCTTAATATTTTTTAATTTTGTTCTAACAAATGCAGCGCCTTTTCCTGGCTTAACGTGCTGGAATTCAATAATCTGAAAAATATTACCTTCTAATTCGATGGTAATACCATTTCTAAAATCGCCTGCTGAAATCATAAATCTTCCTCCTTAAAGTTCATAGCTATAAATCATTTTATAATACTATGGAATATTTTTCAACTATTTTTTCTGCTATTTCACTAACTATATCATCTACAGTTTTACCATCTGTAGCTATTTTTATATCTGCAACACCTTTAACACCGTCTTTTCTTTTTTTTAGTTAAGTTATTAAACCCGCACACCAACAAGGAGCTGCCACTAAGTGACAGCTCCTTTATCTGATTATTTATTGGATTATTTACTTTGTCTTAGCCTTTATAGTCTTATAGGTACTATAATATGTTTTGCTTCCAATTTTCTTGTATGTCTTAATTCTAAAGTTATAGTTTGTCTTCTTTGATAATTTTTTCTTAGTATATGTTACTGTAGAATTCTTAGTAATCTTTTTAACCTGTACCCACTTCTTTCCTTTCTTCATCTCTATAACATACCCATTGACATTTTTATTTCTTGTCCAGCTAAGTTTGATAGAATTCTTTGTTCTCTTAGCTGCCTTAAGCTTGGTTACTGCCTTTGGATTAGTTGCACCTGTAAGAGTACTTGCAGTTTTACTATATAAGACTGTTCCACCGGCTGATTTATATGCTAATATTCTAAATTTATATGATTTAGCAGCAGATAAACCTGTAACCTTATATGATGTTGTACCTTTCTTTGTTATCTTCTTAATATCTACCCATTTACCATTCTTGTACTGCTTGATTACATAACCATTAGCACTATTATCCTTATTCCATCTTAATGTGATGGAATTAGCAGTTTTAGCAGATACCTTGAATTTATTTACCTTATCAGGTATTGTTATATAATTAATTCCATTCTCAATTGCATATGCTTCGGCTACAGTACCTTTTTCACAGATAATTGTAAATCCATCTACCTTTGTATACTCTTCTGTTTCAATATTGTAATTATAGCCTAAAGCCTTATTTCCAATATTAACAACAGATGACGGTATGGTAACAGTCTTTAGATTTGGAGTACCAACAAATGCGCTATCATAAATAAATTGAACACTGTTTGGGATAGTAACATTCTTAATAGAATAACACTGACCAAATGCCCATGAATTAATAGCTGTTACATTATTAGGAATAACTAAATTTTCTACCGTACATTTATCTATAAATGTATAATCCTTAATAACGCCATTTACTACATATAAGTTCTCATCATACTTTCTGTACACATTGCCCTTTGAATCTTTATAAAGCAATCCCTTAATATCATCTGTCTGATAGTCTTCTATCTCATTTTTGCTATTTACCTTTCCTATTGTATAGGTAACCATATTGAACTTATCTATATTTGTGCTACCCATATTAAATAATACGCTACTGTAATCAAGGGCCTCACTCCACACGTTATGAGTCCAAAGACCGGTTCCCATATTTAATATCGATTGATAATTAATTAAATTAAAATCAATACGTGCTGTAGAATTAGTAAATGAAATATTAGGGTATTGATTTTTAACACCACATACTACAGTCATTGCCAATGCATTATCATTTCCTATAACATTTCCAAGAGATATTTTACATCCTGGTGCCATACACTGTGTTGTAACAAAACCTGCACCACCAGGTAACTGTGTTTGCTTAGCACTAATAGTTCCAGCCTCTGTATCTCCAAGCATATTAAGAAATCTAATTGAACCATCCAAAATAATTTTGTTAGCAGTTATATTAGAACTATGTATATATAAATTCGAATCTTTGATACTTATATTATCTACATTTATATATTCATTCTTAATATCGCATATAGCTTCAGCATCTGTATTAGATACTAATTTGAAAGTAGAACCTGTATTCCCTTTAATATTTACACCTGTATAATAAGTAAACTCTTCACCGTTCTCATATGAATATCCACCAAAATTCACATCATCTTCTGCAGTTAATAAATGTTTTCCAATGTTTAATTCTGATAGTTTATTATTCCTATGAATATATGTATGTTGTGTATCAAAATCAACATCCTTTAATACAACATCAGAATTTGCTGTAGCATCTCCTAATAATTGAACAGGTGATAAATATGCTCCTCCTCTTTCACCTTCGAATCTTATCTCTTTGACTGTTGGCCACTGACCCTCAGGAACATACACTGTAGCCCCCAAATCAATATCTATAACGTATTTACCTGTCGAATTAGTCATTTTCTTAAATGCTGATTTCATGCTATCAAATCTACCAAGACTAGCTCCATTACAACTAAGCGTAAATGTTTTTAAGTACGAATCTTCACTTGCGGTAGGAAGATTATACAAATACATAACACCTGTACCTTGTGGTGTATTTGCCTTATGTGATACATCAAATACATACTTACCCTTTAATAAATAATTAGTTGTTCCTGTTGTATCATCCCATGTACAGTCTATATAATAATACTTATTATCATCTAACTTAACCATATTCCAAGCATGGTTCTCATCATTTGATACACCTGTAATAATATAATTCTCTATATCCATTACATTCATTGCAAGCTGAAAGGTTCTTGCATAGCTTTCACATACACCCTTGCCTTTCGTAAGCGCACCTAATATATTGTGTGCATATGCTTCCTTACTTGGATTGCCATCATCATCATATTCATAATACATATTATCAACAATCTTATCATGTACAGTCTCTACCTTCTGCGAAGTATTTGTCAATGAATCCGATGCAGATACAAATGACTGTATTTCTGTAAGTATTGCATTATTATATGTCGTTCTGCTTGAAGCTAATTTGTAATCCGCATCAGTTGTAATATATACACAATTATTATTTCCATCAAACCACACAGTATTAGAAATGTAATAGAATATTGGATGATCATTCTTAAAAGAGAAAAATGTCTCTATGACATCAGTCTCTGTAAGAGTATATTCAGAAATATCAATTGTAGCTATTAAATATTCATCACTATTTGACATCACATCTGTCAAATCCTCTGTGTTAGTCCAGAAGCCCTTTGCAAGATTATACATGTCATTGTATAGCTTCTGGCGGTCAGAACCATTATTACGGCTGGCCAATGCATCATATGCATATGTACTGCCATAATCGTCAAAATTAATCTCTGTCGCTTCTGCTCTTGTTGTCGGTAACAACACAAATGCCATTAGAAGCGACAAACAAATCGAATAAAAAACATTTCGCATTTTCATAATTATGTACCTCCTAAAATCTTTTATTTAGTTTTAGCCTTTATAGTCTTATATGTACTATAATAAGTTTTACTTCCAACCTTCTTATATGCTTTAATTCTGAAGTTATAGGTTGTTTTCTTTGACAGCTTTGTCTGAGTATATTTTACAGTAGCATTCTTAGTAATCTTCTTAACCTGTACCCACTTCTTACCCTTCTTCATCTCTATAACATAACCATTGACATTTTTATTTCTAGCCCAACTTAGTATTATAGAATTATTGGTTGTCTTAGTTGCTTTAAGCTTGGTTACTGCCTTTGGATTAGTGGCTGTCTCAAGTTCCCTTGATTCATTACTATATATAAGCTTACTGCCTTTCTTTTGGTATACTACAACTTTAAACTTATATGATTTAGATGCTGTTAGCTTTGTAACCTTATATGATGTAGTAGACTTCTTTGTTATCTTCTTAATATCTACCCATTTTCCATTCTTATACTGCTTAATTACATATCCATCAGCACTCTTTTCCTTATTCCACTTCAATGTTATAGAATTAGTAGTAGTTTTTGATGCCTTAAATGTTTTGATTTCCTCAGGTATTATTTCATATGCAATACCATTTTCTATTGCATAGGTTTCTGCAGCTGATCCCTTAACACATCTGATTTTAAAGCCCTTAACCCTTGTAACTTCCTGTGTATCTAAATTCTTAACATAACCAAATGCATTTGCACCAATGGTTACTACAGAAGAAGGAATAGTTACTGTTTTTAGCTTTGGAGAACCAATAAAAGCTCCATCTCCTATGGTCTTAACACTTGAAGGTATTGTTACACTTGTTATTGTTGGACAATAAAGAAATGCATACGAAGCAATCTCTTTTACATTACTTGGAATAATAACATTTTTAATTGTACATTTCTTTAAAAATGCATATCTCTGAAGTACTCCTCCTAATATATCATAGTTCTCATCATATTTTCTCTTAAGATTTCCTTTTGAATCCTTTTCATAGAGACCTCTAATCCAATCTCCATATGGTAAATATTCTATTTCTCCATTACCATTAACTTTAGCCACCTTCATTTGTATATCTACAAGCTTATCCATATTTGTAGAACCTATATTACAAATTGTACCTTTGTATTTAAGGAAATCATTATAATTCCATGTATAATGAATTGAATATTGATACCCAGCATCATTTATAACTTTTCCGGTTACATAATTATGAAAAACTATACCAATCGGCACAACACTGTTTGTAAATGATATTTTAGGAAGCTTATTCTTATCAGTACATGTAATACTGAAATTAATAAAATCTCCTTTACCTTTAATATTACCAAAAGCGTAGTTACTTCCTGTTTGTGCAGGTTCGATATATATACTCACAGCACAACCCTTACTAACTGTTGTGTTCTTAATATTAACATTTAATGGCTTAGCATCATAACAATAAAATCTTAAACCGCCACCATTATATACAAGATTATTAGCGGTAATATCAAGATTCATAAACCTTGTATCTGTATTATTAACTATAATTTTACCAACATTAATAAAATCAGCTCTTACTTCTACAACAGCTCGTGGATTTTCCTGTTTCTTAGAAGTAAATTCTACACACGAGTTCTTATTTCCCTCAATATTAACACCTACACCACCAACTTGTATGTCTTCATCCGTAATTAATAAATATCCACCGAATTTTACATGTCCTTCCACTTTCAAAGAATTTCCAACAAGATTTAATACAGCTAATTTCTTATTTTTTAGGATATAAGTCATTTGAGTATCAAAAGATATTCCATTTAAAACAATATTCGAATTTGCTGTACTATCTCCAAGTAACTGAAGAGGAAAATAATCGCCAAATCCTTCTCCACCTTCGAACCTTATCTCTGCAACCTTAGGCCACTGACCTGCAGGTGCATACAATGATATTCCCCTATCAATGTCTACTACGTATTTGCCAGTTGTACTTGTCATCTTCTTAAATGCAAGTTCCAAGCTGCCAAATCTGCCAATCTTCTTTCCATTACAACTAAGTGTAAATGTTTTTGTATATGAATCTTCACAAACAGCAGGAAGGCTATACAAATACTTAATTCCTGTACCTTGTGAAGTATTTGCCTTATGTGATACATCAAATACATACCTGCCCTTGAGCAAATAGTTAGTAGAACGTGTAGTGTCATCCCATGTACAGTCTACATAATAATACTTATTATCATCTAACTTAACCATATTCCATGCATGATTCTCGTCATTCGATACACCTGTAATAATAACATTATCGATATTAATAGCATTCATTGCTAGTTGGAAGGTTCTGGCATAACTCTCGCACACGCCTTTTCCTTTCACAAATGCACCTAATATATTATGTGCATATGCTTCTTTACTTGGATTTCCTTCATCATCAAACTCATAAAGCATATTATCAACAATCTTATCATGTACTGCAACAACCTTCTCATACTTGTTAGAAAGCGAACTAACCTCTGACTTATATGTATCTATACTGGCAATTACCATCGAATTATACATTTCTCTATCTGATGCATTTCTATAATCCTCATCAGCAGTTATAACCACACCATTTTCATTTATGGATACAGTATTAGATATGTAATAAAATATTGGATGGTCATTCTTAAATGAAAAGAATGTCTCTATAACATCTGTTTGTGTGAGATTGTATCCTGAAATATCGATTGTACCTATTACATATTCATTATTTGACATCTCATCCGTTAAATTCTCTGTACTAGTCCAGAAAGCCTTTGCCAGACTATATATATCTTTGTATAGTTTCTGACGGCCAGAAGCATTATCGCGGCTAGCTAATGCATTATATGCATATGTACTGCCGTAATCATCAAAATTAATCTCTGTCGCTTCTGCTCTTGTTGTCGGTAACAACACAAATGCTATTACAAGCGACAAACAAATCGAATAAAAAACATTTCGCATTTTCATAAACTTATGTACCTCCTAAAATCTTTAGTCTTCGAACCAAATTTACTGTTAATATTATACCATATAATATACAAAACAGGCTACCACTGATTTAGTGATAGCCTGTAATTTTTATTACTTTTATTTAGTTTTAGCCTTTATAGTCTTATATGTACTATAATAAGATTTACTTCCAACCTTCTTATATGCTTTAATTCTGAAGTTATAGGTTGTTTTCTTTGACAGCTTTGTCTGAGTGAATGTTACAGTAGAATTCTTAGTAATCTTCTTAACCTGTACCCACTTCTTACCCTTCTTCATCTCTATAACATAACCATTGACATTTTTATTTCTTGCCCAGCTAAGTTTGATAGAATTCTTTGTTCTCTTAGCTGCCTTAAGCTTGGTTACTGCTTTTGGTGCTGTTGTTGTTTCAAGTTCCTTTGCATCATTACTATAGAGGAGTTTACTACCTTTCTTTTTGTACGCTACAATTCTAAACTTATATGATTTAGATGCTGTCAGCTTTGTAACCTTATATGATGTAGTAGCCTTCTTTGTTATCTTCTTAATATCTACCCATTTTCCATTCTTATACTGCTTTATTATATAACCATCAGCACTCTTTTCCTTATTCCACTTCAATGTTATAGAATTAGTAGTAGTTTTTGATGCCTTAAATGTCTTGATTTCCTCAGGTATTATCTCATATGTAATACCATTTTCTATTGCATAGGTTTCTGCAGCCGAACCTTTAACACATCTAATTTTAAAACCCTTAACACTTGTAACTTCCTGTGTATCTAAATTCTGAACATAACCAAATGCATTTGCACCAATGGTTACTACAGAAGAAGGAATAGTTACTGTTTTTAGCTTTGGAGAACCTATAAAAGCTCCATCTCCTATGGTCTTAACATTTGAAGGTATTGTCACACTTGTTATTGTTGGACAATAAAGAAATGCATATGGAGAAACCTCTTTTACATTATTCGGGATAACAACCTTTTTAACATTACATTTTCTTAAATATGCATATTTCTGGAGTACTCCCTCTAATACATCATAGCCCTCGTCATATTTTCTCTTAAGATTTCCTTTTGAATCCTTTGCATAGAGACCTCTAATCATATCTCCATATGGTAAATATTCAATTTCACCTTTACTATTACGCTTACCCACCTGTAGACGTATATCTACAATCTTATCCATATTTGTAGAACCTATATTACAGATTGTACCTTTATAATTAAGGAAGTCATTATAATTCCATACTTTATTAATTATCTCTATTATTTCTCCATCACCTGTTATTATATGTGAAGATTCATAATTCGTAAGACATATATTAATTGGCACAACACTGTTCGTAAATGATACATTAGGGAACATATTCTTTTTTAAACATATAATAGAGAAATAAATCTGATTTCCCTTACCTTTAATATTACCAAAAGCGTAGTTACTTCCTGTTTGTGCAGGGTAAATATTTATACCTGCATTACACCCCTTATTTAATGTTGTATTCTTAGATTTAAAGCTTAATGCTTTATCATCCAAACAATGGAATCCCACATTAGGAAATCCACTACTTATTATAAAATTATTAGTTGTAATATCAAGATTAATAAACTCTGTATTTGTATTGCTAATTTTAATCTTACCAACATTCATATAGTCAGCTCTTATCTCTACAACAGCCGGATTATCTGACTTCTTAGAAGTAATTTCTACACATGAGTTCTTATTACCCTTAATATTAACACCTGTACCACCAACTGATAAATTTACTCCCATAGGAAGAAGGTGTCCACCAATAACATTTTCTTCTTCCACCTTTAAAGTATTTCCACCGAGATTTAATACCGCTAGTTTTTTAGTATTTATAAGATAGGACGTATTAGTCAAAAAGTCCACTCCATTAATAACAATATCTGAATTCGCAGTACAATCTCCAAGTAACCAGACAGGGAAATAATCGCCAAATGCATCTCCACCTTCGAATCTTATCTCTGCAACCTTAGGCCACTGACCCGCAGGCACAAGCAATGATGTATCTCTATCAATATCAACTACATATTTGCCGGTCGTATTTGTCATCTTCTTAAATGCAAGTTCCAAACTGCCAAATCTGCCAATCTTCTTTCCATTACAACTAAGTGTAAATGTTTTTTTATATGAATCTTCACTAACAGCAGGAAGGCTATACAAATACTTAATTCCTGTACCTTGTGGAGTATTTGCCTTATGGGATACATCAAATACATACCTGCCTTTGAGCAAATAGTCTGTAGAACCTGTAGTATTATCCCATGTACAGTCTACATAATAATGCTTATTATCATCTAGCTTAACCATATTCCATGCATGGTCCTCGTCATTCGATACACCTGTGATAATATTATTATCAATATTAAGTGCGTTCATCATAAGCTGAAAGGTTCTGGCATAACTCTCGCACACACCACTTTGTACACTAAGTACACCTAATATGTTATGTGCGTACGCTTCACTACTTGGATTTCCCATATCATCATATTCATAAATCATATTGCCAACAATCTTATCATGAACTGCAACAACCTTCTCATACTTGTTAGAAAGCGAACTAACCTCTGACTTATATGTCTCTATACCGGCAATTACCGTCGAATTATACATTTCTCTATCTAATGCATTCATATAATCCGCATCAGCGGCTATAACCACTCCATTTCCGTCTATGGATACAGTATTAGATATGTAATAGAATATCGGATGGTCATTCTTAAATGAGAAGAATGTCTCTATAACATCTGTTTGTGTAAGATTGTATCCTGAAATATCGATTGTACCTATTACATATTCATTATAATCAGTTACATCACTCAAATCCTCTGTACTAGTCCAGAAATTCTTTGCAAGCTTATATATATCATTATACAAAGCCTGGCGATCCGCACCATTATTACGGCTAGCTAATGCATCATACGCATATGTACTGCCATAATCGTCAAAATCAACTGTTGTTGCTTCTACTCTTGTTGTCGGTAACAACACAAATGCCATTAGAAGCGACAAACAAATGGAATAAAAAATATTTCGCATTTTCATAAATATGTACCTCCTAAAATCTTTAGTTTTCAAACCAAAATCGCTGTCAATATTATACCATATATACCATTTGTTTTCTACATAAAAATGTATTAATTGACACAATACATATTTTGGAATATTATTAATTTATTATTATTTTGATTTTAACGAAAAGAGGAATTATATATGATTACAGGACATACAAAACTTACCGGTCTTCTAGGAAGCCCTGTTGCACACAGCATTTCACCTATGATGCATAACGAAGCTTTTAAATATCATGATTTAGACTATGTCTATCTTTGCTTTGATGTCAATACAGACAATCTTAAGGTCGCTGTAGACGGACTTAAAACTGCCGGAATTCATGGTTTTAATCTTACAATGCCTAACAAGAATCTTATGTGTGAGTTAGTTGATGAAATCACTCCCGCTGCTAAAATTATCGGCGCTATTAACACAGTATTAAATGATAATGGTAAACTTATAGGCTATAACACAGATGGTGTTGGATATATGCAGGCGGTTAAGGATGCCGGACATGATATTATAGGAAAGAATATGACATTACTTGGTGCCGGTGGTGCTGCCACGGCTATAGCCGCTCAGGCTGCATTAGACGGTGTTGCAAGCATTAATATATTCAGCATCAAGGACCAGTTCTATGACAGAGCGCAGAAAATGGTTGACACAATCAACTCTACTACTTCCTGCAAGGCATGCCTTTATGATCTCGCTGACAAAACAATGCTTAATAACAGCATTGCAAATAGTCAGATTCTTACAAATGGAACAAGTGTTGGAATGGCTCCAAATGTTGAGAATTGTATAATCACTGACGAAAGTATTTTTCGACCTGACCTAATTGTATCTGACGTTATTTACAATCCAAAGGAAACCAAATTGCTTCGAATTGCCAAGGAGCATGGTTGTCCTGTATTTAATGGTTTATATATGCTACTATATCAAGGTGCAGAAGCATTTAAGATATGGACAGGCAAGGAAATGCCTGTAGAAATTGTTAAAGAGAAATATTTTTCTTAAAATTAATAACCACTAAAATATCCTAAGCTAAGGTAATTTTAGTGGTTATTCTATCATCTGATTTTCTTTAGTTAATGCTACATTTATATTTATCTTTTCTTATAAAAATACAGTACTATCTTCTCAAGCTTTCTTTTAAACACAATCTGTATCTCTTCCTTTGGATGAATTGGCTTAACAAGCACTGTGTACATTTTGGCTCTATTGGCTCCATATACGTCCGTAAATAACTGATCCCCTACAAACATTGAATTACTTATATCTGTTCCCATTATCTCCATTGCCTTCCTATAATTCTTGGTTGATGGCTTGTGGGCATTATATATGTAATCAGACTTTACAAGCTCTGCAAAAGGTTTTACTCTTGGTTCCTGATTATTTGAAATCAAACAGGTCTTAAATCCTATTCTTCTTAAATCCTCAAATAATTTAACAGCTCTGTCTGTTGCAGGAAGTCCATGTTCTACAAGAGTATTATCTATGTCAAATAATATACCTCTATATCCCTTGTCGTAATACGACTGAAAATCAAGCTCGTATGTGGAATTTCTATATTCATTAGGATAAAATTTCTTAAACATTTGTACCTCCAACTATTTATCCAACAATTTCTTAAGTTCGTCCATAAATGTATTAACATCTTTGAACTCTCTGTAAACAGATGCAAATCTTACATAAGCAACTGAATCAAAATCCTTAAGCTTATCCATAAGGATTTCACCAATAACTGAGCTTGAGATTTCCTGTACTCCCTGATTAAATATCTCTGTCTCTATCTCATCTATAAGCTTATTAATCTGCTCAAGACTTTTAGCTCTCTTATGACACGAACTGATAATGCCCGCCTCAATCTTCTGCCTGTCATAAGGTTCTCTATTATTATCCTTCTTAATAACCATAAGAGGAATCATTTCCACCTTCTCAAAGGTTGTAAATCTTTTACCGCATTTATCACATTGTCTTCTTCTTTTTATAGCATTATTTTCTTCCGACGGTCTTGAATCTATAACTCTCGTATTTTCTTCATTACAAAATGGACATCTCATAAAATCACCATATTACCTTTCGTATTTTCCACATCATTATAATTCTAATACTTGCATTTTTCAAGCACTTCTTCCTCGTTTACCATAACCAGAATTATATCCTCACCAACCTGTTTTATACAGCGGCATGGTATTACATACTCCGTATCGTGACCAAACAAACCACAAATCCTTCCCTCCCGTGGAACAACAATATGTGTAATACAACAATTACAAAGGTCAAATATCATTTCTGTAACATAACCAAGCCGCCTACAGCTACATTCATTTATTACTTCTTTATTTTTTAAATCACATATCCTCATAATATAATATATTCAGTTTATGATAAATAGTTCCTCATTGATTTCAATGCATTTTTTTCTAATCGGCTAACCTGCGCCTGTGATATTCCAACCTCCTGTGAAACCTCCATTTGAGTTTTTCCCTTAAAAAATCTCAAATCTATTATATTCCTTTCCCTTTCGGAAAGTCTGTCTATTGCATCTCTAAGTGCCATATTTTCAACCCAGGTCTCTTCTTTGTTTTTTTTGTCCTTTATTTGATCCATAACATATAAAGTATCTCCACCCTCTGAATAAACAGGCTCATATAATGACATAGGACTTTGTATTGCATCCATGGCATAGACTACCTCCTCTTTATCTATACCAATCTCAGTTGCTATTTCATTTATAGATGGTTCCCTGTTATTTTTTCTTGTAAGATTTTCTTTTGCATATATTGCTTTGTATGCGATATCTCTCACCGAACGCGATACACGTATACTGTTGTAGTCTCTCAAATATCTTTTTATTTCTCCTAAAATCATCGGAACAGCATAGGTACTAAACTGTACCTCCTGTTTTACATCAAAATTGTCTACTGCCTTTATAAGACCAATGCAACCTATCTGAAATAAATCGTCCATATTCTCATTACTATTGGAAAAACGTTGTATAATACTTAATACTAGTCTTAAATTTCCCTGTATATATCTTTCTCTAGCTTCTTTATCTCCTTTAGCAATCCTCTCCCATAATTCCTTCTTTTCTTCCTTTGTAAGCAATGGTAACTTCGCTGTATTTACACCACAAATTTCAACTTTGTAAAGCGCCATTTGTTTTTCCTCCGTTAATCAAATAATCTGCCGGCATATTTTAATGATTAACGAAATGAAGACTATCTATTCTGCCAATTCTTAGTAAATCTTTACAATTGCATATTTCTACATATTTTGATATTATAGGCTAAGATTAACACTTAAAGAGATGGAGGTAAATATGAAAAGATATAAACTTGCATGTGTAGTTACTGCAATAGCCTGTACTATGTTATGTAGCTGTAATAGCAGTGATACTAATAAAAACACAACACAAACAGACACATCAAATATAACTACTGAAGCATCCTCTGAGATGACAACAGAGAACACCTCTGAAGCCACAACCGAGATGACATCAGAGAATACTTCTGAAACAACTTCAGAGACAACAAGCGAGACCACTACTGAAGCACCTTCCGAGTCTACCACTGTTCCTACTACGGAACCTCAAACCGAGAAGGATACAACACCTAAGAAAACTGAGACGAACAATGCTCCTGCCGTTACAATGGCATTTACAGGCGATATTTTCTTTAGTGATTCTTTGTATGGATATTATACACAAAATGGTGTCTCCGGCTTTTTATCAGAAAAGGTCAAGAACAATCTGTATAACGCAGACCTTTACATAGCAGATCACGAATTTGCATGTAGCGACAGAGGTGAAATGGCCGAATATCAGATATATACATTTAGAGCCCCTTCTAACCGCGAAGTTATCTTCAAAGAAATGGGGGCAGATGTTGTTACACTCGCAAATAATCACACTCTTGATTATGGTGTTATTGGGTTGCAGGATACATTTTCAAATTTGAATGCTCTTGATATTGATTATGTAGGCGCCGGAAATAATTTAGACGAGGCACTTACTCCGGTTATTAGAGAAGTCAACGGCAAACGTATAGCCATATTTGGTACAACACGATTTGTTCCGCAGGCATTTTGGTATGCTACTGCTTCAAATCCCGGATTACTTACCACTTATGAAAGTACTGCTTACTTTGGAATGATTTGTGACGCAATTGCAAATGCAAAGAAGAACTGCGACTATGTTCTTGTATTTACTCACTTCGGCGAAGAAAAGCAGAACACCGTTGAACCTTATCAGAAAACTGTTGCCTATGGTTATATTGATTCGGGTGCTGACCTTGTAGTTGCCTGCCACCCACATGTATTACAGGGAATGGAGTTTTATAAGGGTAAGCCAATAGCATATAGCCTTGGTAATTTCCTGTTTTCTAATTATCACTCAGATACTGTAGTATTAAATGTAACAATTAATGAAGACAATTCAAGTAGTGTAAGTCTTCTTCCATGTAGCAGTCAGCTATATAAGACAACTGATATAACTGGTGAAGCCGCTACTAACCTTCTTGAATATATTGAGAGCATTTCCTTTAATGTAGATATTGACAAAGATGGTAATGTAACCGAGAGAAAGTAATATAAAAGCTGTGATGCAAACAATCTGGCACCACAGCTTTTTTATTTCTATAAATTCTGTAAATCTTTTCTCAATATCTTTCCATTAAAACTTCTTGGTATCTTATCAATCTCTACAATTACTGTAGGAATCTTGTAAGGCTCTAACTGACTTGCTAAGAATTTTCTAATCTCAACAGGGTCAAATTCCTTTCCGTTTTCCATTTCCACAAACAATTTAGGAACACTACCCTTTGATTTGTCCGGAATCGGAATACAACCACAGTCAGCTACTACATCCATTTTCTTTGCAACATTTTCAATCTCATCCGGTGATACCTTGTTACCACCTACATTAATTACATCGCCTTTTCTTCCCATCAATATAACTTCACCATTATCATCAATGTAAGCTATATCATTTGAATATACGATACCATCAATTAATACCTTAGAAGTTTCTTCTTCATCCTGCCAGTAATATGACATATTCATATCACCCTTCGTAGCAAGTAACCCTGTATTGGTTTCAGAAGATTTTATTTCATTACGGTCATCATCGACTATGATAACTGTTGTATTATGTGTTGGCTTTCCAATACATCTTGTCTTGGAATCAGCACAGTTAAAATTATAAATGCATGTACAACCGCTCTCTGTACTTCCATAGAAGTTATAGAGTCTTGTATTAGGCAAAAGCTCACAAATCTTGTTCTTATCATCTTCAAGAAGTGGCGCTGCACCAAGCTGGATGTACTGAATCTTGTCTGCGTATTCAGCAAGTCTGTTCTTTGTAAGCTTAAGCACAACTGACATAGCCGTTGGAACAAGATCCATCGCATTAACACCATACTCGTCCATGTTTGAGAAAAACTTTTTAATATTCATAACACTTCCAAGCAATATTACTGTACTACCATTATACATATTTGCATAATATCTTCTGAGACCATGAGAATGATTAAGTGGTGAAGGAATCATTTCAACTGTATCCTTTTCCATTTCTACACCATACATAACATTTTCGGCTAATGCTATATCATTCTTATGTGTAAGAACAATTCCCTTTTCCTTACCAGTTGTTCCTGTGCTAAATAATATTTCGCTAATATCTTCTTTCTTTGGAAGCTCTGTTATGTTATAAGCCTCTGCGTTAGCATACATTTCATTAAATTTATCATATGTATAATTATGTTCTACAGCGTAATCAAAAGCTTTTGTTACAATCACAGCCTTTGCTTCTGCTCTATCTATAAAAGACTGAATCTTTTCAGACGCACAATTATGTTCAACCGGTACAAATACCATTCCTATAGCCTGCATAGCAAGTTCAATAGCAAGATAATCAATAGTCTGACAAGCTTCTACTACAATCTTATCTCCTCTAACTAATCCTGCATTTTCAAAACAAGTTGCATATTTTCTAATCTTTTCTGCATATTCCTTATATGATACCTTAGATGTATCATCCGCAAGACATAATTTATCAGGCTGTGTATTTGCATAATGCAATACTGCTTCAATAATTGATTCAAACATAATTAACCTCCGTTTTATACTGTACTAAATACTGGCCAAAATTCAATTAATAAATAAGCTGTTATACTCATTAATGATATTACAATAATTGTCATAGGAATACCCTTCTTAAGCATATATTTAGGTTCAAGACCATACCCTACAGGAATAGCTCTTATTGATGTAGGTAGCATATATGATAAGTTAACACCTATGGAAGCTGTATATATGTATGGTATAGGATTTTCTCCCAAACCTTCTACAATACTAATAACAATAGGTACAGCTACAGCTGCTGTAGCTGTATTACTTGTTACATCTGACATAAGAACTGTCATTGTAACTATGATTAATACTAATAAAAAACCACCCTTTAAATCAGCTGATGCAACGAGTTCTCCAATTTTCTTTGCAGCACCACTTGCATTAATAAGTGTACCAAGTGCCAAACCTCCTGCAAATACGTACATCAAATCCCAACTGATTTTTTTCTGGACATTACTCCAAGACATAATTTTCTTTCCATCCTTAGAAGTAATAAAGAATGAAATTATTGCACATATAATAAATACATATGCCGGCTTAAGTCCCGGCAAGTGATTCTTATATAACTCTCTGGTAAATGATAATAATGTTGCAATTAAGAATAAGCTTAACGACAACACTTCTTCTCTATTAACCGGTGGCATACTCTTATACTGCTGAATAAAATATTCTCTCGAACCACCCAGTTCCTGCTTCTTCTTAACAAATAGAAGAAGAAATATTATATTACTTATAATTAATACGATAGTTAATGGCAAGAATCTTACAACCCATGCAATATACATAAATTCTTCGCCAGTTATCTGTTCAATATAATCTACAGTAACAAGGTTCATTGCACCACCAAGTGGTGATGCTAATCCACCTACACCTACCGCATACGCAATAGTCAATAATATAAGTGAGCCAACCTTACTCTTTGCAATATCTTTTTCTCCAACATATTTAAGCATTGATACTGCAATTGGTGTAACTGCCGCGCATACAACCACATTTGGTAAGATTGCAGAAAGTATTGCACATAGTAAATACCAGAAAACAATCTGTGTCTTAACATTACTTCCTACAAGTGATAAAAACTTAGCTGCAATTCTTTTATCCAAGCCTGTTTCATCCCATGATGCAGTTAAGATTGATGCACCAAGCAATAACAATATTGTTTCAGATGCATAATTAGCTATAACAGCTGACATATCTGTTATCTGTAAAAATGCATTTATAGCAATTGGTAAAAAAGCCGTAACCGCAAAATCTACTGCTCCGGTTATCCACCAAAATGCCATCCATGCAACAGTTCCAATTGCAGCCCACATATTTGCTGAATCAGTACTACAAAACGGCAAATAGCATAGTAGAAATAGCACTGGTCCTATCAAAGCTAATATCTTTTGTTTCATATATTCTACTGTAACTCCTCAATCATATCCCACATTGTTTCAACTGATTCAAAATAATCAGGCTGGATATATTCCATAGTTACAGAGATATCAAACATATCTTCAATTTCACCAATAATTTCAACAACCTGAAGTGAATCTAATACTCCTCCACTTACAAGTGCCTTTTCTGCATCAAAATCGATGTTTGGAAATTTTTCCTCTAACATTTTCTTTAATTCTTCCATAGTAAATTCTCCTTTTCTACTAATTAAAATTGTTCATATATAAAGTTGCTAGCATCATATCCCGGACCATAGTTTCCGAAGATAATAATAAAGAACAAGGCTCCAAATATCAGCATCCATCTAAATATAAGATTCTGTTTTGCCAATGTTTCCCTAAGACGCATCTTTTCCTGTAAAATATCAACAACAAGTAATATTAATACAGAAACTAAAGCAACATTAATATCCTTTAAATCCAATCCAAATGTCATATCCGGATTAAAAAGTGATGCAAATGTTGTATCTGTAATCATTTTCTTAAAAAGAGCAATCGCATTAGTAAGGCTTGCCGCTCTAAAGAAAACTCGACCCACACAACATAACAAATATGTTCTAACCATTTGCCAGAAATACCAACCAAAATTCTCTGTATCGATGTGCAATACCTTACTTACCTTAGGAAGAACATTTTCAAATAATTTACCTCCTATAAGTAATGATGCATGAAACATTCCCCATGCCACATACATCCATGCAGCTCCATGCCATATCCCTGTAATTAGCCATACCACTATGATAGGAAGACATGAAGAGAAAATATCTTCAATACGTTTAAGTCCTCTATTTTTGAAAAATTTCTTAATCTTCTTTGTAAAATTTGAAGCTGATACAGGATAATATACATAATCCTTGAACCACTCCTGCAATGACATATGCCATCTTCTCCAAAATTCAGCCATAGTTCTTGAGAAATATGGATGATTAAAGTTTTTACGCAGTTTAATTCCAAACATTTCTGATATACCACTTACAATATCAATACATCCTGAAAAATCTGCATAAATCTGTATAGAATAAACCAAAAAGGCAACTATAATATAAACACCATCATATGTTTCCCAGTTATCAAGAATTGTACTCACCAAAATACCAATTCTGTCTGCAATAACTAACTTTTTGAAAAATCCCCAGATAGCAAGCTGAGCACCATATGTTATATTCTCATAGCTTATTTTTACACCGCCTGCAATCTGCTCTTTAAATTCATTAAATCTGTCAATTGGACCTTGTACAACATGTGGAAAATATGACAAATATACGGCATATAAAAGAAAATTCTTTTCAGCTTTATATCTTTTCCAGTATACATCTAATACATAGCTGACTGCCATAAATGTATAGAATGAAATACCAAGTGGCAACACCATTTTAAATACTTCTATCTGTGGAATACCAAATTTTGCAAATAACAGATTAAGATTTTTTGTCACAAATCCTGTATATTTACATACAGCCAACAATCCTATTGCTACAAGCAATGCTATAATTAATACTTTTTTTGCTTTGCTCTTTGCTTTTGCTCTGAGAGCCTTTTTCTCAGAATTATCCTTACATTCAGCCAACTGCTTATCACATTTGTTGTAAATCATTCCTATAAACAAACCTACCAGGTAAGTAACAAGCATTGTTGCCAGTAGATAAGGCAGATACTTAGGTCCTGCCATAATATAAAACACCATATTAGCTATTGCTAATACAACTAATTGCAATCTACGTCCTAAGATATAATAGAAAAACAGGACTATTGCAGAAAATAAAATAAATTCCAAAGTCTGATAACTCATCTGTTGTTCCTCACATAATAATAAAAATTAATTAGTTACATTTACACCCTTATACAAATGTTTACCATAGTAATTCTCGCCGTCTTTCTCATAAAACGGAACAATAGTATAAGTATATTTCTTTCCTTCTTTTACATCCTTGTCTTCATAGATAAGCTGATTGGAATAACCTGTCTTCTTCCATGCACCATTTTTACCACTCTTCTTATATATAACATATCCTGTGGCACCTTCTATGCTTTTCCATTCTAATCTAACTGATGTTCCGTTAGCTGTGGTTAAAATATCTTTTTCTGAAGGTGCTTCTAATGAATAATCTCTATATTTAGAATCCAATTCAATATCCAAAACATATGGCGAAAACTCTTTGTAATATTCGTTATAGGCTTTATCCCAATCACTATATTCTGCTTTTCCACGCTTATCCTCAAATTTAAAATTCTCGATAAGATATTCTGATAGGAACTGAGTATATTTGATTGAACCATGTATGTTAGCATGCTTACTATTATAAAAGTCTACCTTCAAATCCATTTCCGTATCTTCAATATTACCTATTAAATCTAATACCCTGAAACCATATTCAGATACCATTTCATTTACTCTATTATATTTTTTAACATCTTCAAGGTCTGGTCTTGACTGAGGTACTGTAACAAATACAATTTCTATATCCTCACTCTTACAATATTCTAGCAAACTCTTTAATGCTTTTTCCATCTTTTCTGACAATACACCAACTTCTTCTGTTTGCTTGAATCCATTAAAAATGTTTGTTGATTTCTTCTTATATATATCAAAATTACATGCACCCTTATATCCATCAGTTACATTATAAAAATCCGACTCCGTTATATCACCCCATCTTGAGTGATACTGTATAATAGGAAAATAGTATTCCCAATGGTCGTCTCTAGGATATTCTCCAAACTCACATAAAAATTTAGTTAAAGCCAATTTTTCGAATGTAAGTGGCATATGATCTAATAAATTATGTGACTGTGACATCGTGATTTCTTCGTCGCCTAATGTGTTAATATTAACTACAAACACTGCATTAGGCTGCCTATTTCTAACCTCTTTAATAACATATTCAGCCGAGCTAAAAGGTAAAGAATTAGCCGTATAAGGATAGACATTTATTCCGTATTGTTCCCACGCAAACAATGAATTCCAATATGTATGGCAATTACTTGAACCAATATATACTGCATCCAATGTCTTTTCCTCTTCTTCATAGAACCCTGCCAAGAAATAATTAAATCTTGAAAACGGAGTCATTACAGAGGACACATTACTGTAAATCCATACAAAAATTCCTGCAAAAGCAACAATTTTTATAAATTTGATTATATAACCTTTAATTTTCAAATGTATCACCTTTCTACTTTAGTTTGTATATTGCGAAATTGCTCACAATATGTAATTTTACACTACGAATTAGTATTTTACAAGAAAAGATTGAACTTTTCAAGTATTATAAAAATGTTTGACATAAATTTTACATAAAAAGGAGTTTCTGCTCAATAGGTTTTTACCTATTTTGCAAAAACTCCCTTATAAATAAAGCTTCTTATATTTTATTTACCATAGTAAGCCTTTAAGAATAATTCCTTAATTTCAGACATTAATGGATAACGAGGATTTGCTCCTGTACACTGATCATCAAATGCATTTTCAACCATTTCATCAAGTGTCTCAAGGAAGTACTTCTCATCAACTCCATATTCCTGAATTGACTTCTTAATTCCAACAGCTGCCTTAAGTTCTTCAATCTTCTTAATGAAGTTCTTAAGTGTATCCTTATCATCCTTACCTGTCACTCCACAGAAGTTAGCACATTCAACATATCTTGAAAGTGTATGTGGATACTGGTACTGTGAGAATGTTCCCATCTTTGTTGGACATTCATCTGCATTGTATTCAACAACAAGGCTGATTAATAATGCGTTTGCAACACCGTGTGGCAAATGGTGGAAAGCACCGAGCTTATGAGCCATTGAGTGGCATACACCAAGGAATGCATTGTTGAATGCCATACCTGCCATACATGATGCATCTGCCATCTTCTGTCTTGCTTCAACATCATTTCCATCGTTGTATGCACGTGGTAAATATTCAAATACGTTCTTCATTGCCTTAAGAGCAAGACCATCTGTATAATCTGATGCCATAACTGATGCATAAGCTTCAAGAGCATGTGTTAATACGTCAATACCTGATGCACTTGTTAAGCCCTTTGGCTGGCTCATCATATTATCTGTATCTACAATAGCCATGTTTGGAAGTAACTCGTAATCTGCAAGAGGATACTTAACTCCTGTTTCCTGATCTGTGATAACTGCAAATGCTGTTACTTCTGAACCTGTACCTGATGATGTTGGTATAGCAATGAAGTATGCCTTCTCACCCATCTTAGGGAATGTATATACTCTCTTTCTGATATCGATAAATCTCATCGCCATATCCATGAAATCTACTTCCGGATGCTCATACATTACCCACATAATCTTAGCTGCATCCATTGCTGAACCACCACCAAGAGCGATAATACAATCCGGTTCGAAGCTTCTCATTGCCTCAGCACCTTCAATAGCGTTAGCTAATGTTGGGTCTGGCTGAACGTTGTAGAATGTATGATGTACAACGCCCATTTCATCTAATTTATCTGTAATAGCCTTTGTATATCCATTTAAATATAAGAATGAGTCTGTTACGATGAATGCTCTCTTCTTTCCAAGAACGTTCTTAACTTCATCAAGTGCTACAGGCATACAGCCCTTCTTAAAGTATACCTTTTCAGGTGTTCTAAACCAAAGCATATTCTCTCTCCTCTCGGCAACTGTCTTAATGTTAAGTAAGTGTTTAACTCCAACGTTATCTGATATTGAATTACCTCCCCATGAACCACAACCAAGTGTGAGCGATGGAGCAAGCTTGAAGTTATATAAGTCACCGATACCACCATGTGACGAAGGTGTGTTAACAAGAACACGGCAAGTCTTCATTGCAGCGCCAAACTTATCAATCTTCTCTGTTTCATTTACATTTACATAAAGTGAAGCTGTATGACCATAACCACCATCTGCCACAAGACGTTCTGCCTTTGAAATTGCCTCATCAAATGTCTTAGCCTTATACATTGCAAGTACCGGCGAAAGCTTTTCATGTGCAAACTCTTCTGAAATATCAACACTTTCAACTTCACCAATAAGAATCTTTGTAGACTCCGGAACATCAACGCCTGCTAACTTAGCAATTGTATGTGCCTTCTGTCCAACAATTTTTGCATTAAGGGCACCATTTATAATGATTGTCTTTCTTACCTTTTCAATTTCATCTTCTTTTAAGAAGTAACAGCCTCTTAACTGGAATTCCTTCTTAACTTCTTTGTAAATTGTATCTATAACTGTTACAGACTGTTCAGAAGCACAAATCATACCATTATCAAAAGTCTTTGAATGAATAATTGAACTAACTGCCATCTTAATATCTGCTGTTTCATCTAAAATAACAGGAGTATTTCCGGCACCAACGCCAAGAGCTGGCTTTCCTGAAGAGTATGCAGCCTTAACCATTCCAGGACCACCTGTTGCAAGAATGATATCTGCGCCCTTCATAACTTCATTTGTCATTTCAAGCGAAGGAACATCTATCCAACCAATAATTCCCTTTGGAGCACCTGCTGCTACTGCTGCATCTAATACTATCTTAGCTGCTGCAATTGTAGAATTCTTTGCACGTGGATGTGGGCTTATAATAATACCATTTCTTGTCTTTAATGAAAGAATAGTCTTAAATATTGCTGTTGATGTAGGGTTGGTTGTTGGGATAACAGCAGCAATAAGGCCGATTGGCTCTGCAATCTTCTTGATACCGAATGCTTTATCCTCTTCAATAACTCCACATGTCTTTGTATTTCTATATGCATTATGAATATGCTCTGCAGCATAATTATTCTTAATTACTTTATCTTCTACAATACCCATACCAGTTTCTTCAACTGCCATCTTCGCAAGTGAAATTCTAGCCTGGTTAGCTGCTGTTGCTGCAGCGAGGAAAATCTTATCAACCTGTTCCTGAGTATAAGTAGCAAATATTCTCTGTGCTTCTCTTATCTCTTCCATACGCTGTAATAATGCTTCAACACTATCTACTATTACCGGACTTACTGTTTTTTTTTCTTTACTGTTCGCCATAATTAGACCTCCTGATTTTCTAATCCCTAGTATGTTAATTTTTTAACAATTTGAATTATATATCATTGTTAAAATTTCGTCAATACATTTTTTTATTTTTCACAAAAAAACCTATAGCATATTAATTATACGCCATAGGTCTTTTCACTATACTATCTTTACATATTTAGCCATTACATAACCGGTATACTTCTTGCCTTTTTTACTATATCTAATTTTATACCATTTTGAGCCATTTGAATCTTTGACAGTATTCGTAATTCTTATTTTTGTATTTTGCTTAATACTTGTTACCTTCTTTGATTTTACTGATGCAGATTTTCTTACATTTAACACATCTGCTTTAACCTTTCCAACACTTTCTACCTCTGCCTTATCATTTCTTACATAGCCTGTATAGGTTTTATTTTTATACTTATATCTTACTTTATACCATTTGACCTTTAAAGAATCATAAGTATAAGAAAGGTATGTCATCTCTTTTCCCTTTTTAACCTTTAACAAGCCCTTATAGTTCTTACCAGCATGACCTCTGATATATGCAGTATCCTTAATGACCACATATTTTGTATATTTTTCTTTTGTTGAAACAGATTTTACAGACGTAAATTTACCATAATATTTTTTACCATTTACTATTTTATAAGAACGTATTTTATAATAATACTCTTTTCCATTTAATAATCCCTTATTAGTATACGAAATATTTTTATTATTTGTTATCGTTCTAATTTTTTTGAATGTTCCATCATAAGCTTCACTTCTATATATTTCATATCCTGTAACAAGACTATCTTTTTTCCATGATAGCTTTATCTGCGAAGATGTAATATCTGACGCTTTAAAATTTGATATCTTCTTTGGAATAATATTAAAATTAATTGTCATATTACCTGTAAAGTTCCCTTTACCCTTTAAAATTATTGTCGCATTTCCAATATTCTTATTTGATGAATACTTAACAATAGTATAATCCTTATTAAGCTTTAATTTGTATGTTCCATATTTAACTGATACGGAAGGGGTAAGTTTCTTACCCGTATATGTTCTGTCAGATATTGCTGATGCTATACAGGTTGACATTCCTCTTGCCTGAATTTTAAATGTTTTAGTTACAGTTCCTGTATAATTACCCATTCCGGTAACTACCAACTTTGCAGTTCCAACATTTACATTGCTCGAATATTTAACTGTATAATCCTTATTTTTAGCAAGTGTATACTTTCCATCCATAATAACTATTTCCGGAGTAATTGACTTTGCCTGATACACTTGATTTGGAATTTCTTTATAGGTTAACAGCAAAATACTCTTGCCAATAACATTAAAATTAATAATCTTAGTTCCCTTATAATTGCCAATACCCTTTAATGTTATTATTCCCTTACCTACATTTATATTATTTTCATAAATAGCAGTATAATCAATATCCTTAATTAACATTCCATAGCTATTTTCAAGAATAATCTGAGGAGTTAATAAATCTCCTGTATAAACAACATCTAAAATGCTATTTGTTTTATACTCACCACCTGAAATATCCGAACGCACAATGTCAAAATCAATCGAATATTTACCTGTATAACCATCTTTTGCGGTTACTACTACTGTAGCTGTTCCTGCATTTGTATTAGATAAATATTCAATACTATATGCTGATTCAGGTGCAACTTCTCCATTACACATAACCTTTATATCAGGTTTGATTTCGCTTCCCGTATACTCATAATTATTTACATTGTATACAGTAATCACTTTATCATTGCCTAACTTAGAGACAATTTCAAATGTGAGTATGGTACTTCCTTCCCATTCACTATTTCCTTCTATATTAACCGTTGCTAAACCAATTTCAACATTATTGGCATAAGTAATAGTAAAATTAGAGTTGTCAATAATTGCGCCTGTTTCTTTATTTCTAATAGTAATCTGAGGAGTTATGGCATTGCCTGTGTATAGTTGTTTCCCGATTCCTTCTATATAGTATTCTCTATTTCCATATATTTTGAAATTAACATTTGTACTTCCTTTAAAATTACCTTTACCGGTAATAGTTATTGTCGCAATTCCTGAGCCTATATTATTATTATATGAAAGTTCATAGTCTTTATCCTTAATAAGTACTTTTCCTTCGAATTTTGATTCAATATCAGGCATTATACTGCTTCCTGTGTAGTTATAATCATCCATTTTTTCTATAACCGTTTCTGTAATATTACAAGGTTCAATCTGAAAATTAGCAGTTAATGTTTCAGTTAAGTATGACCCTGATGCAGGCTTTATTGTTAATACCGCATTACCTGCATTTACATTGTTAGAATATGCTACTGTATAAAGAGAAGAACCTAAAGTTCTTTTTCCTGATTTAGCTGTTATATACGGAGCTGATACATAACCTCTATATGTTTTTCCATCCATTGTAAACTTAATAGAATACCATATTCCCCCATCATTATTAGTAAATGAATTATATACTGTTACCTTTGTACCCACAGGAAGTGTTGTTATGATAGAAAAATCTGTACTTGGTCCCATTCTTAAATTAACCGGTGTATTAACTTCCCCACTAAGCACTATGTTTTTCTTGGTTCTTAATGTTACCGCTGGTGTATGAGCTTTGCCATTATATATAGGCACAGTTCCATCCTTTAATACCACTTCATAATTGGACAGCCTGTCATTTACTGTCAGCTTACAAGTTGCTTTTATTCCACTGGTTGTAGTAGCTGTAATTGTAGCACTTCCTTTATTACCGGCAACTACGTTACCTTCCTGATCAACATACGCAACAACAGGATTAGATGTAGTCCAGGTAATAATATCTGTTGACTCTGCCGGCTCAATCTCACCTGTTAATTTAAATTTATCTCCTATATTCATTGTCTTTGAAGTAGCAGATAATTTAAGACCTGTAGATTTCTTTGGATTATACCAGAAATTAACATCAACCGGACCATTTATGCCATTTACATAGCCCGAGCCATATTGCCAATAGTCATACATCCCCTCATAGCTTGTCTTCTGTATTCCCCAATGAGCAAGCCAAATTGTACATTCCTTTTCCAACGTTGATGCATTTAAATGGTTATAAAGCATATCCGGATTAGAATATAACATTGCCTCATATCCGGCATTCTCAACCGTCTTACAAAATGCCTGACAAATCTTGGTAGCCTGACTCTTTGATAAATTAGCATCCCATAACCTTCCACTAGGTCCATCATAATACTCTAAATCAAACACCACCGGCATTGTGATATTGTAAGCTTTTATCCTCTTCAAAACAAACTTAGCTTCTTCAATAGCTTCTGCTTCTGTAATAGCCTGCGAATAAATATATACACCGACCTTAATACCCGCTGCGTTTGCCCCTTTGATGTTTGTCTTATACAGAGGATCTTCATATAATTCACCTGATTCCACACCTCTGTTACCGACTCTGATAAATGCAAATTCTATTCCATGCTTCTTTGCTTTATTCCAATTTATGTCACCATTCCATTTAGATACATCTATACCATTTACTACTGTACATTTATCATATCTCTTGTTATGAGTATATGTAAGACCTGTATATGGCACGGTCGTCTTCTGTGCACCTGACTCATCAACATTAACATTGCCTGCTGATATACTGTTTGGCATTAATGTATTCTGGTGTTTGTTTCTCTCTCCATCCTCCCAGTCTCCTGCCGACGGATATTTATCTGTAAATGTATATTCTGAAGAACCTCTTTCAGACGCAAAAGAAGGCGTTATAGATAATACTGATACCATAATGGCACCCGATATTACTATTAACGCCTTTTTAATCTTATCAAACATAATTATACCTCCAAAAAAATTTGAAAGTATTATATCACATATCTACAAAAAATTCTATTATTCTTGCGTTCCAATATTTACAAATTAAGATATTTTTCAATTTCATACACTGCTACTGCACCATCAGCAGCTGCTGTAATTATCTGCCTAAGGGATTTTGTTCTTACATCTCCTACAGCAAATATACTTTTATTGCTGGTAACTGTATCCTCACCGGCAACAACATATCCATTTTCATCAAGCTCTACTAGCCCTTTTAGCAATTCACTCTCAGGCACCATACCTATTGCAATAAAGATTCCGTCCACATCAAGCATTCTTTCTTCCTGAGTGTTTTTATTTTTTATAATTACATTTTTAACCTTTGAGTCTCCATTAATAGAATCGACTACATAATCCCCTAGAAATTCAATATTTTCACATTCAAATACTCTTTTTTGCAAATGCTTCGACCCTCTAAGCTCATTTCTTCTATTAATCAGATACACTTTATTACATATTTTCGATAAATAGATAGCATCCTCAAGTGCAACATCTCCCCCTCCAACTACAGCAACCTTCTTTTGCCTAAAAAAAGCTCCATCACAGGTAGCACAATATGACACACCCCTGCCTTTAAATTCTTCCTCTCCCTTTACATTAAGAAGCTTGTATTTAGCACCCGTTGCAAATATTATTGTCTTTGTTTTAAGGTTCGTTTTATCCTTCATCATAATTACATTATAGTTCTGCTCACATCTGATACCTTCGACTTCACCAATTAATGTCTCGGGTTCAAACATATCCGCATGTGCTTTGAATGACATTGCCATTTGAATACCACTAACCCCTGGCATTCCAAGATAATTGTCAACCTCTGCCGTATTAATAATCTGACCACCACACATAGGATTTTTATCAATAATAAGCACCTTTAACAATGCTCTCCTTGCATATATTGCAGCAGACAGACCTGCCGGACCACTTCCTATAATTACTACATCATACATACTATTTCAACTCCATTATTTCACATAATTTAACAAATATATCTGTATTATCATAGCTTCCGTTAAATTTTTCACCGCCAACTCCTAACGCATATACCGGCACAGGCATTCCTGTATGTGAGTAAGTTGTGTAATCAACTCCAGCTCTGTGATTCATTATTCTTGATAATACAATTGAAAATGGTTCATAAGTTCCATAATTTATATATTCTTGCTTGGTTAACTCAGATGATGGCATTGCTCCAACCTGTAAACTTCTTATATAAGCTCGTTTAAGCTGCTCTGTTTCATCCTCATCCGGAGTAAAACCGTAATTTTCTTTAATATCTTTAAGAATATCTTCAAATGTAATATTACCCTTTTTGTATCTTTCTAAATAATCCGTCTTAAATTTTGAAAAAGAAATTTTCTGTTTTAATAACACATCTAAATCTGTTTCATATTTTGTGAGTGAATATCCAACCGTTAATCCACCGGATTCATGGTCGGCAGTTACAATTATCAGTGTTTCATCCGGGTGTTCATTATAAAATTCTATTGCTTTATTTACTGAATCAGATAATGCCATAGTTTCTCTAATCATCGTAGCCGCATCATTTTCATGATTACAAAGGTCTATCTTCGCTCCTTCAACAAGCATAAAAAATCCATTCTCATTATCAAGCATTTCTATCCCTTTAGATACATAATCCGATAATGTCCACTCATCATCATCTAAATCCATATCATAAGGCATATACTCCTCATCAACTCTGTTTTCAGATAGCATAATAACTTTACCTGTATCCGAATTAAGCTGTTCATACTGTTTTGTTCTTTTAACTATTGTATATCCTTTAGATTTTGCCAGTGTATAAAGGCTGGTATTGCCACCATTTTTCCCTTTACTATCAGTAAATCCTCCTCCTGCAAAAAAATCGAAATTACTGGAAATTAAATTTTTACCTATCTGATAATAATTCTTTCTTGAATTTTGATGAGCATATGTGCCTGCAGGAGTCGCATGATTTAAAGAAGCTGTTGTAATAACACCAATTTTATAATTTAGCTCATCCCTTAAATATTCTGCTATTGTCTTATAAGACTTTGTACCCTTTTCATTCATATTTAAAGTTCCGTGACTGGTTTTATGACCTGTAAGCATTGCTGTAATTGCTGATGCGGAATCAGTTATTGTAGATTCACTGTTATGAGTAGTCATATTCCCAACAAAAGGGAAGGTCATAAATGGCATTTTTTCATCCTCTCCAAGAGAATAACAGGTAGTCTGAAGCTGTGGATATCCCATTCCATCACCAATAAACAAAAAAACATATTTCGGAACAGTAACCTTTTCTTCAACAACTTCCTGTTGCTCACCTGAAATCATTTCCGTTGGATTCGTCGTATAGAAAAATGATTCTTCTTCCTTATTCGAAACTGCACATCCACAAATTGATACACCTATAATTGTTAAAATTGTTATAATTGCTAAAAACTTCTTCAATCTCTTCATATAATTTCCTTCTAAAAAGAAGCACCACCAGCATAACTTCCTTATACTGATGATACCTCTTATATACTACCACGTATTATTATTCTGCTTTATTTTCCTTATAAAATTCTTCAAATTTGCTTGTTACGGCATCATATGTCTTGTTTGATATATCAGGAAGTTCCTTTCCCCATGTTCCTGTAGCCTGCGCAAATCCTTTTTCAAATGCTTCCTGCATTTTCTTCATCTGCTCTTCATCTCCGCCGGAAAGAGCCATTGCAAAATCAAATATTCTCTGAGATGTCTGTTCAACTCCCCAGTATCCGTCTTCTGAAATATCTTCCTTAGCCTGAGCAATTGTTGCCGGATCAGCACTAAATTTACCACTTGCAAGAACCTTCCACATATCATCAGCAGTTCCTATGGCAATTCCCTGCTTCTTAAACATATCAGTTACCAAGCTCTGCATCTGAGCCACTCTTGCTTCTGCATCCTGTTTTAGCTTCTTAACCAGCTCACTTCTTTCTGCGTCAGACATCTTTGATACTGAAGACTTATACACTGCAGCTGTATCATTAGAAGATTCCTTCTTTTCAGTCTGATTCTTCACATCTGACTTGTTGTATGCTGCGTACTCAGCCGCCTTTGTTCCTGTTATTCCATTAACACTCATATTGTACCTCCTTGTTTTTGAACATACCTTTGGTTATTATCTATATCGGCATAATTCAATTAACACTTTATACTATTTTGTAAAATTTTGCACTTTACATCTATATAATTTTATTCCATTTGAAACAGTCTCATGAATATAAATTCCACCGTCCCTGTCCATTCCTACCGCCGAATAGAACTTACCATAATCCTTACTATTCATAAATTCAGGTGAAATAGAACTAAACTCTTCAAAGCTTCCTTCACTATATTTTGCTACATATGCCTTAAAGCTCTTGTCAGTTTCATCTGCTATCCATATAAATGCCTTGTCATTAAGAACATATGTTGTTTTGCTGTAATAATCATTTAATTTATCAAGATCAAGTTCCTTAACACTGTATTCACCATTATTATTTAATGCAATCTTAGAAGTAAATTTGCTAGTATTTGCATCATAGGTATTATATATTATACTATCATCCTCTAATAATGAAATTATATAATATCTTAAACCCTTTTCCTTAAAATCAAGCTGCTTTACATTTGACACTTTACCATTTTTAAAGTTACCAATATAAAGGTTACATCCATTGTTAAAGCCTTCAACCGTCTTAGCCTGCTCAGCCGAAATACCTGTAAATACTACCTTATCACCACTATAGGTTATCTGAGCACTAATGGCATAATAATCCGAGTCAAATTTTACCTCCTGCGGTATTGTGTATGTGTCACCTTTAAGCTTCGCATAATAAAATGTATAGTACTCATCTAGCTCAGCTCCCATCTTCATAGTGGCATACGATAGAAGAGCATATTTATTATCTTTCGAAAATGATATCTTATCTAACTTATAGCTATCATCTATATTGTCACTATCAAACCAGTTACACTCTGTCGTCTTATCACTAATAACCTTATTATTGTTAAGTTCTTCCTTACTGTTGCAGCCCGTACACATAATTGCAAGTGTAACAAGACCAAATACTAATCTTATGATTTTTTTCATTATTTTTCTCCAATCCGTGAATTTATCCTTTGTCTATTAATATTAAAGCCTACAAAAACCTTTGTCAACCACCTAAGGTAACATCCTGATTTTGATACCATTTAATTGCCATATCAAAATGTTCATCTTCATATTCCGGCCACATATCTTCTATAACATACATATCTGAATATACCGACTGAACAGGCAGGAATCCCGACAATCTCATTCTTCCGCCCCATCTAATAATCATGTCAATCCTTGAAATATCTGACGAATAAATACTACCATTCTTTTTTCCAAACAAATCCCATTTCCAACTATAATTTACTAAAAAATTAACCTTAATTCCACCAGAATTTATATTTGTCCTTGTTGTATAGACAAGTAGCTCTTTTGGAAAACAAGGAGAAGATGTATCCCCTATTACGAGTAGGGATACATCTTCATCCGCAATAAGCTTTATTGCATCTATACAAGCTTTAGTAAAAGAATCCACTTGTTGCTTAGGACGCTTACAATTATCCTTTGTAAATCCATAAAATGTGATTTCCTCTACCCCATATTTCCTTGCGGCTTTGAGCACATCAAGTCCCGGACCAAGTCCAAATTCATAACCTCTTGTTTTTTTCATTCCATTGCTCAAAGCCCATCTTCTGTTTCCATCAGGTATAATTCCTATATGTTTTGGTATTCTTAAATTTGCCATAACAATCACCGTCTTTTCATTTTTAACTATATTAGGAATTATTACCAATTTTTTCATTTATATTACTCAAATTTAACTATTTCTTTTCTTAACCTCTTAATAATTTTTTTCTCAAGCCTGGAAATATATGATTGAGATATTCCTAATCTGTCAGCAACCTCCTTCTGAGTCATTTCATTTCCATCACGATTCAAGCCATATCGCATTTCTACAATCAACTTTTCACGGCTGGATAATTTATTCACTGCCCTTTTCAAAAGATTTTGTTCTACCTCATCTTCTATTCCCTTAGAAATTACATCCTCATCTGTTCCTAATACATCTGAAAGCAGAAGTTCATTACCATCCCAGTCTACATTTAAGGGTTCATCAATAGAAACCTCCATTTTAGTTTTATTGTTTCTCCTTAAATACATTAGAATTTCATTTTCTATACATCTGCTTGCATATGTTGCAAGTTTAATATTTTTGTCCTTACGATATGTATTAATGGCTTTTATTAACCCTATAGTTCCTATTGAAATTAAATCCTCAACACCAACTCCGGTATTATCGAATTTTTTCGCAATATATACAACAAGCCTTAAATTGTGTTCTATCAAGAGACTTTTAGCCTGTGTATCATCCTCTGTTCCTAGCATTTCAATAGCTTCATATTCTTCATCCGAGTCAAGCGGTGCCGGCAATACCTCTGCTCCTCCAATATAATGTATATCTCTGTGCTTCTGAAATAATATCTCTCGTATTCCCGGAATCATTTTAAACTGCATTCTATTAGGTACCGATATCTTAATTATCATATTAACAACTCCAATCCTCATTATTCAATAACATATTATATTCCCCTGATACTGATAATTTTCCCGTATACACTGCTAGAATAGGTTTATCAATCGTCTTCCCGTCTATGTGCATACAGTCAGCTTCAATTCCGTCCAATGCCCCTTTTTCCTTTCCAATGGAATGAAAAGGAATGTATCTGTATTTTGTACTTAGATTTATATTATCAATTAGTTTTTTTATATACACCTCTTCAATTATACTGACTGTCTTTCCAGAAATGGGTTCTCTTAGACTATTGCCTGTATCAAGAAATGCTCTTACACTAATTTTATTATCACCTAATTCAATTACCACATCGTAAAATTGTTTTCTTTTATTTCTATAATAAATACATATCTCAACGCATATTTTAAGAATAATAAATGTTATCAAAGTCAGAATTATATTTCTAAACCCAAACACATAATACAATCCGTTTAATATACCACTTAAAAGATACGTTATCACATATAATAAAGCCAACCTTCTTACGCCTTCTCTTGTGTTGCATTTACCAAATGTAACATATAGCATTACCTGTGCTACAACTACATATGTACAAAATACTTTAATACCATAATATCCAGATGGCAGCATTAACATCAGACATGAATAAGTGGCTCCAAGTGCTGCGCCGGTAATTATCCTTAATGGTGGTATTGTTTTATTTAGCATCCTGCTCATCGCTTTTAACACTACCAGATTTAATAGAAAATTTACCGCAAATAACACATCCGGATATATTACATACGTCAAGCTTAACCTCCCTTCTAAAAATTATGAAGCTATTATATAACATTTGTTTTAATTTGTTTGTCAAACGGTGGTATAAAAATCAAGAAGTTTTAGACAGTTTTCGACAGAGGCAGGAATAATAAATGCAACCTGATAAATTAAAAATATCTTTTCAGGTTGCACAATCTACGTTATTAGTATTATTCTATGTTGCTTTAATTAATTGTTTCTTTTGCTTTCTCGATTAATTCTGGTGAAACACCCAATTCTATGAGTTCCTCCATAAGTTTTCTTGCTTTTTCCTCTCCAATTTGGATTCCACGTTCCTCTCCAATTTGGATTCCCTCATCAAAACTTATTTTCTTTTCATAGTATAATGTGGTTCCAAGAGTCATATATCTTTCACCTACTTTCGCATCACCTTTAATAGATTTTACGATATTTTGAATGTCCATAAGCTCCGTATCGTTTACTTTTTTGTCTGTATCGACGAAAAAATCCAGAAGTTTCTCTAGCTCTTCATTTCCGCTACCTTTACCTTTTGCATTCAATATCAATGTTGTCATACCATCATTATACACTATATCCGGGTTTTCTGCTACTATATTTTTTATAGTATATATTACTCTTCCTTCTCCGAATGGATCCAATATTAACATAATGCAAATTGTACATAATACCACTTTTCAATTTTATTTATGAAGGATAATTATGATATATTTCATAGTCGTACTCTATTATGTATTTCAAAGCTCTTTCTACCGTTTTTTTGAAAAGTTTTTGTTCATGAAAATCGCTTTCTATAACTCTCCTTCCATTGAAGATTCTTATATAGTTATTGTGTAACAATTCTGCTTGCCCATTTTTTAGTTTTATTGGTATCCTCCAAGTATCTTTGTTACAATATATTTCCATACTTCCATCTACAATATTGATTTGTGCTCGTTTATTTACAAATAATTCCTGTAAAACTTCTATGGATACCTTATGTCTGTCAAAAAAATTGTAATAATCTTCATGATTTTTTATATTTCTTATATCTTTTATTCCATTATGTACAAGTACTATCCTACGGCAACGTTTGCAACACCTATAACGTTTTCCCCAATCAACAAGGTCATCTATCACCATTTCTTTATCACCTTGTAATTCTAAATAAGGACAATTTTTATCGTGTAGAATCTCATTCTTCATAATTATCTGATACAATACAATCACTCCCTACACATCCAATAGTGTTTCCCCTATACCCCAACCTTAGCACCTTTTACCTTCCTATACACCTCTGTTCCATTCTTCTTTCCAAAGGACTTCAAAGAAGTAAGATACAGTATTCTAGGCTTGTCCGATAGCATCACCATATCAACTATCTGTTCAATAAAAGGTTCTTGCTCGGTGCCTGTAAATACACTTGTTACAACCTCAACTATTCTTTTACGTTCCTCATATACCGCGAACTTTGTTTCCAAATCAACAATAGCCAAGCTTTCATTAACTAAGGATTTTCTCACTCCCTCTCCATTAATGCAGATTATAGCTTTTGCAATTGTTTTACATTTAACTAATTGATTTTGCACTGCCAGTCTTGGTCTCCAGTAATCTATCACTGCCTGGAATCCGTTATCTCCACTAATAATCGCTACCTTTTCATCGGGATTAAGTGCAAAAATCTCTCCTACTTTTGATGCAATATAAAAGTCCAGACCGTTTTTTCTAGTGTTTTTCAATTTACAGATTTCAAAGTTGCATTCAGATTTCTCAATCTCTTTCATCCTGTAATTTATGATTTTTTCACATTTATCACTATAAAAGAAGGATACCGTATCACCCTTTTCAAGAAATTCTGTTCCCTCTAATCCTGCATAATTTACATTTTCATAGTCAATTAGAAAATACATATGTCTTCCTCCTTTCGTACATTTCTTAACACTTCTAATAACGCAACCGACATATAATCATCTCCAATCCTTTACATCATCCTTGTAAATATCAAGTACAGGATCATCATACTCAATTTCACCCATTTCAAATACCGGCCAAGAACCATACTTTTTAAATGTTCATTTGCTTCCTTTATAAGATTTTCATAAAATTTTTCCAAGTTCTATGTAATACTCTTTTTCGTCCATAAGTTTTCTCCTCTACCCAAAAATCAATATCCCGAGAAATATAATAACTCCTAATGGCGGACATATAGCCATAATCAAATATAACACAAACGGCACCCACCAATCCGAAGATACACTTGACGAAGAATTCCTATTATTCCCTGTCACGTCCTGATAAATGTTATACTCAATAAAGTTATCACACATATCTTTTTTACCATTTCGATTCCAATCATACATTGCCATAATATCATCCTCTCCTTCTTCCAAACACCTTTTATACCTTTCTTACATCTCTAAGTCTACACTTTTATGAGTCCTTTAAAAAGTACTCAAAAAAGAAAACCTAGACAACTACGTCTAGGTTTTCTCTCAAAAAGGATCATATCAATGAAAATAAAAGAACTAATTCTTATTTCTCTGTAAAAATTCAGGAATTTTAATGTCTCTTTCCTGCGCTCTTACTTCAGGTCTGCTCTGTGCAAATGTTCCCATTGGCTTAGCAGAAGCTTGTGGAGCCTTGTATGAAAAGCCCTGTTGTGGAGCAACCGACTGAATTGGCTGCGCTGATGGCTTATTGAAATTAAATACAGGCTTAGAAGCATTTAACATTGGCGAACCACTTACTGTATCAAGACCTGTTGCAATAACAGTAATCTTACACTCATCCTGATATGTATCATCATATCTTGCACCGAAGATAATATTAGCTGTATCTCCAGCAAGATCCTGAACATACATTGCTGCATCATTAGCTTCCATAAGACTGATATCACCTGAAATATTGATGATAACATGTGAAGCACCTTGAATGGTTGTCTCAAGAAGTGGGCTTGTAACAGCTGTCTGAACTGCTTCACTAGCCTTATCATCACCCTTACCAACACCAATACCTATGTGGGCGATACCCTTGTCCTTCATAACTGTCTGAACATCTGCAAAGTCAAGGTTAATTAATGCTGGAACATTAATCAAATCTGTAATACCCTGAACCGCCTGCTGCAATACCTCATCAGCCTTCTTAAGCGCTTCCGGCATTGTAGTTCTTCTGTCAACAATTTCTAATAACTTATCATTAGGAATAACAATTAAAGTATCAACATTGTCTTTAAGCTTCTCAATTCCGCTAAGAGCATTGTTCATACGTGTTCTTGATTCAAATCTAAATGGTTTTGTAACTACTCCAACTGTAAGGATACCCATATCCTTAGAAATCTTAGCTACAACAGGAGCTGCACCTGTACCGGTTCCGCCACCCATACCACATGTTACAAATACCATATCAGCACCTTTAAGAGCCTGGGTAATTTCCTCTATATTCTCTTCAGCTGCCTTTTCTCCTACCTCAGGCTGTGCACCTGCACCAAGTCCTTTAGTAAGCTTTTCTCCAACCTGCAATGTAGTAGGAGCCTTACATAACTTAAGAGCCTGTTTATCAGTATTGATACCAATAAATTCAACACCACAAATATTTTCATCTATCATTCTATTTACTGCATTATTACCAGCACCACCGACACCTACAACAATTATCTTTGCTGCTGATTCTGTTTCATTAGTTGTTATTTCAAGCAAGGGTTTTTCCTCCTTCTATGTTTCTTATTAATTATATCGTAATTCTTTTTTATAAAAAATACCACTCCTATTATAATATATTCATTTTAACAAATAATCAACTAGTTTTTTCTTTTTTTTCATATTTTTTACTTGTTTTTCTTAAATGTGTATCCTGTACCACTTTCATTGTAAACTTTCATATCCAAAGTTCCTGATAATCCTTTTAAATTTTCACTCAAATCACTTAAATCAGCAATCTTCTCATTCATAGTCTCATCATCTTTGCCAAGCTCAACAATTACATCTTCCATATACACACTAATATCCATGTCTGAGGATATATTAATTTTATCTATACTCAGCTTATATTTATTAAGCTGCTGAGTAATACCCAGAATCTCATCAAACACCTTTTCATTTTCCACCGGAAGTTTCTTATTAAGAATAAAATATTCGAATCCTATTCCCGACACAAACGGAATATCTTCCTGCACCACATCTGAACTTTCTACCACCATTCCGTCCTTATCAAAATACAAATATGAACCCATATATGTCACATAGCCTATCATATCCTTTTCATATACAGTAATAGTAATCTCGTCAAATGAATCCATCTCAACATCATACCTGTCTACAAAGGGAATTTCAGGTTGTTCACTATATTTAGTTTTAAAATAAAACACAAAAGGATTTTTATCATATTTATTTATAAATATTCTAGCATCAAGTTCTTCTTCACTAACCCTTTTATTTCCTTCATATTTAATGGTAGAAATTCTCAATGTTGATAATATCAATATCGTAATAATTATCAATAAAAGAACTACACCCGCAATTATCCATTTTATCTTCTTCACTTTTTTACTCCATATGACAAACTATTTTTCCGCCAATTTTATTTAAATCATTAAGAATATTTTCATATCCTCTGGCGATATATTGTATTCCCGTAATTCTTGTAACTCCATTTGCCACCATACCCGCAAGTACTAGTGCTGCTCCGCCTCTTAACTCAGTTGCTCTAACATCGGTTCCTCTCAAAGAATCTACACCATTTATTATTGCAACATTATTTTCAACCTTTATATCTGCTCCCATCCTATTAAGTTCATTAACAATTCTAAATCTGTTTTCAAACAAATTCTCTGTTAGCCTAACCGTTCCCATAGATACACTGGCAAGAACCATTAATGGAGATTGTATATCTGTAGGAAAACCCGGAAACGGTTCTGTATGTATACTTGTTAGATTTGTTGTCCTCCTATTACATCTTACTCTTATAGAATCCTTTGAGTTATTTGTAATTTCAATTCCCATTCGCAAAAATATATCACTCATTCCTAAGAGACTATTATTATCTATTCCACTGATAATAACATCTCCACCGCATAAACCGACTGCCGTGATATATGTTCCAGCACAAATTCTATCACCCATAACTCTTGCTCTTACAGGCTTTAATTTATCAACTCCATAAATCTCAATCCTTGAATCGGATTCCCAACAAATCTTTGCTCCCATTTTATTAAGAATGTTACACATTTCTTTGATTTCAGGTTCTCTTGCAATATTATCAAGAACTATATGAACATTAGATTTAACAGCAAGCAAAATGACATTTTCTGTTGCACCAACACTAGGAAAGTCAAGCTTTATATATGCATCCCGCAAATATCTTGCATCCGCAAATATCTCATCTCTATCTTCGGCTATTTTAACCCCCATCTCCCTAAAAGCTTTAAGATGAATATCTATAGGGCGTCTACCAATATTGCATCCGCCAGGCATAGATAATTTAGCCGTTTTACATTTTGATAATAATGCTCCCATAAATAAAAAAGAGGAACGCATCTTTTCTGAATACTTTGAACCAATGTTACAAGGATTAAATCCCCTTGTATCAATCGAAAGAGTTGAGTCGTAAAAATCAACTCTGCAACCAAATCCTTCCAATATCTTTATTGTATATCTAACATCCGAAATATCGGGACAATTTTCAAATATAGTTATTCCCTCACTCAATAATGCCGCCGCCATCAAAGGCAAAATCAAATTCTTAGCACCTTGAACCTTGATAACTCCCGACAAATCCTCTGATTTATTTATAACAAAATAAGACATTTATTTCCCCCACACACATATAATACTATTATATTATATGCGGTGGATTATTAATAGTTACTCAATTTTAATTCGCCTTGATACACCAAGAACCATACCCATTTCAGCCAACAATATAAGTACCGATGTTCCTCCATAGCTTATAAACGGCAACGTAACACCTGTATTTGGAATTGAAGCAGTAACAACGGCTATATTCAAAATAACCTGTATAGATATATGTGCCATAACACCCACAACTACCATAGAACTAAATAAATCCGAGGCATTAGTTGAAATAATCATAAATCTCCATATCATAAATAAGAATAACAAAATAACTGAAATTCCACCAATAATACCTAATTCCTCACAAATTATAGTATAAATCATATCATTTTCAGCTTCGGGCACAAAGCCAAGCTTTTGAACACTCTTTCCCAGTCCTTTACCAAACAGCCCACCTGAACCAATAGCATACAAACCCTGAACCACCTGAAAATTTTCATCTGTAATAGTTGTATCGCCATTTAACCATGTTACTACTCTCTGTACTCTGAAGGTTCCCGCATCATTAACATCTAACGTCTTGCAGTATGCTATTACACCAATAACAACCACTGCAACAAATGCTATAAAAGCCAGATACCCTTTATAATTAGGGCTTGCAACAAATACCATAATAAATGTAATTCCGGCAATAATTAATGCAGAACTTAGATTTTCTGTACATATGTATACAAGACCTGCAGGTATCCAACCACAAAACATAAGTCCTATCGAACCTTTAAACGTCCTTATCTTTCTTGTCATTTTTTCAGCAAGAAAGGCTATTATAATAATTACACCGATTTTTACAAGTTCTGCCGGCTGGAATGTCATAGGACCAATACCCACCCATCTTCTTGCACCATTTAATTCAACTCCCAATGGATATACAAGAAAAATTGACAGCACCGTAAAAAGATAAATATAATTTGAAAACTTTTTAATAAAGCTAGGGCTAAGAAGACATGTAAATAACATTACTCCCACTCCCGCAACATCAAAAACAAGCTGCCTAATAAGAAACCTTGCACCATTTCCATATTTAATCTGAGCTGTATACGAACTTGTGCTATATAACATTACAAGTCCAAAACACAACATAAATATGATGATAAAGAACAAGCTATAATCAAAATAGCCGTTTCCTTTTATTCCTTTTCTTATTTTATCAATCATACATCTCACCTTTTCTTATAGATTATTTACATAATCCTTAAATAAATTACCTCTTTCCTCATAACTCTTAAACATATCCCAGCTTGCACAGGCCGGAGATAATAATACTGCTGACTCTTCCTCTGCAAGACCGGCTGATATTTTAACAGCCTCTTCTAATGTATTAGCAAAATGAATTTCTTTAAAGCCGTGCCTCTTCGCACAATCAGCTATTTTATCCTTAGTCTCTCCAATTAAAACAAGTGCTTTAATCTTATTTCCAAATGCTTCAATCCATTCATCATATTCTGAACCCTTATCATACCCTCCGGCAATTAATACAGTTGGTCTGCTCATAGCCTGAATTGCCTTAATAGAAGCATCTGTATTAGTTCCCTTCGAATCATTATAATAAATCACTTTATCCTTTTCACGCACAAATTCAATTCTGTGTTCAACAGCTTTAAATTCCTTAATTACACCTGATATTGTTTCAAGAGAAACACCCATATGTACGCTTATACCTATTGCAGCCATAACATTTTCAACATTATGAATACCAACCAGTTTCATATCGTTTATATTTACAACAGGATATTCTTTATCTCCATCGTTATATATAATAGTCTCACCATCAAGATATATTCCTTCATCAAGCTTATTTTTAGTGGTAAAATATACTATTTTAGAAGATATCTGTGATACATTTCTCATAATAAGCTCATCTTCATAATTAAGAACACATACCTGAGCGGAGGTTTGATTTTTAGCAATACTCATTTTAATATTTGTATAATTTTCCATCGTATAATGTCTGTTTAAATGATCAGGTGTCACATTCAAAACCGCACATACATCCGGCAAAAAGTCAATTATTGTTTCCAACTGGAAGCTACTTACTTCTGCAACTATTGCTGATTCTTCGTTTGTCTCAAGTGCAACTTCCGTATACGGATTTCCAATATTACCCACAACGTAGACACTATCATAATGAGCCTTCATTATTTCACCAACAAGGGCTGTTGTTGTTGTCTTTCCATTCGTACCTGTAATTGCAGCTATTTTCCCTTTTCCAAATACATACGCCAGTTCTATCTCACTCCAAATTTTTTTACCAGCTAAACGAACCCTATTTACAAAAGGTGCATCTGTAGGAATACCGGGGCTAATTACCATAATATCGATGTCTGCAATAACTTCATCCTCTAGTTCACCTATAACTATATCAACCATTTCTGCATTCTTTATATTCGATAATTTTCCTCTGATTATTTCCTCAGTTAATTCACTATTTCCATCATATAAAATTATTTCAGCCCCTATTTCAGCCAAAAGCTTTACTGCTCCTACTCCGCTTATACCTGTTCCCGCTACTAAATACTTTCTTTTTTCGTTCATATCTTCTTTTCCTTTTTATTTTATATTGCCAGATAACCTATAATACATAAAATAGCTGTTATCGTAGAGAAAACTGTTACAATTCTCGTCTCCGACCATCCACACATTTCTAAATGATGATGTATTGGTGCCATTTTAAATATTCTATTTCCATTTGTAATTTTAAAATATGTTACCTGAATAATTACAGACAATACCTCAATAACATAAACCAACGCAACAAGCATTAATATTAACGGCATATTGAGCATATATGCCATAGATGCCACAAAGCCTCCTAGTGCAAGTGAGCCTGTATCTCCCATAAATATACTTGCCGGATATGAATTATATAAAATAAAACCCAGCAAGCTTCCTGCTACGGCTGCACTTATAGGTTCTGTTCCCGAGTTATTAACAATTCCGATAACTGTAAAAAACACGGCTATCATTATTGTTACACCGGATACCAATCCGTCTAATCCATCCGTAAAATTTGCTCCATTTACTGTTCCTATAACCACAACATACAACAATGGTATATATATAAATCCAATATCTATTACCACTCCTTCAAAAAAAGGCACATGTAAATACATATTTTCATTGTTATTATATATATATATCGCAAAAACTGTTGTCACAACAAGCTGTAAACTTAATTTTTGTATAGGTGTAAGTCCCATTGAACGTTTCATTACAACTTTAATATAATCATCCAAAAATCCGATAAGCCCAAATCCCAATGTCATAAACAGCACCGGAATAATTTTATTATTATCATCAATATACATTAAAGATGTTATAACAATACTACATAGTATTACAAGTCCTCCCATAGTTGGAGTTCCACTCTTTTTCAAATGTTCCTTTGGTCCTTCATTTCTTATGTACTGCCCAAACTTTAACCTCCTTAGAAACGGAATCAGGACAGGACACATAATCACACTTATACTAAATGATATAAGAACTGCTTTTATTACATTATTAATCATATTTACTCTTCATACTCCCGAATTGGTGCCTTAACCAACATTATAAGTATAACTCATTTTGCTGATTTTTCAATACCCAGATAAGGTAGAATGTTGTCAAATATTTCTTGCATTACAGGTGCAGCAACAGTACCTCCATAATATATTCCTTCCGGTTCATCTATTATACAAATTCCAATAACCTGCGGATTATTCGCTGGTGCAAATCCTAAATAAGATGATATATATTTACCATTTCCTCGTGGTAACTTTTCAGATGTTGCTGTTTTGCCTCCTACAGCATAGCCCTCAACATAACCATTCTTACCTGTTCCTTCTGCAACTACCTTTTCAAGTATTCCTTTCATAGTTTCACACGTTTCTAATGTTATAACCGATTCTGTAACATCATATTCAAATTCATCTATAATATTACCTGAATTATCTGTTGTCTTTATTCCCAAATGTGGTGTTATAAGATTTCCACCATTTATTACCGCACTTGTCATTCTAAGCAATTGAAGAGGTGTGATTTGAAATGACTGACCAAACGACAGTGTCGCAAGCTCAACATTACCCACATTTTCCTTTTTATGCATAATACTTCCCGCTTCTCCGGGCAAATCAACACCGGTTTTTTCAAACAAACCTAATTTTTCAAAATACTCATAAAATTTATCTACACCAAGTCTTAATCCTGTATCTATAAATACAGGATTACATGAATTCATAGTACCTTCCACAAAATTTTCAGCACCATGCCCTCCTGCTTTATGACATCTTATTCTCCTATCGTCAACTATTTTGTATCCCGGACATGAAAATGTACTATTTGGTGTAATAACCTTTGTTTCAAGCCCAGCTGTTGCTGTAAAAATCTTGAATGTAGAACCCGGTTCATAAGTATCGTTAATACTTTCATTTCTCCACATTTTATTAAGTAAATTCTGATATTCCTTAGAATCAACATCCTCTTCTAATATATAATTGAGTTCAAACGGATTATTCAAATCATATTCAGGAACATTTACCATTGCATAAATTTCTCCATTTTGAGGGTTCATAATAATTACTGATACCCGTTTCGCTTCTTTAGACTCAAGAACCTTTTTCGCAGCCTGTTCTGCATATTTCTGAATATTTACATCTATACTCGTTACAAGATTTTTACCTGCAACCGGTTCAAGCCTTTTTTCTGCAACTGCCTCAAGTTCTATTCCCCTTGCATCTGTAACAGTAAGTATTTTCCCTGATTTTCCTTTAAGCACATCCTCGTATGTAACCTCAAGCCCAACAATCCCCTGATTATCTGCTCCTGTAAATCCCAAGACTTTTGATGCCAGACTCGAATACGGATAATATCTTTTATAATCTTCATCAATTTTAACCCCCGGAAGATTATATTCTCTAATTCTATCGCCAACTTCCTTTAAAACATTTGACTTTATCTTTTCTCTGGAACTTACCTTCATAACCTTTTTTGTTACCTCTTCCTTCGAAAGCTCCAATTCTTTTGATAAAACTTCTATAACTTCTTCATGATTCTCAATCTGATTATATACAACAGAAATAGTACACACCGTCTTATTAGATGCAATAACCACTCCATTTCTATCTAGAATTTTCCCTCTTGCCGCCTTAATATCTCTTTCTCTCTCATGTAATTCATTTGCTTTTTCTATGTATTTTTCCGAATCAAAAATCATCAGATTGACCAATACACCCGTCAGACAAACAAACAAAATAATAACAACAAACATATATAATACTATTTTTCTTCTATGATATGCCTTACTTACCTGCATAAATAAACCTCGTAAAAACTATTAATAATAGTCTATTAATATTTCTACGAGGTTATGCACTAATTATTTAATTATCCTGCGGCGTCGTTTCTTCTGTACTATCTTCTTCCTGCTGTGTTTCTTCTGTTTCTAATTCATCAATATCTTCTTCATCAAGAATTGTATTTCCTACAGCAACTTCTTCACCAAATGTCTCTTCTGTTGGTTTTTCTTCTTTTTTATTTGTTTCTTCTGTTGGATATATATTCATATATGGCAACACTTCTGTCATTACTGCACTAAATAATTTTGACGCATAGGAACTACTTCCCGGATCCTCTACCTTTGGTGCGTCTACAACCGCATAACAAACCACCTGTGGATTATCATAAGGTGCGAATCCAAGAAACGAAAGAATATATTCTTCCTTCTCCTTATCTTCCTTTTGTGCAGTTCCTGTCTTTCCACCGACAACATAGCCTTCTACTCTTGCAGTCCTGCCCGTTCCACCTATCGTAACATTCATCAAAGCTTGTCTTAAATAATCCGAAACATCATTTGTAATCGTTTGTTTTACAAGCTTTTTTTCCACATTTTCTTCTATCGCTCCTGATGAATTAACAACCTGCTTTACAACATGAGGTTCATAATAATATCCACCATTAATCAAAGATGAAAAGCCTGCAACCATCTGAACCATTGTAACATTAAAATTCTGTCCAAACGAATTAGTCTTAAGGTCAATTTCAGTCATATTATCAGCTGTATATAACAATCCTGCACAGCTTGACTCTCCCGGAAGGTCAATACCTGTCTTCATACCAAAATTAAATATTGTCTGGTAATCAGTAAATGTTTTAACACCTTCCTTTTCTGCAATCTGCATCAAAGCATCGTTGCACGAATACATAATAGACTGTTCAGGTGTCACTGTTCCATGACCGCTATGAAGATGGCATCTTACATAATAATTTGCAACGTGCTCTCCTCCGTCACACTCATAAGTATCATCAACACTGATTTTGTTCTCTTCTATTGCTCCTGCAACCGTAAAAGGTTTAATTGTTGATCCCGCCTGAAACGAATCACTTATACAATAATTTCTCCACATCTTATTAAGAAGATTTAATTTCTTCTTATCAGACATTTTTTCTAACTTACTTTCTTTGTAATATCTTGTTAAATCTCTCGGATTATTTAAATCATAAATGTTATTGCTGCTTACCATGGCAAGAATCTCGCCGCTATTAGGATCCGCAACAATTACAGATACATTTTTAGGCTTATATTCCTTCACCCATTGTTCCACATATTTTTGGCAGATTTGCTGTATATTCATATCTATTGTAGATACAACCGTACTTCCGTCTGTTGCCGAGCGTGTTTCGGTAACCTTTTGATTATCTCTGTCATAATAGCTGAACGAACGACCATTAAGGCCATTGAGACTTTCATTATAGAATTCTTCAATGCCCCATCTTCCTGCATCTCCCTTTTCAGTAAATCCTATAACACTACTTGCCAGTTCATTATAAGGATAGCATCTTTTATATTCGTCCTCAAACCAGACTCCCTTGATATTTCTATCCTCATCCATAGCAGCCTTAAAATCTTTTATCTGATCATACTCAAGCTGCTTTCTGTAAATGACATACCTGCTATCACTTTTTTCGGATATAGTCTTCCTTAAATCATCCTCGTCAATATCCTTAAAATATTTAAGTAATAATTCAACCGTAGGCTCAATATATGCTTCATCACTCAGCATTACTTTCGGATCAAGTATCAAATTATATACCTTAATACTTGTTGCGAGAACATTGCCATTTCTATCTAATATATCTCCTCTTTTGAAAGGAATGGTGGTGCTGGATTCCTGTTGCTGTTCCAGCACCAATTTAGTATACTCGTCTTCATTAGAATAATTAATAAAAGAAAGCTTTACTCCCAATGCAGCAAGAATGATGATTAGTACAAAAAATACAATCATCATTTTAATCTTCATCTTTCTTGTGAATTTTTTAGTTTTTCTTTTTTTTAAATCTCTAGCCATATTTTTCACCATCATTATAGGTTACTATTCATTCGGAATGTCATTTACCTGCTTCATATATTCACTTTCAGTTCTTTCATATAAAGAAATCTGATCTTTGCCTGCTTTAACCATTCCAAGTTCTTTTGTTGCAACCTGAATAATATTTTCAACATCAACATAACTATTTACATTATATTCTATAGCATCATTTTGTGAAATTAATGTGTTTAATTCACTTTTAATATTAACTATTTCTTCCTGTCTGCTTATAACACTTGTCTGAACTCTGATATACTGAACACACACAATAACCATAACAATTGACGCAACTATAAGAAATGATGCATATCCAAATCCCATTTTCAATTCTCTTTGTTGATTTCTCTGGGCTGCTCTTTTTCTTATATTTCTCTTTTCTGTCTCAATATGCTTTTCTCTAAGTTCTTTATGTCTATCAGGTATTTCCTGAACTTTTCTAACAGCATTTCCATCTATGTAGTTTGAATAATTTCTAATCTTTCTATTTTCCATATTACTTGTCCTTCTTTCTCTCGAACACTCTTAATTTAGCACTTTTGGACCTTGAATTTTCCTCTAATTCTCTTTCGCTTGGCAGTATCGGTTTCCTTGTAACAACAATACCCTTTGATACATTCCCGCACACACACACTGGAAAATCTGATGGGCATGTGCAAGGATTTTCATTTTTTCTAAATCTTGTCTTAACAATTCTATCCTCAAGCGAATGAAATGTTATAATACTTAATCTTCCTTTATCATTAAGCCTGTTAATCATATTATCAATCGAGTTATTAACTTCATCTAACTCTTTATTCAATTCAATCCTTATAGCCTGAAATGTTCGCTTAGAAGGATGTCCACCCTTCATTCTTATTTTTGCCGGTATTGCGGCTTTAATTATCTCTGTTAATTCATTTGTTGTTTCTATTTCCTTAAGTTGTCTGGCTTGTACAATATGTTTTGCAATATTCTTTGCAAATTTATCTTCACCATAGTCTCTTATAATTCTGAATAGTTCCATTTCACTATAGCTATTTACAATATCTTTAGCTGTAGTTTCCTGACGATTATCCATTCTCATATCAAGTGGCGCATCATATTTATATGAAAAACCTCTTTCTACAGTATCAAGCTGTCTTGAAGAGACGCCAAGATCGAGGATGATTCCATCTACAAAATCAATCCCCAAACTATCAAGCACATTATCTATTTCACTATAATTATTCCTTACAATTGTAACCCTATCTTTAAATTCCAAAAGACGCTTAGACGCAGCTTCTATAGCTTCTGCATCTCTATCAATCCCAATCAATCTTCCCTGAGGCGAAAGCTGTCTAGCTATCTCGTATGAATGTCCACCGCCACCTAACGTTCCATCCACATATATTCCATCCGGTTTGATATTCAGGCTTCCAACTGTCTCGTTCAATAATACCGAGGTATGCCTAAATTCCATTTTTAAGAATCCTTTCTTCTAAATACCCAATCCTAATTCAGCCATATGCTCTGCAATTTCATCCATGTCATCGAAAGCAGTACTATCTTCCCAACGCTCTTTACTCCAGATTTCCACTCTGCTCGACACACCTACAAGTACAACATCCTTCTTAAGTTCTGCAAACTCTCTAAGATTCGAAGGTAACAATGCCCTTCCCTGCTTGTCCACTTCCAAATCCGCTGCACCTGCAAGAAAAAATCTTGTGAATTTACGCGCGTCTTTATTAGCAATAGGTAATGTTCTTAATTTTTCTTCAAAGTTCTTCCATTCATCAAGGGCAAATACAAACAAACATCCGTCAAGACCTTTAGTAACTACAAAAGTCTCACCAAGCTTATCCCTAAACTTTGCTGGTATTATCACACGACCCTTTGCATCAATCGAATGATTGTATTCTCCCATGAACATTTCGAACTTCACCTTCTAACTGTGGTATAACTTATTTTTTTCTTTCTATAAATTCTCCACTTTGTGCCACTTCGCACCACTTTTCACCACTATGTGTCTATTTTATATCATTTTTCTTTAAATATCAAGTTGTTTTTGCATTAATTAATCATTTTTTTTGCATAAAAAAAATGCCATAAAATGGCACTTTTTTATACTTTCAACTCCAAAAGTGGTGAATATTCCCACTAATTATTCATTTTTTTAGAATTTTTATAAATTCGGACATTCTTATATATTAAGATTATCAAAACAATTATTGCTGATACCGCTGCAACTATCATTGATGCCGGTATTCCAAACACTTTAAGCTGGTCTGTTCTAAGACTTTCAATCCAAAATCTTCCTATTGCATAACCACCAATATACCAACATAATACTTCTCCATCAAATCTCTTCTTTCTTCTAAAAATCATAATTAATATAAGTAATCCCAGATTCCATAAAGATTCATATAAAAATGTTGGATGTACCTGAATGTACTGAATTCCATCTACAATCTTAACATTTGCAAGGAGCTCATCAGATATTACTCCTCCAACCTCATCAAATTTAATCTGCATTGCAAGTAAATTATCCGTATAGCCTCCAAATGCTTCTCTGTTAAAAAAATTTCCCCATCTTCCTATAAGCTGACCAAGTAAAAGTCCCAGACACGCTGTATCTGCCATTTTCAAAAAGGACATTTTCTTCACCCTAGTAAATATATAACACCCAACCACACCAACAATAACGGCACCATATATTCCAAGTCCACCCTTTCTGATATTAATTATTTCCGAAAGATGCTTTGAATAATAATCCCACTCAAATATCACATAATAAAGTCTTGCTCCAATTATACACGAAGGAATAATAATCATAGCAAAGTCAAGATAATCATCCACATTCTGCCCTGTTATCTTAGCTTCTCTAAATGCTATCCACATACCCGCCATAATAGCAATAGCAATAATTATTCCATAATATGCAATTTTAAATCCAAATATATCTATATTTTTTCCTAAATCTTCTAATTCTAATCCTATGTTAACAAATCTAATACTTACATCTAATAACATAACATACACTCCATTTACTTTTTTTCCTTAATTATTTTACCCCAATATATAATAAATTGCAATTATATTTAAAATATGTTAAACTAACCCAAGTATGATTTTTATAGAAAGGTTGGAAATTAATTATGAAATTAGGTATAGTAGGCCTGCCTAATGTAGGTAAAAGTACTTTATTCAATTCATTGACAAAAGCAGGTGCAGAATCAGCAAACTATCCATTCTGTACAATCGACCCAAACGTAGGCGTTGTTACAGTTCCTGACGAGCGTTTAAATAAACTTGCAGCACTTTATGATTCGGACAAAATCACTCCTGCTGTTATAGAATTTGTTGATATTGCAGGTCTTGTAAAAGGAGCGTCAAAAGGTGAAGGACTTGGTAACCAGTTCTTATCAAATATTCGTGAGGTTGATGCAATAGTTCACGTTGTAAGATGTTTTGAAGATACTAACGTTATTCACGTTGACGGTAGTGTTGATCCTCTTAGAGACATTGAGACAATTAATATGGAGCTTATCTTCTCTGATATAGAAATTCTCGAAAGAAGAATAGCAAAGACATCAAAGGGTGCAAGAAACGATAAGGCTCTTGCTAAAGAGCTTGACATCCTTAACAGATTAAAAGCACATCTCGAAGAAATGAATCTTGCTATTAGTTTCGAAGTAAACGACGATGACGAAGCAGCTTTATTACCAACACTTAATCTCCTTACATACAAGCCGGTTATTTATGCTGCAAATGTATCAGAGGATGAACTCGCTGATGATGCTGCCTCTAATCCAAATGTTTGTAAAGTAAGAGAGTACGCAGCTGAAAATCATAGTGAAGTCTTTGCCATTTGTGCTCAGATTGAACAGGAATTATCAGAACTTGATGATGATGAAAAGAAAGAATTTCTTGAGGATTTGGGACTTACTGAATCCGGACTTGATAAACTTGTTAAGGCAAGCTATCATTTACTCGGTCTTATAAGCTACCTTACAGCAGGCAAACAGGAAACACGTGCATGGACAATAACAGAAGGAACTAAGGCTCCCGGTGCTGCAGGTAAAATTCATACAGATTTCGAACGCGGTTTTATTCGTGCAGAGGTTGTAAACTATCAGGATCTTTTAGACTGTGGTTCATACACCGCTGCAAAAGATAAAGGTCTTGTAAGACTCGAAGGTAAAGAATACGTTGTTAAAGATGGCGATGTAATATTATTCCGTTTTAATGTATAATATTAATTTTATGGCAGGAAAGCATCTCATACTTCCCTGCCATTTTCTATCGACTTTTATATATAAATAGTATATATTATTAACATATTCTTTGAGAATTTAATAAAAGGCTTTACACCTCCTAATATATCATCAATCCTTCGCTTCTACTAAAAGTAATATCCCATCTTCAATAAATATCTGACCTATATCCTCTACAAGTTCATTACTAACACCAAGACTTACACTCTCTACAGGGTCAAAATCATAGTTATTAAGTTCATATTTAAATCCTTTTAATGTTACTCCTTTAACATTTCCATTAATCGGTATCAAGGATATATACTTTCCACAAATTTCAGATTTACTAATAACGATATCTCTATTAACAAGATAAATATTGTTGTTCTCATTAACTATTCTTGCCTTTATATTACTGTTAAGAGTCAAAAACAATAATTGAATATTACTAATAGTATGATCAATCCTTGTTCCTATACCACCAAGAATACATATTTCTTTAGATTCAAGTTCAATAGCCTTAAGCATTGCTGTATGAGTATCTGTATAATCCTTTTCTGGAATAAGTTTAATTACTTCTATAGTCTTATCATCAAGATATAAATTAAGAGTTTCATCATCAATAGTATCAAAGTCTCCCACAAGACAATCTGGCTTAATTCCAATTTCGTGAAGATATTTTAATCCACCATCCACAGCAATGACATATTCATATTCATTTTTTTCAAAAAATTGTCTGGCGAAATCGATATTAACAGATCCGCCAGTAATTATAATAATCCTATTCATATTTTGCAAATATTTCCTTAAACTTCTTTACATTCAAAGCTACATCACCCTTAAACACCGCTGAACCTGCAACAATTACATCTGCACCAGCTTCAATGATTTCACTTACATTTTCAATATTAACTCCACCATCTACTTCTAACTCAATATTACGCCCTGTAGCATCAATAAGTTTTCTTAACTCCTTAATCTTATCTGTTGCAGAATCTATAAATTTCTGTCCACCAAATCCCGGATTAACACTCATTAGAAGCACCATATCCACTTCATCAAGAATATATTCAAGTGAACTAAGTGGTGTAGATGGATTAAGAACAACGCCCGCTTTCATTCCCATTTCCTTGATGGCTGTAACGGTTCTGTGTAGATGCTTGCAGGCTTCAACATGAACAGTTATAAGGTCTGCTCCTGCCTTTTTAAAATCTGCTATATATCTCACCGGCTCATCTATCATTAGATGCACATCAAATACCTTATCAGTACATTTTCTAATCGACTCAATAACAGGCATACCAAATGATATACTTGGAACAAAGCTTCCATCCATTACATCAATATGTATATAATCAGCTCCTGCATTATCTATAATCGCAATTTCTTCACCTAGTTTTGAAAAATCAGCTGCTAAAATTGATGGTGATAACTTAATCATATCCGTTTCTCCTCTTTCTTATATTGTGCAATTTTTCTAGTATCATAATATATGATTACATTCAAAATTTCAACCAAAAAACTGCCATTGATATGGATTAATAAATCTTACCAATCACAGTTCTTATTATTTCACTTTAATTGATTGAACATTTGAGTATTTAGAACAAACCTTTTTACCTGCTGTTTTTTTGTAAGCCCTTACCTTGAAGTAGTAAGTCTTTCCTGAAGATAATTTACTCTGTTATCTGTGTTGTCGATGCTTTCTTCGTTGCAATCTTTTTGTATTTTCCTTTTTTAGAGGTTGACATATACACCTCATAGCCTTCTGCACCATCCACCTTTTCCCAGCTTACAATAGCCTGCTTATTACCTGCACAAGGTATAAACATTCAAATCAGTCCCCTTAATTACTTTTAAGGAAACTGTCGACGAACTACAAGTATAGGTCACCTTTGTATCTGTTATTACTAATGATATTACCATCACAATCGCCAAAACAAAGGACAAAACTCTTTTTATTAGCTTCATAGCTATTTTCCCCTTTTTTAATTGTAATATAACCTCTCTCGCTAGCCAAACATTTTCGACAAAATTATTATGAAATTTTCACAAAATTCTCTAAACACTACCTTAAACTACCATATCTTTTTCTTATTTTTTATTTCATCATATATAAGTAAATAATTCTCATATCTTGAAGAACTAATTTTACCATTTTGAACTGCTTCTTTAACAGAACAATCCGGTTCATTAATATGTACACATCCATTAAATCTGCAACATCCTTCATAATCCCTGAATTCCGGGAAACATATTCTAAGCTCTTCCTTTTCAAAATCGTTAGTAAATAGTGAACTAAATCCTGGCGTATCCATAATAAATGTATTTTCGTTAAGCATAAATATTTCCGAATGTCTTGTAGTATGCTTACCTCTACCTATTTTTTCACTAATATTACCTGTTTCAGATTCCGCCTCCGGTATTATAGAATTTAAAATTGACGACTTGCCAACTCCCGAAGGTCCTGCAAATGCTGTTGTCTTTCCTTCTAAAAGTCTTCTTATATGTTCAACACCTATATTATCCTTTGTACTGGAAAACATAACGTGATATCCTGAATTGACATATATTTCCTTTAATTTTAGCATCTCTTCCTCTGTAGCCAAATCCATTTTGTTAAAACAAATAATCGTTTCAACATCCTGCCACTCCATCATTACTAAAAATCTATCCAACAAATTAATATTTGGCATAGGACTTTTTACAGCAAAAACAACCAATGCCTGATCAATATTCGCCACTGCCGGTCTGATTAATTCATTGGTTCTTGTTAAAATATCCTTAATATTTCCTTTTTTATTCTCTTCATCAATAACATCAATAGACACATTATCCCCTACTAAAGGTTTAATGTGTCTATTTCTAAATATACCTTTTGCTTTACATTCATAGATTCCACTATGTGCGGTCTGCACATAGTAGAATCCTGCTATTCCTTTAACAATTTTTCCCTGCATATTTTACCTACTTGTATTGTACAACAACTGTAAACACAGCTTTGTTTGGATCATCTACATATATCTCTACATTAACTTTTCCTGCTGTTTCACTTTCCGGAAGATTAAGTGTCCATTGATCCGGCCATTCATTTATATTTCCATATTCAAAATCGTTATACCATGCACCATTAATCTTAATAAGAACAGTTCCTGCTCCTGCATAAGCTCCTGTTGTTTCATCTTTAACCAGCTTAGCTTCAATATCTGACTTTTTAAGATTTACGCTTGCATTATATTTTTTAGCTGTAGTAGGTGGTTCTGTTGTCTCTTCTTCTTTTGTTGTCTTTTCCTCTGTAGTTGTCTCTTTTGTTGTCTTTTCTTCTGTAGTTGTCTCCGTTGGCTTTGGTCCTTTACTTACTACAATATCAACTGTTGCACCTATAGGAAGCTTGCTCTTTGCTTTTGTATCCTGTTTAATAACAAGTCCCTTAGCTACTGTATCGCTATAAGCCATTTCAACATTACCAAGTTCAAGTCCCTCTTCTTCAAGAGCCTTCTTAGCCTGAGATTTTGTCTTACCTTCAAGATTAGGAACTACAGCTTCTTCAACCTCTTCTTCTCCTCTACTTACATACAACGTAATACTATCTCCAGCCTTAACATCATCTTCATATTCCGGATCAGTCTTAACTACTACATCTAAGTCATATTCTTCATCATCAACATATTCAGAAACAGCCTTTAACTTGAGGTCAGTTAATTCCTGAATAGCTTCTTCCTTAGTTTTTCCTGTTAAATCCGGCATCTTAAATGTCTTAGGGCCATCACTTATTACCAAAAGAATCGTTGTATTCTTAGCAACGACTTCGCCTTCATCAACACCTTCACCTGATGGTAAAGAGAATGATATTACAAGTCCTTCCTCTACATCATCAGAATTCTCACGCGTCAATCTGTAGCCAAGAGTTGCATTCTTAATCGCATCTTTTGCCTCTTCTTCTGTCAAACCAACAAGCTCTGGTATTTTTGTATGTTTCTCATCTAACTCATCTGTTTCCTTTGGTTCCTCTGTTGTAACCTTTTCATCAATACTTCCTCCACCACCGGAGCAGCCATTTCCAAAGAAAGAAAGTGCCAGATACACAGCAATCATCAGAATAATAACACCAGTAACTATACCTCCAATTGCCATCATCTTATCAAGTTTAGGATTCTCAGTTAACAAATCATCCTGCGGCTCTATTTCTTCATCCAAATCCACATCTGTTTTGTCATAACCACCCATAACCTCAACCTTTTTATCTGTATCTACATCTATACCGGTTTTATTTCTGATAGTAGTAATAACATCACCTGATATAACCACCGTTGGATCATTAGTCAACGTCTGAGTTGAAACTAACTGTACAAAATCTTCATCAGGTGTAACCAATGAACGCTTAAAATCAGCAATAAGAGAGGAAACCTTTAAATATCTTCTCTCCGGTTTTTTCTGAGTACATTTCTGAATTATCTTTTCAACACTTATTGGCAAATCCGGAACGTACAGCTTTGCCGAAGGCATTTCTTCCTGAATGTGCTGAATTGCTATAGTAACAGTAGAATCTCCTTCAAAAGGCACGCAACCTGTAAGCATTTCATATAAGGTTATACCAAGAGAATAAATATCGCTCTTTTCATCAATAAATTCTCCTCTTGCCTGCTCAGGTGAAATGTAATGAACTGAACCCATAGCATTAGAATTAATTGTATTAGCTGATGCAGCTCTTGCAATACCAAAGTCTGTAACCTTAACCTTACCTTCTCTGGAAATGATAATATTTTGTGGCTTGATATCACGATGTACAATATTCTTATTATGAGCTGCTTCTATACCCTGTGCAACCTGTATTGCAATACTAACAGCTTCCTTAAATGGTAACTGTCCTTTCTTCTCAATATATTTTTTAAGGGTAATTCCTTCAATAAGCTCCATTACAATATAATGAAGACCATTATCTTCACCAACATCATAAACATTTACAATATTTGGATGTGATAAGCCTGCGGCATTCTGTGCCTCGACTTTAAATTTTGATACAAAATTAGTATCCTGACTGAACTCCTGTTTTAAAACTTTTATAGCAACAAATCTGTTGAGCTTATGACATTTTGCCTTATATACATCTGACATACCGCCTGAGCCAACTTTATCAATAATCTCATATCTGTCGCTTATAAACATTCCTTTCCTTAGCATAAATTCACCTCATCAAATCCTGGTTCTATTAAAACAACTGCTATATTGTCTTTTCCACCATTATTATTAGCTACCTTTATCAGTCTATGTGCAATATCTGACAATTCAGTACCTTCATTTATAATATTTTTAATATCTTTGTCTTCAATCATATTTGAAAGACCATCCGAGCACATAAGTATTATATCACCCGGTGAACACTCAACCTCAAAAAAATCCGGTATAAGTTCTACTTCTGCTCCAATCGCCTTGGTAATTATATTTTTTTTAGCATGAACTCTTGCTTTTTCCTTATCCAGCTCACCAAGACTAATCATCTCTTCAACTAATGAATGATCTCTTGTTATCTGCATTATCTCGTTATTAACAAGATACAATCTGCTATCGCCCACATTAGCTATATACAAAGAGTGATCCACAATAGTTGCAACAACTAATGTCGTTCCCATCCCTTCATAATCTACACTTTCCATTGCTTTATCCATTAGAGCCTCATTCGCAGTTCTAATAGCTGCTTCAATTATAGAAATAGGATTCTCCTCTTCTGAATTCCTTACATCATTTATAAAACTTTCAACTGTATATCTGGAAGCAAGATCTCCTGCCTTATGTCCGCCCATTCCGTCTGCAACAATAAACAGATTCGGCAAATTACCAACTGGATCCATTGATGAAAAAACAAAATCTTGATTCGTAGTTCTCATTTTTCCCACATCTGTTATTGCAAATGCTTTCAAGATATTACCTCCTTCTCCTTAGAGTTATTATCCACATAACTCTTTCTAAGCTGTCCGCATGCCCCTTGTATATCTCTTCCCATTTCCCTTCTTATTGTAGCATTAATTCTATTTTGTTCAAGACAATTTTTAAATTTTCGAATTGCTGTAAGGTCTGACTGCCTATAATCTCTTTCCTTTATAGGATTAACCGGAATTAAATTAACATGACAATTCTTCCCTTTTAGAAGCCTTGATAATTTTTCAGCTTCTTCCGGCGTATCATTAACACCTGCCACAAGACTATATTCATAAGACACACGTCTTCCTGTCTTTTCAAAATAATAGTCACAGGCATTTAATATCTCCTCTATTGAATACTTATTAGCCACAGGCATAAGTAATTTTCTTGTTGCATCATCTGACGCATGAAGAGATAATGCCAATGTCACCTGCACATTCATATCTGCAAGTTGTTTCATTTTATCTACAATTCCACACGTTGATATTGTAATATTTCTTTGACTAATATGCAAGCCATTTTCGTCTGATATAAGTTTTAGAAACCTTACTATATTATCAAAGTTATCCATTGGTTCCCCCGAACCCATCAAAACTATATTAGAAATTCTCTCTCCTGTAATGCTTTGAATTCTGTATATTTCTTCAAGCATTTCTGAAGGTCTTAAATTTCTTTCTAAGCCATCAAGCGTAGATGCACAAAATCTGCAACCCATTCTGCATCCAACCTGAGTAGATATACACACAGAATTACCATGATGATACTTCATTAAAACACTTTCAATTACATTACCATCACTTAATTCAAACAAATATTTCTGTGTTCCGTCAATCTCAGATGTAAGAATACTTACGGGAGTGTGAACAACCAATTCACATTTTTCTTTAAGCAATTCTCTAAATCCGGCTGATATATTGGTCATTTTGTCAAAATCATCAATAAGTTTGACATGAATCCATTCATATATTTGTTTTGCCCTAAATTTTTTTTCACCTACTGATAATATAAATTCTTCTAATTCTTTATATTCCATAGATTTTATATCAATTTTTTCCACGCCTTAACCTCGCTATATAAAAACCATCACACTTATCTATTCCTTGTATCAACTGTAGATAGCCTTTCCTTGTATGTTCATTTCTAAGTACTTCTGGCAATAATTCATCTATACTTTCTAATGTAAAATCAAAGTTTTCTATAAACCACTTAGTATTTTTTATATTTTCCTCCGGATTTATGGTACAGGTACTATATATTAATATTCCACCCTGTTTTACATATGTTGAGGCAGTTTTAAGTATATTTCTTTGAATATTCTTAAGCTCGTTAAGACCTTCCTCCGTCAAATGATATTTTATATCACCTTTACTGTTTAGTACTCCAAGTCCCGAACACGGAACATCTGCAATGACTACATCTGCCCTTCCATACGCTTCTTCATCACATACGGTTGCATCCCATACCTTAGCTGTTATATTTTTAAAGCCTGTCCTAGCTATATTTTCATTTATAAGATTTACCTTATACTCGCTAATGTCTCTTGAATCAACATTTCCAGTTTCATTAAGTATATCTGCTATATGGATACTTTTCCCGCCCGGAGCACTACAAACATCAATAACGTAATCGTTTTCCTTAACCCCTGCTGCCTTTCCAACAAGCATTGAGCTTTCATCCTGTGGTTGAATATAACCTTTATTAAAAGCCTCCAGACCCTCTATATTATCTATGTCCTTAAGAATCAAAGCTTCATTCAAATAATTTCCCTTTGAGACCGTAACTCCCTGATTTTCAAGAGATTTTATAACCTCCGATATGGTCGCTTTTGAAATGTTAACTCTAACTGTTATTCCTGATTTTTCCTGATTATCTGCTAAAATTAATTTGCAATTATCCAAACCATAATCCTTAATAAATTTACTTACAATCCATTCAGGACAGGAATATTTTATAGATATTCCTTTTATGCTGTTTTCATCAGGATACGAAATTTGTTTGTATTCTCTTGCAATATTTCTTAATACACCATTTACAAATCCTGATAAATTAACGTATTTTCTTTTTTTTACAATCTTTACAGCCTCGTTGCAAACCGCTGACTCAGGAATACTATCCATATATACTATCTGATAAACCGACATTCTGAGAAGATTTCGTATCAATGGTTTCATCTTCCTGGTCTGTATCTTCGAAAATTTATCTATTATGTAGTCAAGAGTTATAGCTTTTTCAACAGTTCCCATAACGAGTCTTGTAATAAAACTCCTATCCTGCTTATCGTCAACATCCTTTAAGCCTTCTCTTAAAACTATATGACTCAGACTATTATTTTCCAGTATATCGATAATCATATCCACCGAAACGACACGAGTATTTATTCGGTTCATCCTAGTATTACTCCTTTTTCAACAGTTACGCCTCTAAGAAATGCATCTGTCATCATTCTTTTTTTACCCTCTAATTGAAGCTCATTAACAACCAAAGCACCTTTTCCTGTTTTAACAGTAAAATTATTTTTTGTAACTTCAACTATTTCACCAAATTCACCTTCGAATTCCTTAGCAATAACATCTGCATCCCATATTTTTAGAGTTTTGTTATTGAAGGTTGTAAATGCACTTGGCCATGGATTTAAACCTCTGATAAGTCTCTCAATCTTAACAGCATCCATTGTAAAATCAATCTTTCCAAAGGATTTTTTAATAATCTTTACATAATTAGATTCTTCGTCATTTTGTTTAACTCTTGTTACCGTTCCGTTCTCCAGTTCCTCAAGTACCTTAACAACAAGCGGTCCACCCATAACTGTAAGCTTATCATGAAGACTGCCATAGGTTTCCTTTGCATCTAATTCAATCTCTTCTACTGCAAGTATGTCACCTGTATCAATTCCTTCATCCATCTGCTGAATTGCAACACCTGTTTTAGTCTCTCCATCTATTATACTCCATTGCATAGGAGCAGCTCCTCTGTATTTTGGAAGAAGTGAAGCATGTACATTAATACAGCCATATTTAGGCATATCCAGTATATTCTTAGTTAAAATCTGTCCAAATGCCACAACAACCATAACATCCACATTAAATCCTTCAAGCACCTTAACAAATTCATCATCTCTAACCTTAACCGGCTGATAAACAGGTATATTGTATCTTAATGCTGCTTCTTTAACGGGAGTTGGCTGCATTTCCTTACCTCTTCCCTTTGGCTTATCCGGTTGTGTTATTACAGCTACAACCTCATGCCCTGCTTCTACTAATGAATCAAGTACCGGCACTGAAAAGTCCGGTGTTCCCATAAATATTATCTTCATCATTCATCATCCTCTTCATAATTAACATCGTGCAAGCCGTCTTCAACTAATTCAACATATAAATGACCGTCTAAATGGTCACATTCATGGCAAATTGCTCTCGCAAGAAGCTCTGTTCCTTCGATTTCAAATTTATTCATTTCCTCATCATATGCTTCAACCCTTACATAATTAGGTCTTGTAACAGTCCCCATCTTACCCGGTACACTAAGGCAGCCTTCATTTCCTGTCTGTTCCCCACTAGTTTCAACAATAACCGGATTAATCATAATATAAGGACCCTCACCTATATCAATTACAACTATTCTCTTAAGAATTCCAACCTGTGGTGCTGCAAGCCCTACACCATTTGATTCATACATTGTATCAAGCATATCGTCTATCAATGTACGGATTCTATCATTTACTTCTGTTACCTCTCTACACTTCTTATTAAGAATTTCATCTCCCATTTCCCTAATATTTCTAATAGCCATTTTTCTTCACCTTTCTATATGTTTTCATAGTCATACATAATAATTACTTCATTATATTTTTCATCCAGGGTTTTATCTATAACATCCTGAACCTTAAATAATTCTTCATTTCCTTTTATATATATCATATATCTATATACATCATTAAGCTTATATATAGATGCCCTTGAAGGACCTATTATAGTTAGCCTGTTATTATAATTCTTAATTTCTTTATACACTTTATCAGCTAATTCCTTAACCTGTTCCTCATTTTCACTTAAAAATTGTATTTTCATCATTCCTGCACCAGGCGGATAATTCATCATTTTTCGAAATGCCATTTCCTGTTCATAAAATGCTTCATAATCCTGATTCGCAGCCGCCTGTATACAACACTCATCCGGATTATAGGTTTGAATCACCACATTACCCTGCGCTTCTCCTCGTCCAGCCCTTCCTGCTGCCTGTGTAAGAAGCTGAAATGTATTTTCTGACGCTGTATACTCTGACGCATACAATGAGAGGTCTGCAGCTATTATCCCAACCAATGTTACATTAGGAAAGTCATGACCTTTAACAATCATCTGAGTTCCAATAAGAATATCTGCTTCATTATTTGCAAATGCTTCTATTATCTTATTATGCCCATCTTTTCCCTTAGTCGTATCCATATCCATTCTAAGCACTCTTGCCTCCGGATATCTTTTTTTAACTGCCTCCTCAACCTTTTGAGTTCCTGTTCCAAATGGTGCAATATACTTAGAACCACATTCAGGACATTTATCAGGTGCTTTAACCTCATATCCACAATAATGACACCTTAATATTTTATCGTTGTGATATTTTAACGATACATCGCAATGCGGACATTTTATAGCAATTCCACATGCTCTGCAGGATACAAAATTAGCATATCCTCTTCTATTAATAAACAGCATTATCTGCCGGTTATTGTCTAATCTGTCTTTGATAAGTCTGTCCAATTCCTCACTGAACATTGACTTATTACCTTTTTTTAGTTCCTCTCTCATATCAACTACAGATACCTCTGCCATATCATTACCCTTTGCTCTTTTAGATAATCTATGCAAAATATATCTACCCTCCATAGCTCTGTTATAGCTGATAACCGATGGAGTAGCTGAGCCTAATATTACATATGCGTCTGCCAGCTCTGCTCTCTTAATTGCTGTATCTACTGCATGATATCTTGGAACCGTCTCACTCTTATAAGCATTTTCATGCTCCTCATCTACTATTATAAGCCCCAACCTTGTAAACGGTGTGAACAATGCACTTCTTGGGCCAACCATTATATTAGCCTCGCCCTTTTTTGCTCTTTCGAACTGATCGTGCTTTTCACCCTGTGACAGCTTTGAATTAATAATTGCGACATTGTCACCAAATCTATTATAGAATCTCATAACTGTCTGATATGTAAGCGAGATTTCAGGTATTAGAACTATCACCTGTTTATCTCTTTTTAACATATAATCTATAAGCTCCATATACACCTCGGTCTTGCCGCTTCCTGTTACTCCATGTATAAGATGAGGTCTTGTATCTTCATTTTCTATAAAATTTTCAATACTATTTACTACATTTTTCTGTTCCTCATTCAAGGTAACAACGTTATTCTCATAAGTTGCTTTTTCAAGAATAAGAGGATTTCTGTATATCTGACTGGCACTTTTTTTAATTATTTCAGATTTAATCATACTATTTATGATTGAATCTGATATATCAAATTTTGCCACCGCCTGCTTTTTATCTATTTCTTTATTTTCAATAAGAAATTTTATAAGTTCTGCTCTCTTCTTAGTATTTTTCCTATTAATATAACAATTGTATAAACTCTCTGCTTCCTTTTTATTTATTGCAAGAGATATAGCAATATTTTCCTTGGCATTTACCTGTTGCTTAACAGGAATAACCGTCTTAAGTGCCTGATTAAGTGTAGAGCCCGTGTGTTCCTTCATCCATGCTGCAAGAGCAATAAGCTGCGATTCTATTGGCTTACTTCCAAGTCTTACGGATATTATATCCTTCATTTTATCAATCTCAAATTCCGGAGTTCTCGTAACCTCAACCACATAACCACTTATTATTCTGTTGCCTTTACCAAATGGAATATCCACTCTTACACCGGGACGTATATATTCTTGCAAATGCTCAGGAATAATATACTGAAATGTTTTATCAAGTTTTTCATGCGATATATCCACTATAACATTTGCAAAAATCAATACTCTTCCACTCTTTCTATTTAATCATATATTTTTCTGCTGCTTCTACACAATTTGTCATAAGCATTGCTATTGTCATAGGTCCAACCCCACCCGGAACAGGTGTAATTGCAGAAGCTAATGGCTCTACTGATTCAAAATCCACATCACCGCAAAGCTTATTATTCTCATCTCTGTTGATGCCAACGTCGATAACCACTACACCTTCTTTAACATAGTCAGCATTTATAAATCTAGGCTTGCCGATAGCTGCCACTAATATATCTGCTCTCTTTGTTACTTCCTTAAGGTCTCTTGTTGCTGAATGAGTAACTGTAACCGTACCATTCTCTCTGATTAAAAGCATTGAGATAGGCTTACCAACTATATTACTTCTACCAACTACCACACATTCCTTTCCCTTAATATCAATATCTGAACGCTTAAGAAGTTCAATAATACCATATGGAGTACAAGATATAAAGCCCTCGTCTCCTATGCTTAATGCACCAACATTCATTGGATGGAAGCCATCCACATCCTTCTTTGGATTAATTGTCTCAATTACCTTCTTTTCACTAATATGCTTAGGAAGCGGAAGTTGAACAAGAATACCATTAACATCATCTCTATCATTTAATTCATTAATTAAATCAAGCAATTCCTGTTCCGTGATATTTTCATCAAGCTCATATGCGAGTGAACGAATTCCCACATATTCACAAGCTTTTTTCTTATTCCCCACATATACCGTAGATGCCGGGTTATTACCAACCTGAATAACAGCTAATGTAATCTCATATCCTTTTTCCTTATATGCTGCCACCTTTTCTTTAAGTTCATCCTTGATTTCCTGTGAAATCTTTTTTCCATCAATTATCTGTGCCATTTTTTTCACCTATTTCTTTCATAATTTCGTTTATAATAACTCTCTCATCAAATGGAAATCTTTCTCCGTTTATTTCCTGATAATCCTCATGTCCTTTTCCAAGAAGCAGAATAATATCCCCATCCTCTGCATTTTCTATACAGTACCTTATTGCATCCTTTCTATTTGGAACAACAACATATTCTCCATCTGTTTTATGAATACCTATCTTAATATCCTCGATTATATCCATAACATCCTCAAATCTTGAGTTATCTTCGGTTATAACTGTTAAATCAGCAAGCTTTCCTGATATTTCACCCATCTCATATCGTCTATTTTTAGAACGGTTTCCACCGCATCCAAACATACTTACAATTCTCTTAGGATTGTATTCTCTTATCGTAGTCAGAATGCTTTCCATGCTTACTGCATTATGAGCATAGTCAATAAGTAGCGTAAATCTGTCTGATATATTAACCGGTTCCACTCGTCCTCTGACAGCAAAATTGTATAAAGCATTCTTTATATTAGTTATGTCTATTCCTAACAGACGAGATAAAGCTATCGCTGATAAAGCATTATAAGCTGTGAATTTGCCGGGAGTATTTACCTTAAATTCGTCATTAACTGTTCCTTCTGTAATAAAATCAATTCCTATAAATCCACCTTCAACCATATACTCTACGTTTTTAACTCTAATGTCTGCATTTTGTGAAAAACCAAATGTATTAAGTGTACAGCTTGCGTTCTTAGTCATATTACCATAACACTCATCATCAATGTTAAATACACCATGCCTACATTGTTTAAACAACAGGCTCTTACAGTAAATATATTCATCCATATCCTTGTGTTCTGCCCCACCTATATGATCAGGAGAAAGGTTAGTAAATATAGCATAGTCAAATTCAAGACCTTCTGTTCTTCCAACCTTTAGTGCCTGCGAGGACACTTCCATAATGGCATATTCTATATTTTCATTTACCATTTCATTCAAATAATACTGTATATCATAAGATTCCGGAGTCGTATTTTTAGTTTCAATATGTCTTTCACCGATGAAGACACCCATTGTACCAATAACACCAACCTTTTTACCGGCATTTTCTAATATCTCCTTTATCATAAATGCTGTGGTAGTTTTGCCCTTTGTACCTGTCAGTGCTATCGTTGTTAGCTTTTTAGCCGGATAGTCAAACAATGCCTGCGATAAATATGATAATGCCTTTCTTGTATCCTTTAGCTTAATAAAGGTTACACCATCTATTAAATCTACATCCTTCTCTACAAATATAACTCTGCATCCAAGCTCAAATGCACTTTCTATATAAGAATGACCATCTACTACTGCACCACTTAGACATACAAATGCATTATCTTTTGTTGCTTTTCTCGAATCATATACAATATCAGATACCTTAACTTCTATATCTCCCTGTAATAATTCGTATTCTAAATTAGTAAGTAACTGTTTTAAATTCACATTAATCACCCTTTATACTTCAATTTCACCGTCAAATACAAATGTACCTGTTCCTCTCATTATTACACTACCATCGTCAAGGTAGGTATTCTTAAGTTCTCCACCACGAATCTGAACAGTAATTTCTTCATTTTTCTTACAGTATCCATTAAGTACTGCTGCCACAACAGTAGCACATGTGCCTGTTCCACAAGAAAGGGTTTCTCCTGAACCTCTCTCATAAACTCTCATTTTAAGAGTATGGTCATCTATAACCTCTATAAACTCTGTATTAACTCTTTCAGGAAACAAAGGATGATTTTCAAAATACGGACCTATTTTGTCCAAATCAAGTTCATCAATTCCCGTTGTAAATATTACTGCATGTGGGTTTCCCATTGATACACAGGTCATCTTATACATCTGACCATTTACCTCTACATCCCTTGCAATAAAATCATCTCCGTCATCATTAACAGGTATAAGAGAAGGCTTTAGTATAGCCTCTCCCATATTAACAGCAATATAATCTGCCTTACCGTCCTTATCTGTAATCTCAAGTGTTTTAATTCCGCTCTTAGTCTCAACAGTCATTGTCTGCTTCTTTGCAATTCCTCTGTCGTATGCATATTTAGCCACACACCTGATTCCATTTCCACACATCATACCTTCAGAACCATCCAGATTATACATCCTCATTCTCACATCAGCAACATCAGATGGAGTAATAAGAATTAATCCATCTGACCCAATCCCAAAATGTCTGTCACTCACTCTTACAGCTAATTCTTCCGGATTATCAACTGTCTCTTCAAAGCAATTTACATAGACATAATCATTACCTGTTCCATGCATTTTTGTAAATTTAAGTTTTCTACTCATAGCATTTTCATTCCTTTATTTCTGGTATCTTAGAATAATCCGGTAATTACACCTTCATTGTTTACGTCAATTCCGTTTGCAGCCGGAATCTTTGGAAGTCCGGGCATTGTCATAATAGCTCCTGTAATGGCAACTACAAATCCAGCACCTGCACTTATATATACTTCTCTTACATTTATATCAAAATCAGTTGGTCTTCCCAGCTTAGTCTGATCATCTGATAACGAATACTGTGTCTTTGCCATACATACCGGAAAATGAGAATATCCCATAGCCGCAATTTTCTCAAGTGCCTTCTTCGCTGCCGGAGAATATGTTACACCATTTGCACCATATATTTCCTTTGCAATAGTAGCAATCTTATCTTCAAGACTGATATCATCAGGATAAATAGGTGCAAAATTGCTTTCCTTATTCTCAAGGGTTTCAAGAACCTTATTAGCGAGCTCAATTCCGCCTTCGCCACCTTTTTCCCAAACCTCTGATAATGCAAATTCGCATCCTCTGTCTTCACAGAATTTCTTAACAAATTCATTTTCTGCATCTGAATCAGTTACAAATGAGTTAAGCGTAACCACTACCGGTACACCATACTTCTGTAAATTCTCAATATGCTTTTCCAAATTGACAATACCCTTTTTTAGAGCATCAAGATTTTCCTCAGCTAAATCCTTTTTAGCAACACCGCCATTGTATTTTAAAGCTCTGATAGTAGCTACCAGAACAATGGCATCCGGCTTAAGTCCTGCCATTCTACACTTAATATCAAGGAATTTTTCTGCTCCAAGGTCTGCTCCAAAACCAGCCTCAGTAATCGTAATATCAGCCATTCTAAGTGCGGCATTTGTAGCTCTTACTGAATTACAGCCATGTGCAATATTTGCAAATGGTCCACCGTGTACTAATGCCGGTGTATTTTCAAGTGTCTGAATAAGGTTAGGTCTTATGGCGTCCTTAAGTAATGCTGCCATAGCACCTACTGCATTTAACTGTCCTGCTGTTACAGGTTCTCCACTATAATTGTATGCTACAATTATATTAGAAAGACGCTTCTTAAGGTCTGCCATATCATCAGCAAGACAAAGAATTGCCATTATTTCAGATGCAACAGTAATAACGAAATGATCCTCTCTAACCACACCGTCAAGCTTTGCTCCAAGACCAACTACTACATTTCTTAATACCCTGTCATTCATATCAAGACATCTCTTCCATACAATCTGTCTTGTATCAATATTTAATTCATTTCCCTGCTGAATATGATTATCAAGCATAGCTGCAAGAAGATTATTAGCCGAAGTAATTGCATGGAAATCTCCTGTGAAATGAAGATTCAAATCCTCCATTGGAACAACCTGAGCATACCCACCACCTGCTGCTCCACCTTTTATACCAAAACAAGGTCCAAGGGATGGCTCTCTAAGTGCAATTATAGCCTTCTTTCCAAGCTTGCCCATAGCCTGTCCAAGACCAACGCTTGTGGTTGTCTTTCCTTCACCTGCCGGTGTTGGATTAATAGCTGTAACAAGAACCAACTTACCTTTTTTGTTATTCTCAATTTTCTTAAGATATTCATCAGATAACTTTGCTTTATACTTTCCGTATAAATCAAGTTCATCCTCTGAAATATTTAACTGAGCTGCTACTTCTTTAATCGGAAGCATTTTAGCCTCCTGTGCGATTTGAATATCCGTCTTCATCATTCATTACCTCCATTATTCTTATTTTGTAAATAGTTTTCAAATTCTTCCATTGTCATTAATATTTTTCTTGGCTTTGTCTTGTCTTCTTCTCCGACAACACCTGCTGCCTCTAACTGATCAACAATTCGTGCTGCTCTGTTAAAACCAATCTTAAACATTCTCTGAAGCATACTTATTGATGCTTTATCTTTCTCTATAACGAATCTTCCGGCTTCTTCAAAAAATTCATCATTTCCATCATTCTTATCAGATAACATCGAACCCTCTCCACTCTGTAAATCCTGTGGACCTTCATTGACCTGACTTGTTATATCATCATCATATTCAACTTCACCGGAATGACTTGTAATATATTCAACCACCTTTGACACTTCCGCATCTGATACAAATGCTCCCTGCAATCTAACAGGTTTTACATATCCGGATGGATAGAATAGCATATCACCATTACCTAATAATTTTTCAGCACCATTCATATCTATAATAGTTCTTGAATCAGTTCCTGACGATACTAGTAATGCTACTCTTGATGGAACATTTGCCTTAATCAGACCCGTTACAACATCAACAGACGGACGCTGTGTAGCTATTATCAGATGAATGCCTGCTGCTCTGGCAAGCTGTGCCAAACGGCATATAGATTCTTCAACCTCTTTTGCAGCAACCATCATAAGGTCTGCCAACTCATCAATAATTATCACAATCTGTGGAAGTTTTTGTGGTTTTTCTTCACCCTCTTCTACTTCTACACTTTCTATCTTTTCATTGTAACCTTTTAAATCTCTTACATTATAATCTGCAAATGCCTTATATCTCTTAGTCATTTCAGCTACAGCCCATGCGAGTGCCCCTGCTGCTTTCTTTGGATCAGTAACAACCGGAATAAGCAGATGTGGTATTCCATTATATATACCAAATTCTACTACCTTCGGGTCAACAATAATCATTCTTACCTCTTCCGGTGTAGCTCTGAATAAAATACTCTGGATAATAGAATTGGTAAACACTGACTTTCCTGAACCTGTAGTTCCGGCTATAAGCATATGTGGCATCTTTGCAATATCTGCAACAATAACATTTCCTGCTATATCCATACCTGCCGCAAATGCAATCTTTGACGGATGCTTCTTTAATTCATCAGATTCAATCAAATCTCTAAGTAATACTGATTCTCTTGTTGTATTAGGAACTTCAATACCAACCGCTGCTTTTCCGGGTATCGGAGCTTCTATTCTGATATCAGAAGCCGCAAGATTAAGTTTAATATCATCCGTCAGCGAAGTAATCTTGCTAACCTTAGTTCCCATCTCAGGCTGTAACTCATATCTTGTTACCGAAGGACCTTTACTTTCATTAGTAACAGTCGCATTTACTCCGAAGTTTTCCAGTATCTGCTGAAGCTTTATCGCCGTCTCACTAAGTCCGCCCTTTCTTCCCGCATTACTTCTTCTCATCGAACCTTTATTAAGAAGAGTTATCGGTGGAAGTGTATATTTCATAACCTTCTTTTTATTATTTGAAGGCTCTTCCGATGGTTTAATCACAATATCAGAAGCTTCTTCTTTAACTTCTATGTTGCTCTGCCCTGTACTAAATGCTTTTCTATTCATAACATTCATAGCACTCTGGCTAACTTCTATCTTTTCCTTCGGTGTAAATGGTTCATTCTCATCTACACTTTGTTCTTCCTGCTTATTATTACTATATGTAGGTTCTACAGGCACATTTTCCTCATAATAACTAACCCTTTGAGGTTCTTGTATGTTTTCAGTATTTTCGTTAATTTCCGGCTCCTCAATCTCCACTCTTCCTCTATATACTGATTTATTTGAAATATCAGTCACCTCATGCATTCCCTGATATTCTTCCTTTTCACCATTAATTCTTGTATCACCAATACCGGTTACTTTTTTGTTAATACGTCGATTCTTCTTATATTCTTTTTCCCTAATATGTTCTGCACTCTCTTCTTTTAATCGGTTATAATCTTCTTTTGCCGCATCATACACACGTCTGCTACTATTTTTTACTCCTCCTACAAAAGATTTTTCAGTAACGACAATAAAAATAATAACAGCAAGCACAACCAAAATAAAGTAGGCACCGTATATGCTTAAAGAAGATTCCAAACTTCCTCCAATTAATGCACCCAGAACACCACCACCGGTCTGCTCTTTACCACAAATAGAAAACACTTTTGAATACGAATTATCATCCGCATATAATAATAAGTGAAAAAAAGCACATACTACAGATACTCCAAAACATCCTGCAATAAATTTTATTATCGCCTTAGAATTAGATATATTCGCAATAAAAAACCATACTCCAAAAAAAGTAATTAACGGAACGATATATGCGATAATACCAAAGCATCCAAACATAAATTTACTGATAATACTACCAAATGCACCAAACAAGCCAAAACAGCTCAATGTAACAAAAACAGTAATAGAAAAAGATATCACCAATCTTATTTCTTTTATCAGTTCTCTATCGTATGACTCATGTTTCACTTGTACTTTTCTTTTATTCTTACTATTCGATTTTTTTCTGTTTCTTGTCTTTGAAGCCATAATAATCCTTTCAATGCTAAGTATTTATTTGACGAAATATACTATTCCCGACAACAAACCTATAGCAAAACAATAGTATGCAAAATACTTAAATTTATTTTTTCTTACAACAACTAACATAGTTTTTATACATATATATCCTGAAATTGCCGCTACGACAGTTCCTATAATGTAATAAATCAGCTCTTGCGAACTAATTCCCGTACCTGCCAAATCACCTAACTCTAATATATTAGCACCGATAATTGCAGGAATGGACATGATAAATGAATATTTAACAGCAAATTTCTTTTCAAATCCACATGCAAGGCAACAGGTTATCGTAGTTCCCGACCTTGAAAGTCCCGGAAGCGTTGCAAAGCCCTGACTAATACCTATTATTGCTCCCTGTAAATATGTCGCATTTTTCTCAGTCGTCTTACCGCTAGGCATTGAGTCTGCAAGTAATAATAAACATCCTGTAAGCAAAAGACTAATTGCAGGAATAAGCAAAATAGGATTATCTAAATTGAAAATTTCCTTAAATAGTAAGCCCATAACACCAGTTGGGATAGTAGAAATAATAACAAGCATAACAAAACGTCTATATGGGGTTGATACAACCTTAACATATTCTATCTCATTATTTCCCGCCTTCTTCTTAAACCAATATACAATATTGATGCAAGCATCCTTGATTATCCCACAACCTTCTACAATAAGCTCCCATATATCCTTGTAAAAGGCAACAAACACTGCTACTAATGTACCTAAGTGTAATAATAAATCAAACGCCAGACCTACATCGTCTAAACCAAACAATTCTTTTGCTATCGCCAGATGACCTGAACTGCTTATTGGTAAAAACTCAGCCAAACCTTGCACCAGACCAAGAATAATTGCTTCAATTATATTCATATTTCTTCACAACCTTATAATATTTTTTGAGTTACACACTCCATTATATTCTACTATCAATTTAATTATTATTCAACCAAAAAAACTTCTCTTAAATCATACTCCTTAATTTCTTTACAGCATCTTTAATTCCGCCAACCTCATTAATAATACCTTCATCAACAGTTTCTTTACCCACAAGATTAGTCCCTAAATCCTTTGTCATCATACCTGTATTCATCATAAGCTTCTCAAGTCTGTTTTCTGATATATTACTATGTGTAGCTATAAAGCTAATAATTCTGTCCTGCATCTGCTTAAAATAGTCATAAGTTTGTGGCGCTCCAATCACGGTTCCGTTCATTCTTACCGGATGAATAACCATCGTTCCTGTTGGAACAATAAATGAATACTGTGCTGATACTGCTATCGGTCCACCTATTGAATGACTTCCGCCCAAAACCAGCGATACGGTAGGTTTACTCAATGAAGCAATCATCTCTGCAATGGCTAACCCTGCCTCAACATCTCCACCCATTGTATTAATAATCACAAGAACACCTTTTATCTCTTCGTCATCCTCTATCTGAGCAAGCTTAGGCAATACATGCTCATATTTAGTCGTCTTCGAATTCTGTGATAGTACCTCATGACCTTCTATCTCTCCTATTATTGATAACAAATGAATTTTCTTTCCATCTTTATTCAATTCAAGCTGACCCATTTCTTTAATTTCTTCTGTTTCGTTTTTACCCATATCTATCTCCCCCTATATAATTAAAAAAAGTGGAACGTTATGCTCCACTTTAATTATTAATCATTTTTTATTAAATTATTCAATGCTTATTCTTGATAAAGTTGCAACAAGAAGACTATATCTCTCTATCTGAGCCTCTTTATTTTCAAAATTGCCTATAACAAGATTAAGCTCCTTATTGATATCCTCAAGTAATTTTTCAGCAAAATTGACCTTCAAATCCTGTATTACATCTTCAAATCTCATAACTTCTCTTTCAAGCTTTTTACAAATACCTTCTCTTACATCATAAATAGTATCCGATAACACTTTCTTGAAATTAGATTTCATAGAATTACTCTTAATTTCACCTGTAAATTCAGATGTAATAATTTCCTCAAATGTTGTTGTAGGAAATTCTATAGTCGGAATTCTTATTCCCTGCAATGTCTTTTCAACAAGCAACCTATAATATGAAGAATCAAAATTATCACCTAAAGCATCCAAATTTTCTACTATAATAGATAACAATCTATTCTTAAGTACTGCTATATCAAGAGATTTGTTGAACGCAAGCTCTATACATTCCTTACCATCCTCGACAAAATTCCTTATATTTTCTACAGCATCATAAGCATCAATGTACTGATATTTCTCGTCATAGCTATAAATAACTCTTGTACTGGTTCCCCATGTCCAAGGTAAATACCACTTTGTTGCAGACTCCTTTCTAATCTCATAATGAGTAGTAATACCCTCTTTTTCTGAAACCTGAAGATATTCTCTATTATAAGCACGAATTTCACTAATCGCTTCCAGCTTATGTTTTTCAACCTTTTCAATAAGCTCATTAAATACTATTTCAAGATTAGCATTCATCTTATTAATCTGGGTTGTAATTTGTTTCTTCTGCTCAACAAGCTTTTCTCTGTCATAAGCAGTAAGCTGAGTAATTCTTTTCTTAGCAAGACTATCAATTCTTGAGAGTTTATCACTTAACTCTTCTTTTGCCATAGGAATAAATGTCTTAGCCTTTTCTTCAAGAAGTTCTTCCTTCTTAGCGACAACTTCATCAAAAATTCCACGAACCTCTTCCATATTTCCTATTATTCGTAAATCCTTTGATGAAACTCTGTTCTTCGCCGTAAGATCAGCATAAACCTTTTTTTCTTTTTTATCAAATTCATCAACTTTTTTATTAGACATTGCCTCAGCCATGGCTGACACAAATACAGGTTTTTTAATCTGCTCAATTATTTCATTATTCACAAACCTGTTTGTATTACGATAGTTTGTAAATGCCTGATCCGCATATGTAATAAGCTTCTGTTTTGTATCTGCAATAGCATCCTTTAGGTTTTCACAATTCCATAAAGTATCTCTAAGACCATCATCGAAACGGCTACATACAAGAACAACCTTCTTCACACCTTTCTTAGGTAACTGAGAAGCCATAAGGTCAATATCATTCTTATCCAAAAATGAGGTTGATTTACTTAAGAAAAATACAACATCGCACACTTCCATAAACTGCTTTGTTTTATCTACACGTGAAATTATCGGATCATATAATCCCGGTGTATCTACAACCGAAATTCCTTCTAATTCCTCGTTATCAACAAATATACTTACACTCTTAACAATTGGTGTGAACTTACCATCTTCCCCTACATATTCGTTAAGCCCCTCCATTAATTCCTCATGTGTATCAAAATAAACAGTTTCTTTTTCTCTTAAAATAAATTCTTCCGGTGCGAGGTTACGTTCTCTAAGCATTGCAACAATTTCCTTCGCTCCCTGATAATCATTCGTATCTAAATCCGACTTGGATTTTGCTACAATCATTTTCCATTCATCCATATTAAAATATTCAACTTCAATACGGTTTTCATAATCATACTCTATCTTTGTCAAAGCTGCTGTCTTAGGCGTAACAGCAGTTGGTAATACTTTTTTACCGTTAAATAATAATGTATTTAAGAATGATGACTTACCAACCTTTACACGTCCTATAATTCCTATGTTAAGTTTTCTGTCTTCTCTGAAGAAATCATCAGTTTTTAATTTAAAATTTTTCTTAATAGACGCAATATCATACAAATCAATTTCCTGTTCAAAATCCTTTAAAACAGAATAGACATTGTCTACTTTATCTATAAACTGCTGAAATTCTATCTCATTTTCTCTTGTTTTCTTAAAAATATCCATTTATACTATGCCTCCTCATCTGTTGTAGCTTCCTCACTCTGCTCTTTTTCTAAATTATCCTCAGAAAATTTACGTAAAACCTCAAGGTCAGCCTCTAAAGATTCCATAGTTTTCGCTCTATTACTTTCTTCAATACTAATATCAATTTCAACATCCTGAATGGATTTCTTAAGAATTTCCTTCTGTCTTAATACATCCTTTTCAATCTTTTCATTAATATTAGATATGTATCTCATAATCTCGCCTTCAATACTTGCAACAGTCTGCTCTGAAACTTCATTGATAAGATTATTTGCAGCCAAATCTATTTCATGCTGTCTCTTCCTATTATTTTTTATATTAAGTACTGTATCTGCAACAATACCTGTAACACCACCAATAACAGCAATTAAAGGACCTGCAAGTACAGCACCTACACCTGCAAGAACGATAGGAAGCGCTGTCTTAGCTGAATCTTCAACTATGTTACCTGATAATTTTGTATTAATATTGGCTATAAGTATTTCATTTGCCGGAAATTCAATCTGAATCATCTCCGCAATGTGTTCTACATATTTTTTGAGTTTTGGCTCAAATTCTGTATTAATTCCGATTCTTACCGAACGTCTTACAATAGAATTTATCTTATCAGTAATATCAGCTCCACTTTCAAGCATAGCACTGATTGTTGCAACACTTGATTCAAGATCAGTCTTTACTCTGTCTCTTATAGTATTAATACACACCTTGGCCTGTCTGTCAAAATTATTCTTTTCTTTTTCAATTTCAACAGTAATCTCTTTCATTCTCTTTTCAAGTTTTTCTTTTTCAAGTTCAAGTCTTGAAGTTGAAAGACATTCTTTATCCATTCTATCTTCTATATAGGCTACCGGATATCTTGTCTCATTTCTTAAAAGCTTAGAATACTTATTTATGAAAATTTCTCCGGTTTTACCTTGAATTTCAATCAAAATATCCTTAAGTTCTTCAATATTGACTCTTCCATATGCATCAACACATGCAACAGTAACATCATCCTGATCGTAAATTCTTTTAATTAATTTCTTAAGAAGTTTTCTACATTCTTCTAACTCATCCTCATCAAGTCTGTTAGATTTTGTAATTACCACATAAACCGGCATATTATATTCTTTGAGTTCCTTTAAGAAATCTGAAATACTCTCTTTTAATACAGGTTCATCTGACGATACTACCAATAGATACGCCAAGCTATTTGGTAAATACTGATCAATAGCCTTGTTATGTAATTCAATACTTGTATCAAATCCAGGAAGATCCACTATATTAACAGATCTGATTTTTTCAAGAAATTCATTGTCATATTCTATTTTAACCACATCTGTTGTCTGAACAGTAAGTCCCTTAAGTGGTAATTCTTCTATCCTTCTCTCTATAACTCCTGTCTTATCGTATTGATACACCTTATTATTTCCATAATAAACCTCAGTAGGAACAGCTGTCTCTGGAGTAATATCCACACTTAACAACGGTTTTCCTATTATAGCATTAATCATCGAGCTCTTTCCTGTACTGAAATTCCCAATAACAGGTGTATTAACTCGATAAAATTCTATTCCCTCAATAATTTTATCAAGTTCTTCTGTTTCTAAGCCATATTTATGCTTAATATCTCTCAATTTTTCAAATTTTTCTTTATACTCACGTATATATTTCATATGTATATCCTCCTATAACTCCTACTATTTAATTCTTTTTGTTGAGCCACCTACTACTAATCCCCCTTTAAACACCTTATATGTGTCTGTTTTATCTCCGGCGATTATTTTAAAAAGTATCTTTAATGTTTCTTTAGCTATCTTCTCAACTGGCTGTACAATGGTTGTTAATGATGGAATATAATATTCTGCCAACTCTAATCCATCATACCCGGCAACAGATACATCTTCAGGTATTCTTAATCCTGCATCGTCTAAGGCTTTACAGGCACCTATAGCCAGACTATCAGTAATTGCAAATACTGCTGTAATCTTTTTTCCTGTATTTAACAATTTCTTCATAGACAGATATCCATTTCTCATTGAATATCTATGTTGCTCATCATCTATTATTATAGCAAGTTTTTCATCAAATTCTATACCATTTTTTTCTAAGGCCTGTCTATAGCCCTCAAATCTCATGGTTCCAATGTTTTCATCATTTGGCGAAGACGTAATTATTGCTATATCTCTATGTCCAAGACTGCACAAATAATCAACCATTTTTTTACTTTCGGCAACATCATCAACTGATACTGCACCACTCATTTTTCCCGGAAGATTATCCTTAATTCCCACTGTACACAATACATACGGAACTGTCATCTGCAATAATTTTTCTTTAGGATGTGAAAAATATCCTCCCAAAAAAATTATACCTTTCAGTTTTTTTTCATTTTCCAACGCCAGTGCCACATCTATTTCATCCTGATTTTGCTCTACACGTTGAAGAACAAACGTATATTTTCTTTTTTGAATTTCTTTTTCCAATATAGAAATTATAGGAGAAAAAAATGCATTATCAATACCTTTTATAAGAACTGCAATTGTTCTTGATTCAGTTCTCTTAAGATTCCTTGCATTATTATTAGGGACAAAATAATTGTCCCTAACTACCTTCATTATTTTCTCTCTAGTTTCATCACTAATATCATGACTATTATTTATTGCCCTAGATACTGTACTGACACTAACATTGCAAATCCTTGCAACATCCTTAATAGTTATCCTTTCCATACAAAAACACCTAACTTATTATTTATCCCTTATGATTATTTATTTTTAACATTTCTTCCATACATATCTGTATGTCTTGCAATCTTTTTCAAAAGTTCTTCATCTATATCTTCTTTAGTAATTCTCCATCTCCAATTTGTTCCTATTGTAGACGGAATATTTATTCTACTATCTGATCCATAACCCAGATAATCCTGTATAGGAATTATTGCCATATTTGATACACTTCCAAGGGCCTGATCGATAAAATCCCAATGTATATCACTTCTGTCAGTATCTTCATTATTCATATATTCTATAGCATTTTCTTTATCTGATTCAGAAATACTATCATACCATCCCTGTATACTATCATTATCATGGGTTCCTGTATATACAACAGAATTTGGTGTATATGTATAAGGATAATAATTACTTGTTTCTCTCGAATCAAAAGCAAACTGTATTATCTTCATACCAGGGAATCCTGTGTTTTTAACAAGCTCTATTACTGTATCCGTAAGGTACCCTAAATCTTCTGCAATAATATTAACCTCGCCTAAAGCATCTTTAATCGCATTAAATAGCTCTATACCAGGTCCCTTAACCCATTTACCATTTCTTGCTGTTTCTTCTCCAAATGGAATAGAATAATATTCATCAAATCCTCTGAAATGGTCTATTCTCACAACATCATACCACTTAAGAACACCCGCAACACGACTTATCCACCATTTAAAGCCAGTTTCCTTGTGATAATCCCATCTATATAATGGATTTCCCCAAAGCTGACCATCTTTTGCAAATGCATCCGGTGGGCAACCTGCTACAGCAATCGGTACATTCCTATCATCCAACTCAAACAATTCAGGATTAGCCCAACAATCTGCACTATCAAATGCAACATAAATCGGAATATCTCCTATGATTTCTATTCCCTGATTATTTGCATATTGTTTTAACTCCATCCACTGCTTATCAAACTGATACTGTAAAAATTTGTAATACGCAATGTCTGTTTGGAGCATATTAGAATAATAATCTATTGCCGACTGTTCTCTCAGTCTAATATCTTCATCCCATTCACTCCATGGTACATCCGAAAAATAATCTTTTACAGCCATATATAAAGAATAATCATTAAGCCAAAAAGAATTTGCTTCTTCAAATTCTTTATACTTAATGTTGTTTTCAAAATCAAATCTTTCATAGGCATTTCTTAATACATCATACCTACTATAGTACATTTTCTCATAATCTATATATCTTTCGTTATCTCCAAAATCACACTCATCTATCTCTTCCTGTGTAAGGAGACCTTCATTAACAAGTTTCTCTAAATCAATAAAATATGGATTACCCGCAAAAGTCGAAAATGACTGATACGGAGAATCACCATAGCTTGTTGGTCCAAGTGGTAATAATTGCCAATAATGCTGATGGGCTTTTTTAAGCCCATCAACAAAATCATATGCATCTTTGGAGAAACAACCTATTCCATATTTTGAAGGAAGACTAGATATTGGTAATAATATTCCACTAGTTCTCATTCTGTTTTCCTTTCTAAATTAACCCTTAACTGCACCTGCTGCAACACCCTTAATAATGTATTTCTGACAACTTAAGTAGAATACAATAATTGGTACAAGTGCTACAAGCAACATTGCCATCATATCGCCCCATGCAATATAGCCATATCCACCTTTTAAATATTGAATAGCAATAGGAATAGTTTTGAATTTTGTACCTATTACTAAGCTTGGTAATAAATAATCGTTCCATACCCACATTGCATTAAGAATTGCAACCGTAATCATTGTAGGCTTTAACATTGGAACTACTACTCTGAAGAATATACCAAACGGACTACATCCATCAATCATGGCTGCTTCTTCAATCTCATATGGTATTGCCTTAACAAAACCACAATACATAAACACTGAAAGTCCCGCACCAAAACCAAGATATATGATAATAATACCAAAAGCATTATCTAACTTTAACTGGTTAGCAAGCTTTGACATTGTAAACATTACCATCTGGAATGGTACAACCATATTAAATACAAAGAAATAATATAAAAATGAAGTAAATTTATTCTTTACTCTTGTAATATACCAGCCTGTCATAGCTGTACAGATAACAATAACTAATACAGATGCAACAGTAATCCATGCAGAATAACCTGCCGCCTTAAAGATTCCAATCTTTTTAGCACCACTAATATAGTTATCCCATCCTACAAAGGATTCAGCATTTGGCAATTTAAAGAATTTAAATCCAGCACCAAACATAAACAACTGGCTCTTAAATGAATTCATTAATACAAGAAGTATTGGGAATATAAATAACGCAGCTAATATAAGCAATACAACAAATAAAATCCAATCAACCTTTTTACTCTTAGTAGTCATTAGCTTTCAACCTCCTTACTTCTTGTTAATACCAACTGTGCAAATCCAATAACAGCTACAATTATGAAGAAGATAACCGCTTTAGCCTGGGCTACACCCTCCATAAAGTTTCTGGTATACATCGTATAATGTATATTATATGCGAGCATCATTGTCTCTTTACCCGGTTTACCATCTGTAAGTGCTAAGTTCTGGTCAAACATCTTAAATGAATTTGACAATGTTAAGAATAAACATATTGTGAACGAAGGCATTACAAGCGGAATAGTAATCCTAAAGAGAGTCTGTGTAGGAGTTGCTCCATCAATTTTCGCTGCTTCAAGAACATCAGCAGGAACATTTTGTATACCTGCGATGTAAATAATCATCATATAACCAATCATCTGCCAGTTCATAATGATTACCAATCCCCAGAATCCGTAATCAGCATTTCCAACTAATGTAAGATCCCAGTTATTTAATATACTATTTAAAATAGCCTGCCAAATATAACCAAGTACAATACCACCGATAAGATTTGGCATGAAGAATATTGTTCTGAAAATATTTGTTCCCTTAACTTTTCTTGTTAAAGCAAGAGCTAAAAGAAATGCAAATACATTAACTGTAATTATAGACACAACAGTAAACTTTGTAGTAAACCATAGTGCATCTGTAAAATCACTAGTCTTAAAAATCTTTTCATAATTTTCTAAACCAACCCATTTTGCATCATTAACAGTTGTAAACTTACAAAATGATAAATATATACCTTGAAAGAAAGGTATAACAAATGCAATCATAAATGCAATCAAGGTAGGAAGAACAAAAGGAATAAAATATAATATCTTTTTTCTTCTATTTGTCATATTATCTCTCCTAATATCTCTAAAAAAATAGTGAGTTGCTAAACTCACCCTTATATTTTACATATCAGCTTTCCCCTTTATGAGGAAAGCTGAATGTAAATTATTGATTAATTACTTAACTTAATCTTATTCTGCTGCAAGAGCTTTTTCTTCTGCCCATGCTGCAATACAGTTATCTACAAGTGTCTGCCATTCTGCTGAACCTGCTGCATAAGCTGTCATATCAGCACCAACAACGTTCTTAAACTCTTCTGATGGGAAGTGATTCATACCAACCCAAGCTACAGAAGTAAGTTCTGTGTTAGAAGCATATGCTGCAGCTGCCTTCATAAGAGGATCCGCTGGAGCATCATCTGGTGTAAATGTTGTAAACATTGTTAAGAACTTAAGTTCATCTTTAACAAGTGCCTTACCTTCTTCTGAACCGAATACCCATTCAACGAATGCGATTGTAGCCTTCTGATCAGCTTCTGAAGCCTTAGCATTTACACAGAAGTAGTTCTCTGTACCTGTACAAAGACCCTGCTTCTCTTCGCCTTCAAGTCCCATGTAAATTGGTAAGTAACCAATTTCGTCTTCAGTAACCTTAGCACCTTCTGAACTTGAGATATCGCCCCAAGCCCAAACACCGTTCTGGTAAATTGCTGCTTCTGCAAGAGCGAATTCTGCTGCTGCATCTCCACCTGTCTTCTGTGCTAATAATGATGGTTCACATGTTGCATCTGTGATGTAGAGATCCCAAATCTGCTTAAAGTTATCAGCATACTTGAATTCGATCTCATCCATGTCTGTTACACCAGCATCATTAAATTCTGCTGTAATTGCAACGTTTAATAAGTGTGTCTTAAATCTCCAGTCAGAAGAGCTATCCATACCTGCTGATGTGAATACACCCTTGATTCCAAGAGCATCTTTGTTAGCCTGCATATCATCAGCAACTGCCTTTAACTTAGCAAATGTGTTGATATCTTCTAACGAATTGCATCCTGTATCTGCTCTTCCTTCTAAAGCGAAGTAGTTAGCAAAGATTGTCTTGTTAACAATAAGACCATAACTTTCTACACAGTAAGGAACACCGTATACGCCATCACCTTCTGTTACAAGCATGCTCTTATCAGCTACCCAGTTAGCAAAATCTGTACTAGATAAATCCATACAATAATCTTTCCATGTCTGGTATCCAACTGGTCCATTAATCTGGAATAATGTTGGAGCTTCATCCTTAGACATTTCAGCCTTAAGTGTAGATTCATAAGTACCAGAAGCTGCTGTTACGATCTTAACTTCTACTCCTGTTGCTTCTTTGTAAGCATCTGCAACTTTCTTCCACTGCTCTTCTGATTCAGGCTTGAAGTTTAAGTAGTATACTTTTCCGCCTGTTGCATCTGCATCAGCATCTGCATCAGCATCTGCATCAGCGTCTGCATCAGCGTCATCACTTGCTGGAGCCTTTGTTGTTGTTTCTTCTTCCTTGTCGCTACCACATCCAACTAAAGCAGAAGCTGCCATAGCTACACACATAGAAGCACATAAAATTTTCTTTCTCATTAAGGTTTACCTCTCCTTCACGATAAATTTTTTTTTAGTCCGTTCAAACGTTCCTATGTATAAATGATTCGGAATCGTTTCCAATGACTATGTATAAATAATAGCATACTTAAGCATTATTTGCAAGAAAAAATAGAATTTTTATTGTTTTTTTATGCTATTTTCACAAAAAATACGGACAAATCTTAACAGATTGTCCGATTTTTATTGATCTTTTATCACTTTTTTTACATTATTTTACTAATTATGTCATATTTTAGTTTACCACCAAAAATATCCAAAGCACTTCCAATAGTAAAATCAACTTTACCTTTTCCTAATTCTTTAATTTTCTCAATATCTTCATAAGAAGAAATTCCTCCTGCATAGGTAGCCTTAACTCCATCAAGCTTTCCAAGCATTCCTACAACTTCAGCTTCTATCCCTGAATTTTTCCCTTCTACATCAACTGCATGTATCAAAAACTCATCACAATATCCAGACAATTCGTACATAATCTTTTCTTCAAGTTTTACATTTGTAAACTTCTGCCATCTATCAGTAACTATATAATATACGTTATCTTTTTTTCTACAGCTAAGATCGAGAACAAGTTTTTCCTTACCAACTTTCCTATATATTTTGTAAAGATTATCATAATCAATCTTTCCGTCTTTAAATACAAATGAAGTTACAATAACATGACTTGCACCTTTTTCAATAAATTCCATAGCATTTTTGTCATTTATTCCGCCTCCCACCTGTAGTCCGCCTTTATACGCAGCCAAAGCTTTAAAAGCCTGTTCTTTAGAGGCCTCATAATATTCACTCTCAGCAGAATTAAGAATAATAACATGTCCTCCAGGCAATTGATCTTTTTTGTATTTATTTCCGTAATACGAACCGTCATATTTAGAAACAAAATTTTCAACAGCCCGATTTTTGGTATCATTCAAACTAGAGCCGACAATTTGCTTTACATTTCCATTATGTATATCTATACAAGGTCTAAATCTCATTTCCCATCCTCTTTTCTATTCCACACTCTTCATTGATGTAGCAATGTCAATTTTTTTGAGTTTAAAATGCATCAAACCATTTATAAACAACGAAAACAGCATTGTAAGAATTGAACTATATAAAAAGCTTAACATTTTAATATTTCTACCAAACATAACAAGATCCACTTCTACCGTAGATATTACATATTTGTGAATCCATATGCCAAGAATCATACCTACAATTATTCCTATAATAGTTAGAATTAAATTTTCACGAAATACATATGCAGATACTTCTCCATCATAAAAGCCAAGTACTTTAAGGCTTGCAAGTTCTCTTTTTCTTTCACTGATATTTATATTATTAAGGTTATATATAACAACAAATGCCAATAATCCTGATGATACTATAATAACCAAAATTATTATGTCCATTCCCTGTAACATATCATCAAATTTTGTTCTTAATGTATCAACCGAATTAGCACCACTTATACCATTTATAGACAAAATTTTTTCTGTAAATTTATCCGCGTCATAGTTCTCCACATTTTTAACATATATTTCATTATAATACGCATCTTTTCCAAAGGTCTTTTTATATAACTCCGGCGACATAAAAATATAATGATATACATAATTTTCACATATTCCGCCTATTGTAACACTATATTTTTCATTTTCTGACACCTTAATTTCAAAAGTATCACCACAAGATAAATCCATAAGAATAGACATTTTCTTACTAATAATGACCTCTTTATCATTCAACTCCAGGTTCTTTTTATTATTTGCATCTCTAATAACAACGTATTCCTTAATATCTTCTGTGTCCTTTGGAACAAAAATATAAGCACTAAGATTTTTTTTCGTGTTAGCTGCATCTATGGTGTTTTGATATCCATAAGTTATCTCTAAGACATCCTCATCTGACTCTATCTTTTCTCTTATATTATCATATGTTTCCTTATCCAAACCATTTTTTATGGTGAATTCATTATCATAGTTTCTAAGTTCATCATATTGCTTATCAACTATTGAGCTAATCGAATCCACAATTCCAAATCCAAGAACCATAAGACCCATACTTCCCGAAATACCAAAAATCGTCATGAAAAATCTTTTCTTATACCTAACCAGATTTCTCACTGTCGACTTCCATGTAAAATTCATCCGTCTCCATACAAATCCAATTTTCTCAAGAAATACTCTTTTTCCGTTTTTAGGAGCACTTGGACGCATCAGCTGTGCTGCTGATTCTGATAATTCTTTATAACATGCTGCTATGGTTGCAAAAGTTACACACAACACCGATATGAGCGCTGCAGTTAATATATATACCATATCATAAGGTGCAATAACATTCTCCAAATTAATATACATTATCTTGTATGCATTAATAATAGTATATGGAATCACCATTTTTCCTACTATTGCGCCTATCACGCTTCCTATTAGGGTTGCAAAAAAACCATAATATATGTATTTTTTTGCAACTTCCCATTTGCTATATCCCAAAGCTTTTAGTGTTCCAATCTGAGTACGTTCTTCCTCTACCATTCTTGTCATTGTAGTAAGACTCACAAGTGCAGCGACAAGGAAAAATATTACAGGTACAACCCTTCCTATTTTTCCTATCCTTTCTGCATCCATTCCATATTCTACATAATTTTGAATAGACTCCCTGTCAAGAATATAGTATGAATCATCAAACTCTTTTTCTATCTCCATGACAGCCTCTTCTATACAATCTTTATAGGCTTTGGTTCTAAGAACTTTTTCCTTTGCATCTTTAATCGTAACATATACCTCGGAATATACCGGAAGATTAAAATTTTTCTTATCAACCATAACAAGACCGGATATCTTTCCCGAGCCAAGTGCTGTCGTTCCCCTATCTATCTGGAGGTAATAATAGGTCTTATAGCTTCCTACAATTTTATATTCAGTCTCAGACATAATCATATTAGCCGGAATTTCAGTTCCGCTATCAATAGTAATGCTATCTCCGACTTTACATTTTCCATTGTCAATAAGGTAACTATCCACAATGCACTCATTTGATTTTTTAGGCATTCTACCTTCAACAAGTTGCAATTTAGAAATATTATCCGGCAGAGATTGCAGTTTTACTGTATATTTTTCATCACCTGTAAGCGCAAAGAAATCATTATAATATACCCCTTCTGCCTCCTGCACACATTCTATTTTATTTAGCTTATTAATATCATCATCAGTCATTCCTGACGCATTCAAAACTCTAACATCAAGAAAATCAGTATCATCATACATTTTATCAAGTGTATAATTCATACTTGGTTCTGTAGCTCTTATTCCTGAATAAAATGCTACACCAAGCGCAACAATAAGCACAAGTGATAAAAACCGGCTCATCGTCTTTCTGATTTCCATATAGAATTCTTTTCTAATTGCACTCTTTTTCATATTTACCTCGCTGCTTTTAACGCCTGCTCAATATCTGCAATAATATCCTCTGCATTTTCAATACCCACAGAAAATCTAATTAAATCAGGCTGAACTCCTGCCTCAACAAGCTGTTCATCTGTAAGCTGTCTATGTGTATGGCTTGCAGGATGAAGCACAGATGTTCTTGCATCAGCAACGTGTGTTACAATAGCTGCAAGTTTTAAATTATCCATAAATTTAATTGAAACATCTCTTCCACCTTTAAGGCCAAATGAAATTACACCACAGCTTCCGTTAGGAAGGTATTTCTGTGCCAAATCATAATATTTATTTCCTTTAAGTCCACAATAATTCACCCATGCAACATCCTCATTTGCCTCAAGATATTCAGCAACCTTCTGTGCATTTTCACAATGTCTTGCCATCCTTAAATGTAATGTTTCAAGACCGAGATTCAATAAGAAACAGTTCTGTGGCGAAGGAATAGAACCTAAATCCCTCATAAGCTGAACTGTTGCCTTTGTGATATAAGCAAGCTTTCCGAATTTTTCTGTATATACAATTCCATGATATGAATCATCAGGCTCAGTAAGTCCTGGAAATTTGTCATGGTATTTATCCCAATCAAAATTACCGCTGTCTACAATACAACCACCAACACTTGTTGCATGACCATCCATATATTTCGTTGTAGAATGTGTTACAATATCAGCTCCCCACTCAAAAGGTCTGCAATTAATAGGTGTAGCAAATGTATTATCAACAATAAGTGGCACACCATGACTATGTGCAATATTGGCAAACTTTTCAATATCAAGAACTACTAATGACGGATTCGAAATAGTTTCAGCAAAAAATGCCTTTGTATTAGGTCTAAATGCTGCTTCAATTTCCTCATCCGTAGCATCAGGATCAATAAATGTAACATCAATACCAAGTTTCTTGAGTGTAACACCAAAAAGATTAAATGTTCCGCCATAAACAGGTGCAAAGCTTATAATATGACCGCCTGCTTCACAAATATTAAATATTGCATAGAAATTTGCCGCCTGACCTGATGATGTAAGCATCGCTCCAACACCACCCTCAAGTTCACAAATCTTAGCTGCTACAGCATCATTTGTAGGATTCTGTAATCTTGTATAAAAATATCCTGTATCTTCAAGGTCAAATAAACGTCCCATTTCATCACTTGTGTCATACTTAAATGTAGTACTCTGATATATAGGAAGAACTCTTGGCTCACCCTTCTTTGGCTGCCATCCTCCCTGAATACAGATTGTGTCTAATTTTCTCTTTGTCATACTATCATTCCTTTCAATTTAAACTTCTTATAAATAGCAAGTGGCGCTCTGCACCGCAGAACACCACCATCTACATCCAATAACAAAATAACACTAAATTATTTTACATCCTTCATGCTGAAGCTAATTCTTCCCATTTTATCTTTGCCAAGGCATACCACCTTAACAGTATCACCAAGTGTAAGAACATCTTCGACACGTTTGATTCTTTCCTTTGAAATATTCGAGATATGAACCATACCTTCTTTTCCAGGTGCAAATTCAATAAATGCACCAAATTCCTTGATTGAAATAACCTTACCTTCAAATATTTCGCCTTCTTCGAAATCTCTAACGATCGTCTCTATAATCTTAACAGCAGCGTTAATCTGTTCTCTGTCAACTCCACATACAGATACAGCACCCTCATCTGTTATATCAATCTTAACACCTGTCTGTTCAATGATAGTGTTAATTACCTTACCTCTCTGACCAACAACGTCACCAATCTTAGCCGGATCAATCTGAATCTGAGAAATCTTTGGTGCAAATTCACCAACTTCTTTTCTTGGCTCTGCAATTGCCGGTTTCATACAAGTATCCATAATGAACATTCTTGCTTCTCTACATCTTGCAATAGCACCTTCAACTATATTTCTTGTTAAGCCATGAATCTTAATATCCATCTGAATAGCTGTAATACCATCTTCAGTACCTGTTACTTTAAAATCCATATCTCCAAAGAAATCTTCAAGTCCCTGGATATCTGTAAGCAATACATATTCATCATCTGTATCACCTGTTACAAGACCACATGAAATACCTGCAACCATCTTTTTAATCGGAACACCTGCTGCCATTAATGACATACAAGATGAACATGTCGAAGCCATTGATGTAGAGCCATTTGATTCAAATGTCTCAGATACAGTTCTGATAGCATATGGGAATTCTTCCTCTGAAGGAAGTACTGGTATAAGCGCTCTTTCTGCTAATGCACCATGTCCAATTTCACGACGTCCGGGACCTCTTGAAACCTTTGTCTCTCCTACTGAATATGCAGGGAAGTTGTAGTGATGCATATATCTCTTAGATGTTTCATTAACATCAAGACCATCTAATTTCTGTGCTTCAGATAATGGTGCAAGAGTACATACATTACAAATCTGTGTCTGGCCTCTTGTAAACATTGCCGAACCATGTACTCTAGGAATAATGTCAACCTCTGCAGCAAGCTTACGAATCTGTGTAAGTTCTCTTCCGTCTGGTCGCTTATGATCCTTAAGAATCATCTTACGAACTGTCTTCTTTTGATACTGATAAATAGCATCCGGAAGAACTGCAAGCCATTCTTCATTATCTGCAAATGCTTCTTCAAGCTTCGCTGTAACCTGACGCATATTTTCTTCTCTAATCTGCTTCTCATCTGTAAATACAGCTTCCTCCATCTCTGCCGGTGGAACAATTTCCTTGATAGCTGCAAATAATTCTTCTGGAACTGCACAGCTTGTATACTCATGCTTTGCTTTACCACATTCTGCTACAATATTATTGATAAATTCAATAACCTGCTGATTGATTGCATGTGCTGCGTAAATTGCTTCAATCATCTTATCTTCTTTAACTTCATTTGCACCTGCCTCAATCATAATAACCTTTTCACTTGTTGAAGCTACAGTAAGCTTAAGATCTGAAACAGCATTCTGTGATGCATTTGGGTTAAATACAAATTCTCCATCAATAAGACCAACCTGTGTTGTTGCACATGGACCATCAAATGGAATATCCGAAATTGCTACAGCAATTGCTGAACCAATCATAGCTGTAAGTTCCGGACTACATTCAGGATCAACAGACATTACCATATTGTTAAGTGTAACATCATTTCTGTAATCTTTAGGGAATAATGGTCTCATAGGACGGTCAATTACTCTTGATGTAAGGATAGCATTTTCAGATGCCTTTCCTTCTCTCTTGTTAAATCCACCAGGTATCTTACCTACTGCATATAGCTTTTCTTCATATTCAACACTTAATGGAAAGAAATCTATTCCATCCCTTGGTTTCTCTGATGCAGTCGCTGTTGAAAGAACAACTGTATCTCCATAATGCATTAACGCTGCACCATTTGCCTGCTTAGCAACTCTTCCAATATCTACTGTAAGAGTTCTTCCTGCAAGTTCCATGCTAAAACTTTTGTACATATCTACATCTCCTTTTTATTTATGGTGGAAGATGCCGAAAACACTGAGCTGCCTACGACCCTCATAAGTACCTCAGTGGTCTCGGTAGCATATCTTCCATCATTAATTATATTTGATAATAACAACAATAGACTCGGTATCACTATACCAAGTCTACTGTATAAAAAGTTATTACTTTCTGATTCCTAAACGTTCAATTAATGTACGATAACCTTCAAGGTCATTCTTCTTAAGGTAATCAAGTAAACCTCTTCTCTGACCTACTAACTTAAGAAGTCCTCTTCTTGAATGGTGATCCTTCTGATGAACTTTTAAATGCTCTGTTAACTCTCTAATTCTGAAAGTTAAAATAGCAATCTGAACTTCCGGAGAACCTGTGTCTTCCGGTGTTCTACCATATTCTTTAATTAACTGTGCCTTCTGTTCCTTAGTTATCATTCTAAGTTCCTCCTTTAAAAATATTATCGCCTATCACTTCAGATATGGTCGGAGTGAGCCAATGTCCGAGTAACGGCTATCAAAATTGACCTCGTACATTGTAACATAGCACCAGACTTTTGTCTAGTGCTATGTTTACAAATTTATTAATAAATAATTCTTCTTGCACAACATGGTGTCTGATAATATGCGTTACCTATACATATACCTGTTCTTTCTGTACCAGCGTGAATAATCTGTCCATTTCCAATATAAATAGCAACATGACCGATAGAACTTCCATAACTATAGAACAATAAATCTCCGGGCTTAATCTCTGATAAGGATACCGGTGTTCCGTTATAGCTCTGTGAGCCTGAACTTCTGTTAAGACTGTAACCAAAATGTTCAAATATTCTCATAGTAAATCCTGAACAATCCGTTCCGTTTGTAAGGCTGGTTCCACCATATACATATGGATTACCCAAAAACTGTTTAGCATATTCTATAAGTTCTACAACCTTATTAGATACGTCCCCACCATAAGATAACTCTTTTATAGTCAAACCTTGTGGTAAAGAGTCATGTACGTTAACAAATTCCGCACTTACATATCCAATATTATTATTAATATTAATCTTAACCCAACCATCTAATACTTCTACAACTTCAAGCTTTTCATCCTTTGCCACCCTTGATAATACAGCACAGTTAGTATTTGGCTCCTGTCTTACCTTTAACTGATCGCATGTAACAGTTGCATATGTAGAAATAGCTTTCTTTGCACGCTTAAGTGCCTTCTGTCCTGTCAATAAATATTCTGAAGACACATAACCTGATACATTACCCGATTCAATCTTATACCAGCCATTTACCTCATCTAAAATCTCACAACCTGCATTCATAGGTAATTTACCAAGTATTTTACCTGTCATACTTGGTTCTTCTCTAACATTAAGATAGTTAGTTACATTTGCAACACCAAGCTTTTTGTATCCTGCATATGAAACATTCTTATCTTCCTTTTTAGCTTCATTTTTATTTTCTTCCTTCTTAGGCTCTTCTTTCTTAGTTTCAGACTCAGGCTTCAACATAAGAATACTCTCTATATCTTCCTTAGAAGCTACAATAACCTCTGTACTCTTCTCATTAACATAATAATCATTTAATGCAACCGATATTCCTGCTGTATTAATATGTGCATTGTCCGAATCCTCTGAATTATTAATAAAAGATTCTATCGCAGCAGAAACCCCAGATGTTGCCACACTAATATCTCCGTTACCGGCAAATACCGCACCACTAATCAATAAAGTTGTAACCGAAGTAACTACCGAAAAAGCTACTATTCTTCTCTTCTTAATATTAAGCATATTATTACCTTTCTCCTTTAGTAATATATTATTAAAATTGTTAAATTTTTGTTACATTTATTACAAAGTTATTATAGCACACGTTTTTTATATGTCAAGAAAAAATCTGCATAATGTTTAAACACTATGCAGATTCTTATAATTATTCTATTTATCTTCTATATTATCTTCCTTGCCTTTTTCCTGTTCATCACTCTTAGCTGCCATTTTGCCAAGTACTGTAACGCCTATAACCAGTACCACACATACAACTCCAATAATAACGAATTTTTTAACATCCACTTCGTCACCTGTAGCTACACTTCCAGAAATCATCGATGCAACAATATTCATTTTCAATTCCCTCCGTATTTCAGATTATTTTTCAAAAAACTCTTTTACAGTATCTTTATCTTTTGCAATTTGTTCTTTTAACATTTCAAGATTTTCAAACTGCCTTTCACTTCTTATGTATGAATATAACATTGTACAAACTGTTTTTTCATATACATCTTCATCAAAATCAAATATATATGTTTCTACATTTATATCATTGTTATTTTTTAGAGTTGGTTTACAACCAATATTTGTAACACCTGTATATACCTTATCATCTATCAAAATCTTTGATGCATAAACTCCATTTAACGGTATAACCTTTCCAAACGGTACCTCCTGATTGATTGTAGGAAATCCAAGTGTTCTACCAATTTTTTTACCGGAAATAACTTTACTGCAAATAGGATATATATATCCTAACATTTCATTCGCAGCCTCTATATTTCCTGTATTGATTTCAGATTTAATCCTTGTACTGCTTACATCTTCACAAAGATACTTAACTTTATCAATAACTACAAGCTCATAGTTATGTATTTTTGACAATTTTTTTAATAATTCTATATCTCCTGCACGCTTATGACCAAATCTAAAATCCTTACCCACTATTATTTTTTTAGCATTAAGCTTAGCTTTTATAACATTTTCAACAAATTCCTCAGGTGACATATGCATTAATCTATCATCAAATGGGTACTCTATAACAACATCCATTTCTAATTTTTCATACATATTCATTCTTTCATTTTTAGAAAGAATTTCATTATTGTCACTACCTAAAACCTTAAGAGGCGATGTATCAAATGTAAAAACAACAGTGTTAAATTCATTTTTATTTTTCTTTAATTCTTCAATAAGTCTCATATGTCCAATATGAAACCCATCAAACTTACCTAGTGTTACCACTGTGTTATTCAGTTTAAAATCATCACTGTTAATGTACTTCATTATTCTTTACCTTACCAGTTCAGTCACACATAAAGAACTTTATCACTTTGAACAATCCATTTTCTTTATATCCATATATACCAATAAAAACTCCTTTTGAATCATATACCCTGTATGACTCATCTTTAGAAAAATTCTTATCAGCATTCGATATATCTCTTTTTGTAAATGGATTTCCATTATATACAAGTTTATCAGCTTCCGGCTTCATTGTAATTCTTAAAAGATTTTCAAAAACTTCATCTACCTTTTTAATATAATTATCAAGTTCACCGTTATCTCTGAGTCTCTCTATTTCGCAAAGCTTAAGACTTTCTTCTATATTAAATACACTTACATTTGTTCTTATAAGATGTTCCATACAAGCCCCAACATCCAAAGCTTGTCCAATATCATGACAAAGCGTTCTTATGTATGTACCCTTTGAACAGTCAACTGTCATTGTAACATAGGGCAATTCTATTTTATCTATCTTAATGTCATAGATAAAAACCTTTCTTGCCTTTCTTTCAACTTCAATTCCCTGTCTGGCCAATTCATATAACTTCTTACCATTTACCTTTAGAGCCGAATACATTGGTGGAATCTGATTGTACTCGCCTATAAAAGAAAGAATTTTTTCTTTCACAGTATTTTCATTCAAGAATGATATTTCCTTTTCCTCCAATATATTTCCCGAAGAATCCTGTGTATCAGTTACAATTCCAAGATGCATAACTGCCTTATATGTTTTATCCTTATCTGTAAACATATCGCACAGCTTAGTACCTTTACCAAGACACACCGGCAAAACACCTTCTGCGTCAGGATCAAGAGTTCCTGTATGTCCTATTTTTTTCTGTTTTAAAATGCCTCTAAGCTTTGCTACCACATCATGTGATGTATAGCCCTTTTCCTTATATACATTTATTATACCGTTAATCATAGTCCACCACTAATCTAGCTGTAATGCAATCTGTTCAGAAATATTATTAACAACATCGTGGAAATTTCCTTCCATATTAAAGCCTGCTGCTCTCATATGCCCACCGCCACCAAAATATGTTGCAATTTTACTAACATCAACTATTTCCTTTGAACGCATACTAACTTTATATTTAAGATGCTCAGTTTCATACATAAATATAGCACACTCAACACCTTTTGTTATTCTTAACTGTTCTACTATACCACCCATATCATCACTGGTAATACCATAGAAATCCTGAACGCCTTTGCTTATAGCTGATACAATACATTTTCCGTTAAAAAACATAACGCTTTCCACTAAGGCTCTTCCAAGAATCTGATTTTCAATGTAACTCTTGGTATAAAATGTATCATCTATAATCTTTGTAAAGGGTATACCCTTTTGCATTAACTCACCGGCTATCTCCATCGTTCTCTTAGTTGTGCTCTGATATTTAAACACTCCCGAATCATGAACAATCCCTATATAAATACATTCTGCAACAGCCTTTGATACCTTTTCTTCGTCCATAAGTTCATATATAACTTCACTCGTAGAACTTGCATTATCGACAACGATATCTTCATCAGCATAGTGATTATTACTTATATGGTGATCAATACAAAACGTTCTGTCTGCTTCGTCAAAATATTTTTGGAATTCTCCAAGTCTATCTATATCACTAGAGTCAAGAACAATAAATAAATCATATTTTTTATCTTCCTCAACATCTGAAATAATCGCATCCGAATTCTTTATAAACTTAAATCTATCCGGTATTTTCTGTAAATATACATCAACTTCTACATCAGAAAAATTCTCCCTAAGATAATTGTACAGTCCCATACATGAACCTATACAATCACCATCAGGTCGAATATGTCCACCAATTGCAATAGTTGATGCTCCTTTAATAATATCTACTATTTTTTTCAAAATAACACTCCCAATTATTTGTTTACTTCATCAATAAGCTTCGACATATTTACTCCATATTCTATGGACTGATCTATAATAAATGTTATTTCAGGCGTATTTCTCAGGTTGATAGAAGATGCAAGCTGTTTTCTTATATAACCTTCTGCACTCCTGAGACCTTCCAAAGTATGTTTCTGCGATTCTTCATCACCAAGCACACTAATATACGCCTTACACTGCTTAAGATCAGGAGCAACCTCTACCGCCACAACACTTGTCATAGGGTTAATACGTGGATCCTTAATTTCTCCACGTATTATATTACTGAGTTCCCTCTGAACCTCAACATTTATTCTAGTGTTCTTAATACTATTTTTTCTCATCTATTAACTCCTATCTAGGTACCTCTTCCATAATGTAAGCTTCTACAAGGTCGCCCTCTTTAACATCATTAAACTTTTCAAGCACAAGACCACATTCATAACCTGTTTTTACTTCCTTAACATCATCCTTAAATCTCTTAAGAGATGCAAGAGGTCCATCAAATAGCTGTTCTCCTTCTCTTGTAAGACGAACATTACAACCTCTCTGGAACATACCATCAAGAACATATGAACCTGCAATTGTACCAACACCCGAAGCCTTGAAAGTCTGTCTAACCTCAGCATGACCAATAATCTTTTCTTCGAATACCGGATCAAGAAGTCCCTTCATAGCTGCCTCTACATCTTCAATAGCCTGATATATTACTCTGTATAATCTTAAATCAACCTTTTCTCTATCTGCTATTTCCTTTGCAGTATTATCAGGTCTAACATTAAATCCGATAATAATTGCATTTGATGCTGATGCAAGTGTTACGTCTGATTCATTAATAGCACCAACACCACCATGAATAATCTTAACAACTACTTCATCATTAGAAAGTTTAACAAGACTTTGCTTAACTGCCTCTACAGAACCCTGAACATCTGCCTTTACGATAATACCAAGTTCCTTAACATCACCAGCCTGAATCTGTGTGAACAAATCATCAAGTGACATTTTTGATTTAGCCTTTGATGCATCAAGAAGTTTTTCTCTTCCTTCTTTAATAAATGTCTCTGCAAAGTTTCTTGCTTCCTTATCATTCTGAGTAGCAACAAGAATTTCACCTGCATTTGGAACACCATTAAGACCTAAAATCTCAACCGGTGTAGATGGACCAGCCTCTTTAAGCTTTCTACCCTGATCATCTATCATTGCTCTAACCTTACCATAATATGAACCCACAGCAATATTATCAGATATTCTAAGTGTACCCTTCTGAACAAGTACAGTTGCAACCGGACCTCTACCCTTATCAAGCTGTGCCTCTATAACAAGACCTCTTGCTTTACGATTTGGATTAGCCTTAAGTTCACAAACCTCGGCCTCAAGCAATACCATCTCAAGAAGCTCCGGAATACCTTCCTTAGTATGAGCTGAAACAGGTACAAATATTGTATCTCCACCCCAATCTTCAGGAATAAGTTCATATTCAGAAAGCTCCTGCTTTACTCTGTCTATATTTGCACTTGGCTTATCAATCTTGTTGACTGCAACAATTATACTAACACCTGCCGCTTTAGCATGGTTAATAGCTTCTACTGTCTGAGGCATTACACCATCATCAGCCGCAACTACAAGAATTGCAATATCTGTTGACTGAGCACCACGCATACGCATTGCAGTAAATGCCTCATGTCCCGGTGTATCAAGGAATGTAATCTGCTGTCCATCAACTTCAACCACATACGCACCAATATGCTGTGTAATTCCACCTGCCTCACCTGTAACCACATTAGTAGCTCTTATAGCATCAAGCAACGATGTTTTACCATGGTCAACGTGACCCATTACACAAACTACAGGTGGTCTTGTAATCATAAGACTTTCATCTTCTTCATCTTCCTTAAGAAGTTCCTCAATTACATCAACCTTTTCTTCCATTTCAACGATAATATCGAATTCCATTGCAATTTCTTCTGCCTGCTCAAAATCAATTTCCTGATTAATTGTTACAATTTGTCCCTGCATAAACAATTTCTTAACAATCACTGATGACTGAATCTTCATCTTATTAGCAAGTTCACCAATTGTGAGACTTTCAGGAATAGTAATAACCTTGATTTCTTCTTCTACCGGTTCCTTTACAGGAGCTGGTGCCGGTGCCGGCTTATTTGCATTCTTATTATTTTTGTTATTCTGATTGTTCTGATTATTTTTATTGTTCTTGTTATTCTTAGAACTATTTTGTGGATTATAAACCTGTGAAATATGTGATTTATTTTCCTGTTTATTTTTCTTATTATTCTGGTTCTTTTCCTGATTACCATCTTTCTTTGGCTGTTTATTTTTCTCTTCCTTCTTTTCCGGTCTGTTATCAGGTTTCTTTTCTTTGCTCTGTGATTTCTTATCCTGCTTTTTTTCTTGTTTCTTTTCCGGTTTATTTTCCGGTTTGCTTTCAATCTTCTTTTCTTCCTTTGGAGCAAATGCCTTCTTTACAAGTTCTACTGATTCATCTGTAATCGAACTCATATGACTCTTCACTTCAACACCATGTTCTTTAAGAACACCAATAATTTCTTTACTATCTTTATTTAATAACTTTGCAAGCTCATGAACTCTAATATTTGACATGCGTTACACCTCCGATTTAATCTGCTTTTCCAGTGCCTTACCAAGTCCTTCATCTGTTATCGCCATGGATGCTCTCATTTGTTTTCCCATGGCATTTCCTAATTCATCCTTGGTTCCATATATATAAAGTGGAACATTATAGAAGCTACACATATTTGTAAACATCTTTTTAGTGTTGTCTGATGCTTCTTCTGCAATCACTACAACTACAGCTTTTCCATCCTTAACTGCTCTCTCAACACTAAATTCTCCACTAACAGTTTTGCCGGCCTTTGTTGCAATTCCAATCAATGAATATACTTTATTCTGCATTTTGTGCCTCCATACTGTTTATCAACTCATCATATATCTCCTGTGGAACAGAAGTCTTAAATGCTCTATCTAATCCATGATTTTTAACAGCTTTCTTAAGACATTCTACATCGTTACATATATATGCGCCTCTGCCATTCTTTTTTCCAGTGAAATCAACACATATTTCTCCTTCGTTTGTCTTAATCACTCTGGTCATTTCCTTTTTTGACTTCATTTCTCCACATCCGATACATTGCCTTTGTGGTACTTTTTTAATATTTGACATAAATATTAACCTCTTTTGCCTCTTTTTGGCTTTGCTGACCTCTGAGGAGTTGTTGGTTCTAATCCAGCCTGTGACTCACTCTTAATATCTATCTTAAATCCTGTAAGTCGTGCTGCAAGTCGTGCATTCTGTCCTTCCTTACCAATAGCAAGAGATAATTGATAATCAGGAACAACTACATTTGCTGTCTTAGCTTCATCATCTGCTACAACCGATACAACAATTGCAGGGCTAAGTGCATGTTCAATAAGTTCCGCAGGATTTTCGCTCCAGCTTATAATATCAATTTTTTCTCCTCTTAATTCATTAACAATAGCATTTACTCTTGCACCATTCATACCTACACAGGCACCAACAGGATCTACATTTTTATTATTTGACCATACTGCCATCTTTGTTCTTGAACCTGCTTCTCTTGCAATGCTCTTAATTTCTACTGTTCCATCCTTAATTTCGGTTACTTCTTCTTCAAAAAGTCTCTTAACTAATTCCGGTCTTGTTCTTGATACAACTATTCTTAATCCCTTAGCTGCCTCTCTAACCTCTGCAACATATAATTTAACTCTCTCAGTTGGAAGGAACACCTCTCCCTTAACCTGTTCATTTTCAGATAAAATGGCTTCTGCCTTACCCAAATCAATACTTATTGAATTTCCATTTATTCTCTGAACAATACCTGTAACAATATCTGACTGCTTTTCAAAATACTGTTCATATATAGATTTCTTTTCTTCTTCTCTAATCTTCTGAAGAATAATATTCTTAGCATTCTGTGTTGCAATACGTCCGAACTCTTTTGTTTCAATATCAATTATTGCAACGTCTCCAACCTTATATTTCTTATTGATTTCTAATGCCTTGTCAAGACTAATCTGTGTTGCTTTGTCTTCAACCTCATCTACAACCGTTTTTTCAACCTTAATTGTAAATTCTCCTGTTTCTCTATCGACATTTACCTTAACATTTTCACCTGTTATCTTAATGTTATCTACTTTGTCAACGTGGTTTTTGTAGGCTGCAAATAAAGAGTTTTCAATAGCTTCTATAATAACTTCCTTATCAATCCCTTTCTCCTTTTCCAAAACCTCCAATGATTCAATTAATTCTTTATTCATTTTTTCCTCCATTCCGTTGTATATAACAACTTGTATAATTAATTTAAAAATCTATTGCTAATCTAACCAAGGCGATATCATTTCTGTTAAATACTGCCTCTTCCCCATCCTCATATTGAATGGTTATTGTGTCCTTTGTAAATTCTGTAAGAACACCTTCAAATTCTTTTTGTTTATCAATTGCCCTATATAATTTTATTTCAATAAGTTCACCAATGCTTCTTGTAAAATCCTTATCTTTTTTAAGTGGTCTTCCAAGTCCCGGCGAACTAACTTCAAGGATATATGCATCTTCAATAAAGTCTTTCTCATCCAACTTATCACTTAATGCTCTACTGACAAGCTCGCAGTCATCAATATTAATTCCGCCTTCTTTGTCAATATATGCCCTAAGATACCAGTTACTTCCTTCTCTGACATATTCCACATCAACGAGTTCAAAATTATTAGCCTCTATGATAGGCATTAATAATTCTTCTGTTTTCTGTTCGTATACTTCTCTCTTAGCCAAATTAAAGCCTCCTTTTATTTTATATAGTAATGATAATAACAAAGAGTGGACTTTTCTGTCCACTCTTCTAACTAGTTACTATAGCAGCTCGTAGGGGAATCGAACCCCTGTTTTCGCCGTGAGAGGGCGACGTCTTAACCGCTTGACCAACGAGCCTCACTGTTGCGTACTCGTGTATTATATATTAATGTTGGAAATATTGCAAGTACTTTTTTTATTTTCTTTCTCAGTTTTTGTAATTAGGCAGTCGCCTTATAAAATCCCAGGCGACACGCTCCCGCTCTCAGCAAAAGAAACAGCGGTACTAATGTTGCAAATATGAATATACGGTTGGATATAATACCTACGGCATTTTCGCAAAATATAAATACATCAAGATTAAGCAAGCTCATCTTGATGTATTTATATTTTACGAGTATGCTACGCATACATATCCAACCGTACATTATCATATTTTCAACAAAGTACCGGTATTTGCTGAAGGTCGCTGGCTATTTTATAAGGCGACTGTAATTTGACTATGCCTTACATTTTTTTACATAAAAAACTTTATAACTAATACAAACTATAAATATCAACATCGAAATATATTGGGCGGTTGACAAATTTCCGAACCATATTCCTCTAACTGCGTCTCCTCGTAAAAATTCCAAAGCAAATCTACAAACCGAATAACAACATAAATAGATAAATATATTATCATTTTTGTGTTCATATTTACGATTACGCGTTATTAATATTATGAATATTAAAAAGCAACACATACTTTCAATCAATTGAACAGGAAATCTGATAATGCTTTCTTCTCCCTCTAAAATAACTCCCCATGACCACGGAATGCCATAACAACATCCCGCTAACAAACATCCCAATCTTGCAAATCCATGAAACAACGGAAATACTGGTGTAAAAAAATCCAACATAACATAAGAGTCAAATTTGCTATATCGGGAAACTATAACAATCCCTAATATTACACCAAATAAACCTCCATAAAAAACAATTCCTCCATTGAACAAATAATATAGCAAATCATTTATTGTTATAATTTCTAGCGACGGAATAATTGAAATTACAAAAAGAAGCCTTGCACCTATAAACCCCATAATTCCACAGACAATTATATATTCCGAAATTTTTCTATATGATAATTGTACTTTCTTCATTCTTAACACAATATAGATAATTGCAGAAACAAAACCTATACATGCCATTAAAATATATGTAGGAATTGCAATATATAATATCGGTAAAATAAGTCATTCCTCCTAACTTAATTTAATTTTTGCTCCAACAGCCTTTTGAAAACTGTCTCGGCATAACGTCATTAAGTCCCTGGAACTCCGTGGTACTTGTACCTCCACATTTCACTCCAAAACAAGATGCACTTGTAGTTGCTCTTTCACTTTCAGCAACTGTTTCGACATATTTTTCGCCAAAGCAACTTATATTAAAGCATGTTAGTTCATCAGAGTATTCACCCTCACTCTTTACTTCTGATTTAGAAATACATCCCGCCTTATTGTAGTATGTAACACATCCACTAATTTTACTATCTTCTACATATTTTTCAATATATACACATTCTGTTGGCCAACATTTTGAATTTATACCAAATCCAAGACAACCTGCTGGTCCTACACAACTCTTATATTCAACTCCATTTTCATCTCTTCCACTTGCATATAGCACCATCCTATTATCGTCATCTCCACAGTTAGTACATCTAATACAATCACTAGAAAATCCTATTATCAGAGCTAAAATTCCTAAAATCAACACTATAAAGCTCACAATGTCTTCTTTCTTATTTTCATCCATATGTATTTACCTCACTTATTCTAATGTATTTAGAAAGTCATTCAATTCTGATATACTGATTTCTTTTCCATTTTTATATGCTTCACCTGTATAATCATCATAACTGTAATTTACTACTTCTTTTAATTTCTTATTTGATATTTTATAAACTGTTAAATAATAATTATCAGCGCCACCTGTTTGTTGTATACATATGTACTTTGGATTTGTTGTAACCGAATAAATCCCACTGCACCATGCAAAATCTTCTTTATGTAATTTTCTAGTTTTACCCTTATAATATGTATATAACTGATAAGCCATACGATTACCTGCTTCATATGATACAATCATTTCATCAATATTATCTTTATCAATATCATAATAGAATATATTTCTATAAGGATAATCTGACTCTTTCAAATTTTTAGCAGCATATTTTTTATATGCTTTTTTTACTTCCTTAGCAGTTGCTTCTACAACTATAACTTTACATGAATATTTTTTCCCTTTATATACTGCTGTAATCTTAGCTGCTCCACTCTTTTTAGCTTTTATAACTCCTTTTGAATTAACTGTTGCTATAGCACGCTTTGAGGATTTCCACTTAATCGAACCAGTTGCACCCTTTAATTTTAGTTGCATTGTTTTTCCTTTTTTTAATACAGCTTCTTCTTTACTTAGTTTTACATATTCTTGTTGTTTTAAATAGAATTTGTAATCAGTGTTTAACCAATAATTATAAGATGAACCTCTCTCAACTCTTACATAATAAGTTCCTTTATTCATTAAAACTTTTTCTGTTTCAAGATATGGATTACTCGTATTTTCTGCTTCACATATTAAATTAAGATTTTTATCATATAACGAAATTTTAATACATCCGTCAGGTTCTCCCCTTGATATTTTAAATTTCAAGGATAAATAGCTACGTTTTGGAACTGATATTTTATAATAGTCTATATCATAAGATGTATTCATATTTCCTGTATACCACTTATTACAATTTTTCAAATTTGCTTGCTTTTTTATATTATTATTCTCTTTTTCAAAAGAATTTAAAGCTTCATTTTTAGCTATAACTTTTAGCTCATATTGTTCATAATTTCTCGTGCAATTTATCTTAATATAATAATCACCTTTTGGGAGTCGAAATGTTCTATCCTCATATACCTTATCTATTTCGTAAACGTTTCCATTTATATCTTCTTCATATAAGGTATATGCTACACTTTCTGTACTATCTAATACGTTCTTTGCAAATATCTCTACTTTGCTTGGTTTAGCTATGGTAAATTTATATATGTCAACATCAGCCACCTTACTATAATCTCCATAATATATTTTTTCCGGTAATATTATATTTGCATCATCATATGTATCATTCGATTCATCTTCACCTAAATATGTTCCTTTTACTTGATATTCTATTCTGTATTTCGCTTCTTTATTAGGATTTTTATAAATATCCATTCTAAATCTGTATGTTTCTTTATCTACACTTATCCAATTACTACTTACACCCTCTGTATTCTTATTCCATTCTTTTTCCATTACTTTAATTTGATTACCAAAAAAATCAGATGAAATTCCAAATAAACATTCTCCTCCAAAATAATTCTCTGTACAATCCTCAATAACCAATCGTATTCTACCATCGTTTGGAACACTAACAACAATATCATCTACAAATCCATCGGAAGCTTTATTTGCCGAATCTTTAAAATAATAATCCGTATTCAACTCTACTTCTTCTGTTGCAAATGTATTAATATCTAAACATAAAATTGTAATAAACATATAACTGATTACTACTACAATCTTTACCAAATACTTCATATTCAATCACTCCTTTAAAATGTACTAATTATTTCTTCAAATTCTTTAACAATATTATTCCATGCATCATTTAATAAATCCGGTACAAAATTGAAAACACAACATATCACAGATACAATCACAACAATAGTTATAATAATTTCCAACAAATTTTCTCCATACCCTCTTGAAAAATCATTATGTATGTGCATATCATCCTCATTTCTCTGAGTATGATATTTCGCATTTTCAACTGCTGCTCTTTCATTTTCCAGATAATGATGTAATTCTACTAAATAATGTTTACGCGATTCATTATCAGACAATATCTTAAATGCTTCATTAATAATTGCCATTTTTTCCTTCGTTACTTCAATCGGCAAAGTTGAATTATCAGGATGATATTTCTTTACCAATGCTTTATACGATGCCTTGATCACCTCCATTTCTGCATTTTCCGAAACATTTAACACTTCAAAATAATTAATCATTTCACACCTTCAATTTTGTATATTTTGTTAACTTCTAGGAACAATAATATTATTTCGCATTTTGTCTTATAATAGGACATTTTTTATTCACAAGCATTATATCATATATTTTGTCCTATCACAAGACAAAAGTATTTTAAAAGGAGTGTTACTATGCCCAGAATAATTGAAGGTGAACGTTGCAATTTAGTAGGAGAACGTGTTCGCTACTATAGAAAAAAGAAAAAATATAGTCAGAAATTATTATCCGAAAAACTAGAAACAATGGCTATTTATATTTGCAGAGGCTCTATTTCCCGAATAGAAGATGGCTCCAGAACAGTAACTGACATAGAACTTTATGGACTTGCATCCATATTAAGAGTGTCAATAGAAGATTTATTCCCTCATATAGACATATAATAAAAAGAAGCTACACACTAATCTATTAGCGCGTAGCTTCTTAATCTCCTATCCAACTTATTAAATATTTTTACTCCTGCTCATTATATACAACCACTCTGTTACGTCCGCTTGTTTTTGCTCTATATAATGCTTTGTCCGCACATTCAATCGCTATATGATAGCTGCCTCCGTTATATTCGGTTACGCCAATTGAAACCGTTGCAGGGCAAATTGTGTTGTCGCTATTTTCTACATTTACTCTTATTTTCTCTGCGATAGCACTTCCTCTATCTATATTACATCCCGTCAGAATTATTACAAATTCTTCTCCGCCCCAACGTATTACATAATCAGATGTACGCACAGATTCCAGAAGAACCTTTGCTAAATGTTTAAGTACAATATCTCCCGCTTCATGTCCGTATTTATCATTTACCTTTTTAAAGAAATCCATATCCACAATCATAAGTGTTACAGGAATATCATTAGCTACATTAAGTTCCTCAGTAATAGGGTCACTTATTTCCCTTAATTTATTACGATTATATACTCCGGTCAATTCATCATGTACCACAAGTTTTTCAAGCTTCTTATTAACAAGATAATGGTCAAGGTACACCTTTTCCATAATATTATGCATAACACATACAGCCACGACACAAGGAACATTAAACATAAGCATCATAACTACATCATCATATTTTATAAATAAATTCGCAACCAATATATCTACAATTAACCCGCAATGAGCTATAAGTGTATATCTAAATGGCGCACAGAATCCCGCACATACAAATATGAGGTTCATTACTATCATACCCTCGCCTGCATATTCTCTATCCGGCAATATATATGTAGACCAATCCGTAAGCCAAATTATTATATGTACCATAAAATAAGAAGCAATATTCATTATTTTATAATTAGATGTCTTCTTATACATGAACAGGAAAACAAATAATGGTAATAACACTATTGATCTCGGTATAATTGTTTCGTATGCAAATCTTCCATATATACCACAATCAGTAAAAAAGAAAGTAATATATGCTATTGTAGATACTATCAACAAACCTCTGTTAAAGCTCTTATAATAATCATATTTGGATTGATAAAATTCTCTTCTTTGCTTTTTGTCAAATTGTTTAGCCTTTGTAATTGTGCTATTCATAATACTCTCCTACTATATATACTAATTTATAATATTATAACATCTCTGGTACTATAGTAACAAGAATAAATTTAGTTATTTTCGATTTTTACTCTCTATTGACACTATATTTACATATGTGTATAATGTATATATTACATATACACATTTATGAAAGGTAAACATATGAATATTATAATTAGCAATTCAAGCAATCTACCTATTTATGAACAAATATCCACACAGATTAAAACTATGATTATGCAAGGTGAATTGAAGGAAGGCGATGCACTTCCATCAATGAGAACTCTTGCAAAGGATTTAAGAATAAGTCTTATTACAACCAAAAGATCCTATGAAGATTTGGAAAGAGACGGCTTTATTAAGTCCTTTACAGGCAAAGGTAGTTTTGTAGCACCTAGGAATATGGACTTATTGCGCGAAGAATCACTGAAGAAAATTGAAGCATATCTTACGAATGCAATAGAAACAGCAAAAACAAGTGGCATATCTAATTCGGAATTAACAAAGATTTTTAATATTATTTTGGAGGATACTTATGAATAATGAAAAAACATTGGTAATTAATAATCTAAGAAAAGAATATAAAGATTTTTCACTAAATGGTATTTCCTTTACCATCCCCAAAGGAACTGTTATGGGATTCGTTGGTCAAAACGGTGCCGGTAAGACTACTACTATCAAGTCTATTCTCAATCTAATTAAAATTGATTCAGGGGAGGTATCGGTATTCGGTCTTGATGCTGTAAACGAAAGTGTAAAGATTAAAGAGGATATAGGTATAGTATTTGATGAACTTGGTCTTCCAGATTCTCTTAACTGCAAAATGGTTAATTCCATTATGAAAAATATATATAAGAACTGGAATGAGGAAGTTTATTTTAATTATCTAAAACAGTTCAAGCTTCCACCTGACAAACCTTTCAAGAAATTTTCAAGGGGTATGCAAATGAAAATTCAGACAGCCATTGCTTTATCTCATAATGCTAAGCTGCTAATTCTTGACGAAGCCACTGCCGGTCTTGATCCACTCGCCAGAAATGAACTTCTTGATATTTTACTTGAATATATGGAAGACGAAGAACACTCCATATTAATGTCTTCCCACATAACCAGTGATTTGGAGCGAGTAGCTGACTACATTACATTCATAGACGAAGGCTCAATTCTACTCAGTGATGAAAAATATAACATTTTAGAAAATCATTTGATTGTAAAGGGTTCTTCCAAAGATATAGAAGTTCTTCCAAAAGAGCTAATAATAAGTACTCGTAAAAACTCCTATGGAGCTGAAGCTCTTACCAATCAGGCTTCAATTCTAAAAGACTCCTATCCTGACCTTGTATATGACAAGGTATCACTGGATGATATATTGTACTTTTATGTTAAGCAGAGAAAGGAAAACATATGATAGGATTAATTAAAAAACATCTTTATATGACAAGAAAATATGCATTTATATTTGCCTTATGCTCTCTTTTATATATGTTTGGATACATATTTATTAAAGTAATTATTTTTGATAACCTTATTAAGGATACAGATTTTTCAAGATTTACTTTAGCTTTATTGCCCCTTATTATGGTTATGGAATTCAACACTAAAGCTTTATGTTTTGATAATACAGGACTTAAATCTGAAAAATACTTTAATTCCCTACCGTTATCAAGGTTTAACATAATACTTTCTAAATATATAGGTTCTATAATTTTTTCTTTAAACGGATTGTTATTTTCTTGTATTTGCTTAACAGCATTTGCATATTTAGACGGCATAAATATAAACTTTACACCATACAAGCATTTTATTATTGCATTCTTCTGCTATATGATTATGCTTTCACTTGAACTTGCTATACTTGTAAATGGAGGAAGTGAGCCCTTAAGTTTTTTTATACCAATGATTATACTTTCTTCACCTTTTTTAATTATTATGGCCGTAAACAGACTTAGCCTTAACGGCTTAATAGAAAAAATACCTGAATTTTTCAACAAATACAATATATCTACTAACGAAATACTTTTATATTTATTTATTATAGCTTTTCTATTTACAGGAATATCTGTGATAGTAGCTACTAAAATTTATGAAAGGAGGGAGTTCTGATGAAGGGACTATTTCTACAAGACTATTATATAATGAAAAAAAATCTTATTATATGCTTTGGAGCATGTATATATTTTCTTGCCATATTACTTGTTGGTTCTCATACAGCTAATAACTCCACAATAGATATGGTCATGTACTGTATGTGCGGCATTATTCCATGTTTTTTAACTTCATGTGCCTGTTTTACAATTAATTTTGACAAAGCATCCAAAAGCACATTATACACCTGTTGCTATCCCATAAGCTTGCATAAGATAATTGCAGAAAAATATGCATTGACTTACATTCTTTATATCTTAAGTTACTTGATAGTATCATTATTCGCATTAATAAATTACTTTATATGGGGGTATATACCCGGTAAAAATTACTTATTTGTATGTTTTATTATAGCCTCATTTATACTTCTATTTATTAATTTTCAGATTCCTATTACTATGCGTTTTGGTCAGACAGTGGCTTCTGTATTATTAATAGTACTAATTATAGGCATAATAATAGCAGGTCTTGCAATACTTGTTAGAAGCAACAACTTACCTGACCTGCCAAAATTACTAAACCAAATAAAAAATAATAAAGCTATTATAGCTATAATCCTATTAATTATCGATTCATCTTCTATAGCTCTATCTTATATGATTGCCAAAGGGATTAACCGTTAAGTTCTTCAAGCTCATTAACGAGAGCTTCAATCTTAGCGTCCATCACTTCATCAGGGAACTGACATGTTCCAACGGCCTTATGTCCGCCACCACCGTACTTAAGCATAATAGAACCTACGTCTACTGTACAGGTTCTATTAAGTACGCTGTAACCAACTGCACATGAACAACCCTGTCCACCCTTTCCTGATACAATCCACACAGAAAGGTTCTGTTCAGGATATAAGCTATATATCATAAAACGATTACCTGTATAGATAGTTTCAAGACCTCTTAAATCGCTTACAATTGTATTACCCCTAAGAACAGTGTGTTCCTTAACCATCTCAACAAACTTCTCTGTCTGCTCATAATACATTTCGATTCTTTCCTTGATATCTGGTATCTCCATTATCTCTTCGATAGTCATAGTACGACACCATTCAATACATTTCTCCATTAACTGATAGTTACTGATAGTGAAATTTCTAAATCTTCCAAGTCCTGTTCTTGGATCCATTATGTAACCAAGTAAAATCCAAGGTGTTGGATTAAGAATCTCTTCTCTTGTCAAATTAGCTGAATCTACCTTGTCAACAGCAGCTAATAAATCATCAAAGCCCGGAAAACGTTCCTTTCCACCATAATAATCATACACAACATGAGCTGCACTAGGTGCCATTCTACTAGCTCCTTCGTATTTGCCCTTGTATGCATTTCTCTCCTGTTCACTTGAATGGTGATCAAACCATAATCCACATCCTTCTACAAACGGAACATTTGCAAGACAATCATTTTCTGTAACTTCTATAAGTCCATCCTGGAGATCCTTTGGATGCGCAAACTTATATGAATCAATGATACCTGCTTCTCTCAAAAAAACGGCACATGCCAAGCCGTCAAAATCTGATCTTGTAATTAATCTCATGTTAGCCTCCCAATAAAAAGTATTACATACATTATATCATTCTATGTTACATTTTTCAACAAACTTTGAACAATAAAAATAATATAAAAATAACTCTAAAACACCAAAAATCTCTTGACAAAAAACGACATATAAAGGACAATAGTATTAAATATAAAATGAGTTTGAGGTGAATAATTTGAAACCAGGATTAGACGTGAAACATATCAACCCATTTTTACAATCGTGTGTAACTATTTACGAAAGTCTTACTCAGGTTAAACCTGCTGTTGGTAAGCCTGCATTAGCAGAACTTAACTTTCAGGAGGCAACTTTTGTAATTCAGGTTGGTGTTACAGGAGCCCTTAAGGGACAGGTTCTTATCGTTATGACGACTGATAATGCTAAACATATTGCAAGTCAGATGATGATGGGAATGCCTGTTGAAGAGATTGACGAGATGGCAACATCAGCTTTAAGCGAATTAGGCAATATGATTATGGGTAATACTGCTACTATTTTCTCAACCCAGAATATACATATCGATATCACACCTCCTATGGCAGTTATGGGTGCTCAGCTTAAGTTAGCATCAGATATTCAGGCATTAAGAATACCTATGATTTGCGATGGTGTAGAAAGATTTGATTTATATATCTGTGTTGCTCAGGACTAATTTATTTTAAACATCAAAGGAGTTCAGCTTCTATATGAAGTAGAACTCCTTTCTCTTTTATCAAAAACAATTTGTATATAAATTTTTCCTGCCAAGCTTACCAATATTTTTTATAACTCCAATATGATTCAATATATGAAGTCCCAGTCTTGCACAATCTTCTGATATATGTGCTACCTCTTTATAATCAGCCACAGTAAATTCATCCGGTAATTCAATAGGCAGCAGCTGCACATAATCCTCTATTCTGTCTATTGTCATTTCGCCTATCAATTCTGTAGGTATTCTATCATACCTATGTGAACCCTTCTTTTTATCAGTACTCCATCCATCAAGTAATCTATATTCATCTATATTAATTAATACAAATCTAAACGACAGATTTGGATTATCCAGATACATCTTTATCTTGTAGAGCTCATAAAACACTTCAAAATATTCACCCTTCTTCGGAGATTTCCTTTTCTTAGAAAGGTTTCCCGTATCCTTATCTATCCATACAAGATTCTTAGTATATGGAATAGGATATACGATAGTTACCTTGTATTCCGGCAAAAATCTATCAAGCTTATTTCTCATCTTGTTAAAGCTTCTTGTCTGAATCTCAATTATTTTTCCATCTCTATATATATCCGCAACCATACCATTAATCGGTACCTCGTGATAGTCCTCATTAGGTTCATAATATCTCTTTAATACAGCATGTACTGTTTTTTCAGACAAAGTTCCAATTCCATATCCATTATTAATATTTCTCTGTTCCTTCGTAGACTCAAGAACAGCTTTAACTGCCAATTCAAAATCCATCCTAATCTCCTACCTATTATCCAAAGTCAAATAATGATAACTGATTTGATTCAGGTAAATCTCCTAATATTCCAAATTCCTGCATTGCATCTACAATTGTCTTAGATACTTTACCTCTTTCACGCAAATCATCCTTGGATAGAAATGGTCCATCCTTTGCAGCCTGCGCAAGACTTTCTGCCGCCTTATCACCCATTCCATCAATACTACTTAATGCCGGCATTATTTTGCCATCAATAATCTTAAATCTATGCGCATCAGCCTTGAACACATCTAATTTCCAGAATTCAAATCCTCTTGCGTACATTTCCTGAACAATCTTCATATCTTTAAGACTCTCTTCTTCCTTTTTACTAAGCTCCTTAGTTGCCAATCTTTTTTTATAGTCCGCAAGGAAAAACTCCAGTTTTTCTCTTCCCTGACACATAAGCTCATAGCTAAATGCAGATGCTCTTATACTAAAATATGCAGTATAATAAGCAAGTGGATAATACACTTTAAAATAAGCTATTCTAAATGCCATCATAACATAGGCTGCCGCATGGGCTTTAGGAAACATATATTTAATCATTTTACATGACCAGATATACCAATCCGGCACATCTGCAGCCTTCATAGCTTCCTCCCACTCAGGCTTAAGTCCTTTTCCCTTTCTTACTGATTCCATTATTGTAAATGATAACTCCGAATCCATCCCTTTGTTAATCAAATACACCATAATATCATCTCTTGTACAAATTGCCGTGGAAATAGTTGCATTTCCTTCCTGTATGAGTTTCTGGGCATTTCCAAGCCATACATCTGTACCATGCGACAGACCTGATATTCTAATCAGATCAGACAACGTCTTTGGCTTAGTATCAATTAACATCTGTATAACGAATTCTGTTCCGAATTCAGGTATTCCAAGAGAGCCCAGCGGACATCCACCAATATCCTCCGGCTTTATACCTAATGCGCTTGTATTATCAAATAGCGACATAACCTTCTTGTCATCCAAAGGTATCTTTTTTGCATCTATACCTGTAATATCCTCAAGCATTCTAATCATGGTTGGATCGTCGTGTCCAAGAATATCAAGTTTAAGAAGATTATGATCAATTGAATGGTAATCAAAATGCGTTGTTATTGTCTTTGTCGTCATATCATTTGCCGGATGCTGAACAGGTGTAAACATATTGATATCATAACCATGAGGTAGTACAATAATTCCTCCCGGATGCTGACCTGTAGTTCTTCGAATACCAACGCATCCCTGAGCCAGTCTGACAATTTCACTGTTACGCTTTCTCTGATTCCTTTCTTCAAAATATTTTTTTACAAATCCAATAGCTGTCTTTTCAGCAAGTGTACCTATCGTACCTGCTCTAAAGGTCTGACCCTTTCCAAAAATTACTTCTGTATAATCATGAGCCTTACTCTGATATTCCCCTGAGAAATTAAGGTCAATATCAGGCTCTTTATTTCCTTTAAATCCAAGGAATGTTTCAAACGGTATGTCAAAACCATCTTTTACTAAATCCTCACCACATTTAGGACATTTTCTATCCGGCATATCACACCCTGCACCACCAGCATATTTTTTAACCTCCGGCGAATCGAAGTCACTAAAATGACATTTTTTACAATAATAATGAGGACTAAGAGGATTAACCTCTGTGATACCTGACATTGTTGCAACAAAAGAAGAACCAACCGAACCTCTTGAACCAACCAGATATCCATCGTCGTTTGATTTCCACACAAGCTTCTGAGCAATAATGTACATAACCGCAAATCCATTGCTAATAATAGAATTAAGTTCTCTTTCAAGCCTCTCTGTAACAATATCAGGCAAATTCTCACCATACATGGAATGAGCTTTATTGTAACAAATTTCTCTAAGTGTCGTATCCGAATTTTCAATTACAGGAGGACATTTCTTAGGACTTACAGGAATAATATTTTCTATCATATCAGCTATAAGATTAGTATTGGTAATAACTACCTCTTCTGCCTTCTCTCTTCCAAGATACATAAACTCCTCTAGCATTTCATCCGTTGTTCTAAGGTAGAGAGGCGCTTGATTATCTGCATCCTTAAAGCCCTTTCCAGCCATAATTATTCTTCTGTATACCTCATCCTCCGGGTCTAAGAAATGCACATCACAGGTAGCTACAACCGGTTTGTTAAATTCCTCACCAAGCTTAACAATTTTTTTATTAATATCCTTAAGTTCATCAACCGATTTCACATTAACCTTATCGCTTTCAAGCATAAACATATTATTTCCAAGCGGCTGTATTTCAAGATAATCATAAAAATCCACTAATCTTGCTATCTCGTGGTCATCTCTTCCACCTAATATTGCCTGATACAATTCCCCTGCCTCGCAAGCCGAACCAATAATAAGACCTTCTCTATGAGCAAGAAAATCACTCTTAGGGATTTTAGGTTGTCTGTTAAAATACTTAATATGTGAATTCGAAACAAGTCTATATAAATTAATTCTACCGGTTTCATTCTTTGCAAGTATAATTGCATGATGCGAAGGCATTTTTCTAATTGTTTCCTCTGATGACTGACCTTCCTCATTTAATTTATCAAGAGTAAGAATATCCATTTCCTTAAGCATTTCTAATAACTTTACAAATATTTCAGCCGTACAACCTGCATCATCAACTGCCCTGTGATGATTTTCAAGTGTTACACCCAAAGCCTTTGCAACATTATCAAGCTTATACCTGGCAATTGAAGGTATAAGAAAACGTGACAACGCAACGGTATCTATATAAGTAAAATCATGTTCAATATTAAATCTATTGCAATTATTAATTATAAAGCTCATATCAAAATCAGCATTATGAGCAACCATAATCGAGCCTTTTGCAAACTCTAAAAATTCAGGCAAAATTTCTTCAATAACTCTTGCATTTACAACCATAGAATCATTAATGCCTGTAAGTTCCTCTATCCTAAATGGAATGGGCTCCTTAGGATTGACAAATGTGCTGTATTTGTCTACTATGACACCTTTTGATACCTTAACCGCACCTATTTCAATGATATTGTTATTTTCCGGACTAAAACCCGTTGTTTCTATATCAAACACAACATAATCCGCATCTATACTCTGGTTTTTGGAATTTGTAACAATACCTTTAAGATCATCTACAAGATATGCTTCCACACCATAAATAACCTTAAAATCAAATGGCTCCCATTTATATTTGTTTTCTACCTTTTGCAAACAATGAAGTGCATCTGTAAATCCCTGAACCGCACCATGGTCTGTTATAGCAATAGCCTTATGTCCCCATGATATAGCTCGCTTAATAATCGAACCAGCGTCAGATACTCCATCCATATCACTCATTTTGGTATGACAATGAAGTTCAACTCTTTTGTTAGCTGCTGTGTCAACTCTCTTGGTTGTAAAATCTCCTATTTTTTTCATACCATTTACCGAAGCTATGGTTATTTCATTATCAAATTTATCCACCATAGTAACACCTTTAAGCTTAACAAAGGTATCTTTTTTAATTCCTGCCATAATTTCTGCAAGCTGGTCATTTCTAGCAAACATCTTTACTGTAATCGTATCTGTAAAATCCGTAATACTAAACATAATTATGGTTTTCTCGTTACGAATATCTCTTGTATCAACAGAGAGAATCTTACCTTTAATTATTACCTCACCTATTTCACCATCAATAGTACTAATAGTAATTTCTTCTCCATCAAAATCTCTACCATAGATTACATCCGGATTATTTGAGTTAATTATCGGTCTGGCATATGCCTTCTTTTCTACTATTTTTTGTTTTGCAGGCTCTTTAGCCACTTCCTTAACCGAATCTTTGTTATCATCTTTAATAGTTTCACTAATATTTTCTTTATTTTCATCTGCATCTGAGATTCGACTCATTATAGCCTTAATCTCCTGCTCCATTTTCATTTCACCATATTGTGAATATTTACTCTTTACCGCTTCAACAATATCATAATCAATTATGGCTTTTATCCCACATCTTTCACATATTATTTTGTCCAAAATATCAATCAGCTCAGGTACAAGATTTCTGGATACGATATTATCTTCAATGTGTAATACGAGTCTTTCATCATCCACTATGTCATACTTTGCTTTTTTTAAGGTATTTCCCATAATGAGACTATAATCCTTAATCTCTGACAATATACTATCCATGTATATATTTAAAAACTTTGCCAGATTGTATTGCTCTGACAAAGTATATTGTTCCATAATCTTAACCGATACATTATTTCCCTTAAATAACTGCTCAGTTATAGCCTTTTCAATTTTCTTTATATTTTTAAACATAATAAGCCTGTCACTTACTATGTAAACTCTAACAGCAGTCTTATCACTCCTGCTTGCCACTTTTTTAACTTTTGCATGTTTTAACAGAGCAATTAATTCCGTATCTAGCTTCAAATTCGGAAACACTTCTAAAAATTCCTTGCTGCTATCCATACCTTCTCACCTCGTACTATTTACCCGCTAATATATCAAGTTCCTTTTTCAATTCATCTAAAAGCTTATCCTCTGGCACTTTTCTTATAACCTCGCCTTTTTTTATTATAAGTCCTTCGCCTTGACCTCCGGCTATACCCAAATCAGCTTCTCTTGCTTCACCAGGTCCATTTACAACACACCCCATAACTGCAAGCTTAATATTCAAATCATAAGCTGATGCCAAGGTCTCTGCTTTATTTGCTAATCCTATTAAATCAATCTGTGTTCTACCACATGTAGGACAAGATACAACATCAATTCCACCACTTCTAAGACCAAGTGTTTTTAAAATAAGCTTTGCTGACTTAATCTCTTCTATTGGATTGCCTGTAAGTGATACTCTTATTGTATCACCAATTCCCTGCGACAGAATAAGTCCAAGTCCAATAGCAGATTTAATATTACCTGAAATTAATGTTCCTGCTTCCGTAATTCCAACATGTAATGGATAATCAGTCTTTTTTGATATTAATTCATGAGCCTTAACACACATCATTACATCAGAAGATTTAATACTTATAACCAGGTTATCGTAATCAAATTCCTCAATTATTCTGACCTTATCTAAAGCACTTTCAACTATTCCTTCTGCTGTTACCGCTCCATATTTATCCAATATAGATTTTTCAAGAGAACCACTGTTAACTCCAACTCTAATCGGTATATTTCTTTCCTTTGCAACATCTATTACTGCTTTTATTCTATCAGAGCTGCCTATGTTGCCGGGATTAATCCTAATCTTATCCGCACCATTCTCCATAGCTGCAATTGCTAATTTATAATCAAAATGAATATCTGCCACCAAAGGAATATTTATTTCTTTCTTTATTAGCGAAAGAGCATTTGCAGCCTCAATAGTTGGAACAGCGCATCTGATAATATCGCATCCAGCCTCTTCGAGATTTCGTATCTGCTCTACAGTTGCCTTAACATCCTCTGTCTTTGTATTTGTCATGGACTGAATAAGTATTGGATTTCCGCCGCCAATTATTCTATTACCGATTTTTATCGCTCTCGTCTGTTCTCTCATATTTTCACAATCCTATCTAATTAAAATATTTTCATAATATCGTTAAACATTACATACACCATAAATACCATAAGTATCATCAAGCCTACAAAGTTAACTATTCCTTCTTTTTCTCTTGATATAGGCTTTCTTCTGATTGCTTCAATAATCAGGAAGAATAATCTTCCTCCATCTAATGCCGGAAATGGAACAAGATTAAGAATTCCAAGATTCACACTGAATAGTATCATATAATTAAGAAGATTCATAATAACTATAAGACTTCCTTCACTCTTAGTTTCTTCAACCACTTCATCCATCATATCAACTATTCCTACAGGTCCGGAAATATCATCCATTCCTGCTTTCCCTGTAAATAACAATTGAAAACTCTTAAATACTGACTCTGCACCATATTTAAGCTCGACAAAACTATATTTTAAAACTTCTCCAACATTTTCAGCCTCAACTCTGCCGTTTACATTATAGGTAAATCCTAACTCATAGGTAATTCTTGGAGTAACCTCAATATCCTTTTCTTTACCATCACGCTTTATTGTGACATTGATTTCTTCTCCTGTAAGGGGATTAGCATCAAAATATTCCATAAGCTCCTTACCATTATTAATAACGACACCATCTACTTTTGTAATAATATCATCCTTCTTAGCTCCTGCCTTCGCAAATGCACCATTATTCGAAATTGAACTAACTAATGCTTCTTCATCTTCCTTAGCTGTATAATATATTCCAAGCATGTATTTTTCTTTTGTAGGGACAGTAATCTCATACTCTTTACCATCACGAAGATACTTAATTTCTACGTCCTCATCTGTATATGGATTAACATATTCCTCAAGATATAATTCTCTTCCTACATTAATACTAACTCCATTAACTTCTGTTATAATATCGCCTTTTTCCAAACCGGCCTCAATAAGTGGGGAATTTTCATCTATTGATGTAACAATACATGGATCGTATCCAATTACTCCCACGACTATTATTGCTGCTACAAAAGCAAGAATGAAATTAAAAATTGGTCCCGCTGCAATTACAGCCATTCTAGCCCACACAGATTTATTGTTAAATGCTCTCTCATCTTCATTATCTTCATCTTCACCAAGCATCGCACAAGAGCCACCAAACGGCAAAAGCTTAATAGAATATCTTGTTTCTCCAAACTTGTGACTAACTAATCTTGGTCCAAGTCCCAGCGAAAATTCAGTAACTCCTATTCCATTCTTCTTTGCAAGCAAAAAATGTCCCAACTCATGAAATAAAATCAATATACTAAACACTATAAGTGCTAATACTATACCCATAATAATTTACCACCTTCCCTTAATAATATCATATGTTTCCTTTTCAACATTAAGTATATCTTCAACATTTGGATTTACAATTTTTGTATGTTTTGACATAGCATATTCTATAATATCTGTTATTTCAAGGAAACTTACCTCTCTATTAAGAAATTTACTAACTGCTAATTCATTTGCTGCATTAAAAACAGTAGTCATCGAACCACCTGCTCTACCTGCTTCATATGCATATTTGAGTCCTACAAAATTATCCATATCCGGAAGTTCAAAAGAAATCTGCGCAAGCTTTGAAAAATCCACTCTTTTCCCTTCAAGATATCTTCTTTCAGGATAATACAAAGCATACTGTATAGGAAGCTTCATATCCGGTGTTCCAAGCTGTGCCATAATGCCGCCATCCTTAAACTCAACCATTGAATGAATAAGACTCTGTGGCTGTATTACTACCTGAATATCATCAAATTCTACATCAAACAGCCATTTTGCTTCTATAACTTCCAAACCTTTATTTACCATTGTAGCAGAATCAATGGTGATTTTTCTTCCCATTGACCAGTTCGGGTGCTTAAGGGCATCTTCCAGCTTAACATTTTTCATAAATTCTCTGTCTTTACCCCTAAAAGGTCCACCTGATGCGGTTAAAATAATTTTACTAAGTTCTTTACTGTTTTCACCGTTTAAACACTGGAAAATAGCACTATGCTCACTATCTACAGGATAAATATTAATTCCCATTTCATTTGCAAGCGGCATAATAATATGTCCTGCAGTAACTAATGTTTCTTTATTTGCAAGTGCAATATCCTTACCTGCCTTTATTGCAGCAATTGTAGGCTGTATACCTATCATTCCAACAACTGCCGTAAGGACTATATCTGTACAATCAAGCACAGATACTTCAATAAGTCCTTCCATTCCTGAAAGAACTTTAATATCTAAATCTTTAATATTTTCTCTAAGTTCACCTGCTTTAGCTTCGTCCCATACAGCAACCAGTTCCGGCTTGAATTCCCGAATCTGTTTTTCAAGAAGCTCTATATTCTGTCCGGCTGCAAGCGCAGTAATATTTATATCTTTATTTGCTCTTGCAATCTCAAGAGTTTGTGTACCTATCGAGCCCGTAGACCCCAGCACTGCAACATTCTTTATTTTCTCCATAATCAGTCTCCGTTTCAATTATTAATTCATAAAACTAATTAAATAATATATAATTGGTGCAGTAAAAATTACACTGTCAAATCTATCAAGTATCCCACCATGTCCCGGTATAAGCTTTCCATAATCTTTAATATCATTATTTCTCTTAATACCTGATGCTGCCAAATCACCAACCATAGAAATAAGCCCACCAACAACACAGACAACTGGAAACAAAATCAAAGGATTATTTATACTGGTCATATTTCCTTTAAAAATATGTGCATAGGCCAAGCCAAGTAATGCTGCCCCTACCAAACCTCCGATTGCACCTTCTATAGACTTCTTAGGGCTTAATATTGGAGCCATTTTATGCTTTCCAAACATTACACCTACAAGGTAAGCACAGGTATCACACCCCCAAGAACATAAGAAAATTAGCCATACTGTATACAAGCCATCCTCCATCATTCTTACCTGATATACATATGAAAGCATTATTACTACATAAAAAACGCCAAAGAAACAAGGTATAATCTCATTTGTGTGGTACTTCGGAAACGAAAATACATAAATAGCCATTAAAACCATAAGATATGCTATAATCATTGGCATAAAATATTCCATATATTCAAGTCTTAATAACACAAAATATCCTATTGCTGCAAGATAAGCAGACACACCCGGAAGTTTTGTATGAACTTTAAATACTTTAAGAATTTCACTAAGACCAATAAGTGAAATTATAGCTATAGTAACAAATAAAACATCCTTTCCCATAATTATTGTAACTAAAGCTATAATAACCAGTAAAATACCGCTGATTAATCGTTCTAGAAATGATTTATTCATTAATTTATTTACTGCCGACATTTTATTCCTCCATTTGTTCTGACGTCTTTCCAAATCTTCTTTCTCTACTGTTATATTTAACTATTGCTCTTTCAAGTTCTTTTTTATCAAAGTCAGGCCACAATACATCTGTAAAATAAAACTCTGAATACGCAAGCTGCCATAACAAGAAGTTAGATACTCTTTCCTCTCCACTTGTTCTTATAACAAGATCCGGATCCGGAAGTTCACTTGTATCAAGATACGAATTAAACATCTTTTCTGTAATATCATCTTCAGATAATTTACCCTCTGCAATATCTTTATTCATTTTTTTCATAGCTCTAATCATTTCATCTCTGCTTCCATAATTAATAGCTATTGTAAAATTGATACCTGAATTATTCTTAGTTGCTTCCTCTAACTCATCTATCTTAATTCTGATATCATCGCTGAGTCTGGTTCTTTCTCCTATAACTCTAACTCTCATATCATTCTCATTTGCTCTATTAATACAATCTTCCAGATAATTTCTAAGAAGCTTCATAAGCGCATTAACTTCGCTTTCCGGTCTATTCCAGTTCTCTGTTGAAAATGCGTATACTGTTAAATATTTTATCCCCATATTCCCTGCTTCTTCACAGATTTTTTCAACGGTTTTTGCTCCCTGCACATGTCCCATATTTCTTGGTAACAATCTTTTCTTTGCCCATCTTCCGTTTCCATCTAAGATAATGGCAACATGTTTAGGTATTCTAAGCTCTGCCATATTAATCCTCCATTATAATTCTTCGTACCACGAAATAATTCCCCACCTAAAAAGATGGGGATTATTATTCTTACACTGTGAGTATCTCTGCTGACTTTGTTTCTACTGCTTTATCTACTTCTGCAACATATTTATCAGTTAATTTCTGAACTCTGTCTTCGCTTTGCTTAAGCTCATCTTCTGATATTTCATTTGCTTTATTTTGTTTCTTAAATGCATCATTTGCATCACGTCTTACATTTCTAATTGCAACCTTAGCATTTTCACCCTTTTTCTTAACATCCTTAACAAGCTCTTTTCTTCTGTCCTCTGTTAATTCAGGAAATACAAGTCTAATTGATTTACCATCATTTGTTGGTGTTAAACCAAGATCTGATACTAAGATAGCTTTTTCTATTTCTTTAATAAGACTTGATTCCCATGGCTGTATCTGTATCATTCTTGCTTCCGGTACAGAAACATTTGCAACCTGCTGAAGAGGTGTTGGCGAACCATAATAATCAACTCTGATTTTATCTAAAATATGTGGATTAGCACGTCCTGCTCTAATTGAACTATAATCATTGGCAAGAGCCGCAAGTGTCTTTTCCATTTTTTCTTCAAATTCCATCAACAATTCTTCCATTTTCATATCCTCCATTATTCTACAATAATCTTTGTTCCTGTAAATTCACCCTGAACAGCATTTATTATACTATTTTCTTCATTAAGACCAAATATCTTCATTGGCATTTTATTTTCCATACATAATACTGATGCAGCAAGGTCTATCACACCAAGTTTCTTATCAACAACTTCCTTAATAGATAATTCATCATATTTCTTAGCATCCGGATTGACATTTGGATCACTATCATATACGCCGTCTATTGCCTTAGCAGCCAGTATGTAATCTGCCTCAATCTCAATTGCTCTAAGAACCATTCCAACATCTGTTGAGAAATAAGGATGTCCAATTCCGCCTGCAAAGAAGCAGACCGTTCCTTTATTCAAATATTTATTAGCTCTGTCTTTTGAAAATAATTTTGTAAACGAACCACATTCAAAAGGGGTAAGAACCTGAGTATCCATACCTTCTGTCCTGAATATTTCAGAAACATATATACAATTCATAACTGTAGCAAGCATTCCAATGGCATCAGCCTTAGTTCTGTCAATCTTCTCACTGGTTCTGCCTCTCCAGAAATTACCTCCACCAATAACTATACCTACCTGAACTCCCGAATCAACCAAAACCTTGACCTGCTTAGCCACTCCTACAACAGTAGCTTCATCAAAGCCTGTTTTCTTATCTCCTGCTAAAGCTTCTCCGCTTAGCTTCAGTAATATTCTATCCATTAAACAGTCGCCTCCAATTATTCGCTAAATGTTTTGTCAAATAATGCTTCATAATCAACATCAGCATAGCACTGTGAAATTACACCTTCTATTACCGCACCATTATTAATCTGTACTGAACGTGACTTAATATTACCCTGAATAACTGCTGAACCATCAACAATAACAGGTCCCTTAATATCAAGATCACCCTTGATAGCACCACCTACTACTGCACTTGTTCCAACTACATTACCAATAATAACGCTGCTGCTACCGACCTTAACACTGCCTTCACTTACAACATCGCCACATATCTTCGCATTATTAGTATATATCTCTGAAGCACTGGATACACCTACAACAGTACCACTAATAACTAACTTTCCATTACACTTAATGTCACCCTTGACTTTACCATTAACATTAACGGAACCATCAGAAGTAACATTACCTTCAATACTCATTCCTTTTGTAATTTCAGCTACTTCATCAGATGCAATTCCCATATCAGGAATATCCTCATACTGTCTGTTTCTATTTCTTATTTCTTCTGAATTCTTTAATTCTTCATCTAACTTATCCATTTTTTCTTCCTTCTTAGCCTTTGTTTCTTTAGATTCCTTCTTTTCTTTCTTATTACCTGACTTGGATTTCTTTTCTGTAGCTTTATTATCCTCGGCAAACATCTCATTAAGTGTCGCCATATCTATATTAGATTCATAATCTGCCTCAGACTCATCATCATCAAATGTATTAACTATATCATTATCTGAAACCTCTACATCAGGAACAACAATATCTTCTGAATCTACAGAAACATTTGTGTCCTCCTTCTTATTATCTTCTTCAACTAATTCATTAACTGCCTGTGATAACTCTTCCTTGAATTCCTTTAAGTTCAAAAAGCCCATATCTTATTCCTCCAACTTTAATTATCTAATGTATTCTAACATATCTTTTAAAATATTGCATTAAAAATTTATTCTAATATTTCAGACCATACAGCATAATTGCCCTTACCACTATTTTTAATATAATATAATGCTTTATCTGCATATCTAAGAGCAATATCCATATTATTCGGATCACCTGCCTTATATGATGCTATTCCTATTGAGCAACCAACTTTAGCATTTTCACCAACAGTATTGGATAATGCCTGTAAAAATTCATCAATAATATTCTGTGCCATAACCTTAGCCTCTTCCTCCGAAGTTTCCGGTATTATTGCAAGAAATTCATCACCGTATCGAATTGCTTTTCCTTCTTTTCCTATACAATTCTCTATAATCCTGGCAAATCTCATAAGCACGGAATCACCTGCATTGTGACCAAAAGTATCATTGTAATATTTAAAGTTATCTACATCTAAATACATTATAATTCCGTTATTATTCTGTTGCTCTCTCTCAACTATTGAATATCCCTGTCTATTGTAAATACCTGTTAAGTTATCTGTCACTGAAACCTCTTTAAGTTTTTCATTCATAAGTCTTAACATTTTCTTGCTATTAATTCTTCTGACTGCCTCCTCTAGCTGATTCAATACATATTTAATTACTGTAAGATTATTCTTTTTAAGCATAATTCTATTAGTGGTAAAATTACGATGAATATCAATAACACCAACAAAAACCTTTGCTATTTCTCCCTGTTTATCTATAGGTATTCCTATAATAGTCGCTATATCATCGCTACCGAACTTATCTGTCACAGTTCTGAACACTAAATAATCCTTATCAATTCGATTAGATATAAAGCCCACTCTATGATTACTTATAAAATCAAATACGTCTTTAACATCTTCTGCATGAATTTCTTCTTTTCCATATGAATAGCTAACTGTGTACTCGTTCAAGGTTTTTTCAATCAGGAACAACTTATCAATATTAAATGTATTCTGAATTATATTCATTATATTATTAATAACAAGATGTGTATTTATATTTTCTTTAACAAGAATATCCTGACATAACATAATAAAGTCAATATCTTTTTCTTTATTTTGCACATTAAGCTTATTTCCGACACTTGCTGCAACATCAATTATTCTTTCAAAGTCGATAACGCCTTCATCAAAATTATTTTCCTGTACTAATTCTTTATTATCAAGCAATGCTTCTATTATATTTCTTGTTTTAGGATATCTGTTTTCTTCGTAATAAGCATGAGCCTCTCTTAATACATTATGTTTCATAAACTGATTATCTTTTTTTTCATAATATTCAGCTCTGAATATGGCATATTCTCTAATAGAATAAAATTTTGCCCCTTTAAAATTTTGAACATATTTATATGCACTTTCAAAATTCAAATCCGCCTCTTCCATATTACCTTCATGCTGATACATAATTGCCTTTGTAAGATAATATAAAATCAAATCCTCTTCCCATAGTTTACTGTCAAACTCAGCCTTGTTTATGAGATGAGACAAAAAGCTCTCCATTTTCTTAAGACAAAAATATACATCATAGTATTTTTTTTGTCTGTAACATGCTAGTGCCATTATTCCATATAGCTTAGAAGTGTTACATATTCTTACTCCTTCTATACCAATAAGCTCCATAATTTTAAGAACAGTTTCCATACATAGAACGGACATATTATATGCTCCGGCCAAATAATAATTCAATGCCATATTATATAGAGTTTCTGCTATATCTTCTGCCTTTTTTTCTTCCGTAAGAATAATAATACTATTTCTAAAGTATCTATCTGCCTCTTCGTACTCCTCCATAACAATTGAATTATATCCCATACCACTATATGAGTGTGCTCTTCGTACCTTATTTTCCTTAGGTATAATGGCTATTCTCTTCTCATACATAGAACGGACATATTTATGATAGCCATATTCTGAATACAAAACAATATTTCTCATGTAGGCACGTTGCAACAAATTAACATTCCCAATTTTTTCAGCTATCTCTATACCTTTATTAAAATAAACAGGTTCTTTAATTCCTTCAGCAATTTGTCTTACAGATTCTTCATCATTGTCAAATCCAAATATGTACATATATGCCAAGAAGTTTTCATATTTAACTTCATTGATTTTTTCAAGTAATTCTTCCTCAGCATTAAACTGATAATTACATCTAAAAACTTCACTCAAACTACCAAAACGCGATAAACATTCTATAATAAGAATATTCATATAACAATATTCCTTTGAATATCTTGTATTCTCCGGCATCTTATCAACGAGCTCTCTACATCTGTCACAAAACTTGGTTGCTAACCCTGACTCAATCATCATAAGGTGTGCAAGTGCAGATAAATAATTATAGTAATATTCATACATAATATTGTTTATTTTAGAGTAAATCGGAACCATACTTTCACAGATAAATAATGCTTTGTTGTATTCTTTCATTCCTAAATTAATCATTGCATATACGGATGTAAGCTGTAATCTGCTATCATCATCTATTAATGAATCCCGTACACATATTTTATCAAAAATACGGCTTAAATAGTAATTAGCGTCTTCAAGTGTAAGTAAAAAATACATATTATTTGTTACAGCACAATATTCCTTAATCTTACTCTCATCAAAGATAAACTCATCCTGATAGTCAACATATGTTTCATTAACATATAGATTACTTTCAGGTATCATTTTATTATTTTCCGCATAGCTTATAAGCTTATTCCATTCACTTTTAATATAATCATTTGTATTAAAGGTATCATTGTATGAAAATACAAACCTTATGTCATCATCCTTATCCATCATATAATTTATAAGGTTTAATGTACTATACGGAGCGATATGTATATTTGAAATAACAAACCTTAACTCTATACTGTTAGATATAAAATCAAAAATTTTATACACCGATCTAAGCATTTGTTCACATTCAAACTCAAATTCCTCAATCATTACATCCTCTCTACGCTTACAAACACCGGTATTTATGTATTCAATAAACACCTCTTTATGCATTTTATATACTTCACACAACTCTATAAATTGCTCTACTGTATACAGCCTCTTATAATGCATATTATAAATTTCTTTTATCCAACCCAAAAAAGGCTCATAAGCCCCCTTAATATCACCCACAACAAATTCATAATAAAGATAAGTAATATCCTCATCTTCATCATACAAATATTCCTGTATCTGTGATACCATTTCATTAAGCAAATTATAATTCTTTATAAATATTCCTTTTTTAGATGGAGATTCCAAATATGATTCAACCATATTTTTCACAGAGTTTTCGTACTTCATATACAATCCTCGCTAAACAATATATTTTTATTTTACCACAAAGAATTATCCTTTCCAAATACTTTTTAGGATATTGCTTAAAATTACTTCCTATATTATAATTAAGATATATTAATTAAAGAAATTTCAGGAGGATAATAAATTGAAAAAAACATTAAAAAATATATGTTCTCTGTCTTTAGCCGTTTCAATGCTTGCAGGTCTCACAGCATGTACATCAAATGAAAACGATTTAAAGACTACTACTACTACACCAACCGAAGCTCCAGCCGAAACTACTACTACATCACAAGCAGAAAGTTCCAGACAGGTTGCCGAGTGGTCAGATACAGCTATAATATATGAGGTAAATGTAAGACAGTATTCTAACGAAGGTACCTTTGCTGCTTTCGAGGGTGAATTAGAAAGATTAAAAGAAATGGGTGTTAACACTCTTTGGTTTATGCCTATATATAGTATTTCGGAAGAGAATAGAAAAGGAACCTTAGGCTCTTACTATGCTATACAGGATTACAAGTCCGTCAACAGCGAATTTGGAACTATGGAAGATTTCACTGCTCTTGTCGATAAAGCTCACGATATGGGTTTTAAAGTAATACTTGACTGGGTTGCTAATCATACCGGATGGGATCACACATGGATAACTGAACATCCTGAATATTATATGAAAGATGAAGAAGGAAATATCATATCTCCTATCGGTCAGGATTGGGATGATGTTGCACAGCTTGATTTTAATAATACCGAAATGAAGGCTGCAATGATAGATGCAATGAAATACTGGATAACAGAAGCAGATATTGATGGTTTTAGATGCGACTATGCTCAGGGTGTTCCTGTTGAATTTTGGAACGAAGCCAGAGAAGAACTTAACAAATTAAAAGATATTTATATGCTTGCTGAGGAAGGTTCACAAAGTAACAGCTATCTTATCAGTGCATTTGACAGTAACTATGCCTTCCAGACCTATGACAGCTTACTTGGTATTGCTAAAGGCAGTGAGGATGCTAAAGACCTCGAATACAAAATATCAGCAAAACTTCCCGAGGGTTCTTTTGTTATGAACTTTATTGAAAATCATGATAAAAATTCATACGACGGTTCCCTTGAAGAAAGATTTGGTGCCAATGCAATTCCAGCACTTACAACATTAATATTTACACTTAAAGGTGCTCCGCTTATTTACTCCGGACAGGAAGAGGGAATTACACAAACATTAGCATTTTTTGATAAGGATCCAATAAGATTCGAAAACTATACTTATGCTCCACTTATTACCAAATTATGTGAAATCAAATTATCTGATCCTGTATTCAACAACAGAACGGGTGCACCTGTTGAATACATCAAATGCTCTAACAAAAACATTCTAATGTTTAAAAGAGCAAATGAAGAAACTCAGATAACTGTTATTATAAATATGTCTGACGAAAAACAGACCCTAGAATTTGATGAAGGCACTATCTCAGGTGATATCCTTATAAATGGATATGGTGCCGAATATATTCCTGAAGATGTAACAAGTACAGATATTACAAGTGGTCATGTATTAGAGCCATGGGAATATTATGTTATAAAATCAAATTAATACCTAAGAAAAAACGGAGGTGATGTAGAATATGCAATGGTTTTTTATATTATTATTTATAGCCGTGTGTATTCTGGCAGGCGTCTTATATCATCATTATGATTTAATGAAAGCATATTATAAATACCAGACAGACGCATTAGAAAGAATGGAAAAACGTTATGACAAAGACTTAACTGCATCAAATCAGAAGGTTAACGAGCTTCAAACCATAGCATTTATGAATGCTACTACTAATATTTGGAATATTGACTATTTTATAACACAGGGCAAAAAAGCTTTTACAGCCACATACGATTTTCCACCAAGTTTTACGCTTGTTGCGTTCAACATAGCTAATATTGGTAAAATCAATCAGTTATTTGGACCTACTGAGGGTGATAAGGTTGTATACACAACAGCACAGACACTTAAAAAGCTTGCAAGCCAACACATATACGCACAAATTTATTCCAATCTTTTCTGTATTCTATTTATCAACTGCAAGGATGAATATGTAACTGAGCGAATCGAAAAGATATACAACACACTTTATACACATGATACAAATGTACAAATTAGAACTGCATTTGGTATATACAAAATCAAGAATACTTCCGAGAATATTATGGATATGATAAACTACGCTACACTTGCTCAGAAGTTCGTCAAGGAATCTGATGATCTATGTTATAAGTTCTTTACTAATGAACTTAACCAGACCTTCCTTGATAACAAAAGGATGAGTGAAGAAATGGAACAGGCTCTTGAGGACCACAAGTTTATGGTATATTTACAGCCTATGTACGACCTTCATTCATATAAAATTATTAGTGCTGAGGCACTCGTAAGATGGGATTATCCTGGCAAAGGAGTACTATCTCCTTATGCATTTCTTCCTTTATTCGAGAGCACTTCTCTTATACAGAAGCTCGACTATTATATGTGGGAGGAATGTATGAAGCTTATAAGACGTTGGATAGATAACAAAATAACTCCAACACCTATTACAATGAATATATCACCAAATCATTTTACTAATGATAAATTTGTTGATTACTTAGTTGAAATTCGTGATAAATACCTTATACAAAACGACTTAATTATACTTGAGATACCTGAGCGTGGATTGTCAACAGTAACACCACAAATCTCACAAATAATTAACAGACTTCATGATGAAGGTTTTATTTTATGTATAGATGGATTTGGAAGCTTAAATTCCCCCCTCAACCTGCTTAAAGACCTTCCTATAGACAGAATCAAGCTTGACCGTTCATTCTTATCTAAGAATTCTACAAGTGATGAAGGGCTTACAATTCTTCGTTATCTTATAGCAATGGCAAAGGAATTAGATTTTACTGTAATTACAGAAGGTATCGAAACAGAGGAACAGGCCAATATGCTTCTCGAAATAGGATGTGATATCGGTCAGGGATATCATTTTTCTAAGCCTGTAGATTTAAGAACATTTGATAACTTAAACAAAACTCTGGTTAAAGCTATGTATAGACCGGATGAATATTATCCAACCTTTGAAGACTATACACGAGATCTTGATCTAATCGCACAATTTTTCGTTAACCGTGAAAATTCTGCAGTGGAATAAAGTAACTGTCGCACTTATGTAACTTCATAAGCGCGACAGTTTTTTATTTAATACCATATTCCTTATATAATTTTTCTCTAAGTTCTTTGTCTGATGATATCTTCTGCAACTCGCTCATTCGATTATCTTCCAGCAGCTTACCTACCAGTGTTGCCATATAATCCTCGCCTCTTATTTCGCCTCGTATTTCGCCAATACGTTCCCCTTCGGTTCTGCCCTCTATTCTACCCTCGGTTCTGCCCTCTATTCTACCCTCGGTTCTGCCCTCAGTCCTGCTCTTTTCTTTTTCCTCTTCAACCAAATCCTTTATTCCTTTGCACACGTCTGTCTTTCCTCCTTTTTTCTTCGTTGTTTTCAAATTAGCTTTAACACATTCATTAAGTAATGTTATTGCATCTGCACTAAACATACCTTCTTCGTTACTTTCTGATTCATAAAATCGCCTGCGTATTTCATCCTTGTTTTCCGAATAGCTGATAAAATCAAACACCTTACCAAGCTCTGTATTAAACTTATTAAAATCTTCTATATCATCCGGCACAACTAAGTTCAACTTATAATCTGAGACATATTCAAGAATATTCTTATCCTTCACATCTAACATCTCATGAAGACTTCTTGAACCATCCCATTTACCGGAATTCCAATATATCGTAATTGTTATGACAGGCATTAGCTTATCAGTCTTAGCAAATCCTGATAAAAACTCTGCTCCGTCTAAGTCCTTATCATCTCTATGCTGTTTTGCACATTGCTCTGCTTGCGTGGCATAGTTAAGAGCATCGTATACCATATTCTTAATAACCATTGCATAATGGATATCAGTCTGATTCTCTATACCTATAAGCATATATGTAACACCATTTGCCGACTTCACAATACAATTCTTAAGAACGTCCCTAAACTTCTGCGTAGTTATCACCTTACTGTTCTTATCCTTAATAACCGCAAGCTCAGTAATATCCTTCTCTTCCAGCTCGTCAGCCTTAACTACTGACTCACCATCAAACAGATAATAATTACATACATCTGCAAATCTGTCATTCTGCCTCATATACTTCTTAGTAATGCTATCATTTTTACCCAATAAACATCGCTCCTTCTCATATTATAGTACTCTTTCAAATAAATATCAATAAAATAATCAGTTTATTTTTAGTATTATAATACAGATTGAAGTTTTTGTCTACTATTAAAATATTTTAAAATTTTCAAAGCACAACCGAAGCCTTATTTTACTAAATCCGTAGTGATGCAAAATAACAGGTAGTGACCTTAAATCACTACCTGTTATTTATACTTTGCTTTTCTACATATCAGTCTTAAGATTAGCAACTGTAAATATAAAATAATCTAACAATATTGCTGCCGCATCATCTGTAGGTATTCCTTCTTCTGACTCATTATATGGAAGATATGATATTGAAATCTTATAATTTGATAGAATATCTACATTTTCTTTTAGCTTTTCGACATTTGCCGTAAGCTTCATATCCCATGCAGTAACATACATAACCCCGTCAGTACCAGTCTTAATATCTTCTTCTGTAAAATTCTTGAATTCTACATATACCTGATCACCATTCATTTCAGTTATATCCATATCGGTAACAACTTCATCTCCATTATCATCCTTAGAAATCTTACTGAGCTTAAATGGACTATCCTCAATATCAATAGTTACATAATTACCTCTCGAATTCTTCTTCTGAATTCTGTAGGTAACCATATATGTATCACCTGCACACTCTTCTATATCCTCCTGTGCTCTGATATCATTTCTCTTATTAATAACATTTGTAAAATCAAACTTATTTGTAAACGAAATAAATTCTTCTGTAACAAAATTTTTATACAGGTTGATTCCAAGCGACATATCATCGGCTACAGATACTGCTGCACCCATTTGCTTATTTGCCTCTCCGTCTACTTCCTCCTTATACTCTGTCTGTCTATTCGATTTTGACTCAATAAATTCCTCTATAGGATAATCAGGGTCTGTAGAACGATACAATTTAAGCACTACATCATAATCATTTCCTGCATATTCATCCACATCAGCTAATGAAAAATCAAATGTAAGCTTTATATGGTTAGACAACATATTTATCTTATCAATTGTAACATTATCTACGCTTACAGGCTCAGTCTGGTCTTCATAGTAGAAATAATTCACGCCATCATTACTGGTAATCCACTTGTAAGTGTCATCGCCGTCAACATCATAATAATACCAAGGCTTATTTCCGTTAATATCTCTCTCAAGCGTATCATAAGCAAATTTCTTGCCACTATCCTTATACAGATATATAACCGAGCCATTTACAGTCTGTGGTGCACCATCATTAAAGATTATATTAGTACCCTCTGGGAAGGCTACCTCTTTACCATCCTTATCCACAAGAGTTACAGCTACATCCAGATATTTACCATTATTAGTACTATCAATTGTACTTTCTCTTTTAGTCCAATATGGTGAAGTACTATCTGCAAGCGAAATATCGACTGTAGCATCTATTGTTATACTCTTTTCATTGCTAATTGTTCCTTCTGTAAACGTTATACCTTCAGTACCTGTGTATATTCCTGTAAGCTCGTCCTTAGACACTCCGGCAAATGAAATCTCAGGTCCCGGGATAAATTCCATACTAATATTTGCATCAAACTTCTTAGTGAAATATCCATCCATTGCTGCATTATTCTTATCCACCGGCTCAGCCTTAATCTGAAAATCATATGTAATATTATGATCTCCTTCTGAAGGCTGAACATATATATAGAAACGATCTATACCTACCTGACCTTTAATTACAGTTCCATCAAACATCTGATAATTATTTGCCGTATATGTTATTCCTTGTCCGCCAATTTCCTTTTCTTCATATCCTACACCATTATTTTTAAATGCTGTAAGCGGAATCTCATTTATATTATCATCTTCAACAATATAGTAATAATCCTTTCCGGTCTGATTATCCACCAAAGTCAATTTAGTTCCAACCGGTATTGATTCCTGTGAATTCTTAAATATTAATGTCTTCTTAAGTATGATATTGGCAAAAGAATCCTTTAATCTTATACTGTCATATACAAATTCAGCAAATATTGTATATACACTTCCATGTGCAATAACTATTTCTCCGTGCTTTCCGTCATTCATAGCAGATGTATAAGAATAATCTTCTCCACCTAGAATTCGTACCGAAGAGCTAACCGTTACCTTTTCTTTTACATACACAGGAACATATACTGTTTCTTTTACTGTGCCTGTTGTAGTTTTAACGGAATAATTGTACTCAAGCAATGTAATCGTGTAATATACACCATCATCCCTCTCTACTCTCTCATCATACGGACGATTTTGCAGAGATAATGCATAACCATTTGATGAACTAATACTTGTGTTATTCTTATTATCTCCTGTTCCATACAAACCATTGTTTAAAATAATTTTTCCAGCCGGTGTAATTACAGCATTATCACAGGTTATATTTAAAAAGCCACAATTCTTCATTCTAGCCATTGTGCTCTTAGTTACACCACTTCCTCCTGTCAGCATAAATACCGGCCAATCTCCAAGATGCTGTACCTCATGACCATCTAATACTATAACCGGAACGCCATTATAATCAGCAGCATTATATGTAGAATCGTAATAATTTAATTCTCCATCTATGATATCGTATACTTCACCGTTTCCGGTTCTCATAAATGCCTTGAGCTTATCTGAATTAATAAAGCTATATGTAGCATTTTTTACAGCATTACTATCACTTTCATCTACTGTCATATCTCTAACATCTCTATAATCCGAAATAATATTATCAAGATTTTCAAACAAGTTATTATCTTCTCCTGTTTTAGTAACAATAGCACTGTCTATTATAGTATTTTCTTTATCTTTCATATATAGAATATGTACAGTATTTCTATAACTATATGGATATTGTGCTCCATATTGTGTCGAATCAGTAGTATATTTGATATTTCCACAATCTATCGCCGGAATGGAACCTATATCTTCACTAAATATTACATTAGGTCTCAAAATATTAAACTGTCTGTTTTTGCTTGTATTATTTGCTAAATAATATCCGATAAATGTTCCTAATCCTATAGAATAACGCCCAACATTTTTTTCATTAATTAACGATTCACTCCATTTAGCAGTTTGCAAGGTATTATTTTCATCGTAATAAAAGAGCTTAACTTCCTCTGAATTAATATCAAGATTTTTAAAGCCTTTATATTTTTCATCCTCATCCATACTGCTAACATCGTAGAAGCCAATACTATTATCTAACAAAGTAATATTTGCGCATTCTGTAGTGCTTGAGCTATTTGCCTCAATTCTACCATACATTCCACCGGCTGCAGGCATATAATTATTATTACCGCTTCCATATGCTTCTGCTGCTGTAACTCCTCTTCCTGATGTTATTATTACATTATGCATAATAGTCACATCATCAAGAATTACCTGACCTGAGGCTCCATTTCTATATCCTGCAAGACCACCACTTCCGCATCTTCCATTAGCATTGCCAATTCTATCGTATGAATATATTCTATTTTTAGCAACGCAAAGCTTTGCTGATATATTTCTCTCAGTTGTTGAATCCTCGCTTCCTGCAATTCCTCCTGCAATTCTTCCAACAATATTGTTATATACGCTATCCTCAACCCACGCATCTGAAGAATACTTGGCTCCAACTCCAATCCATTCATTATATGTAATATTCACATCATTATTAACAATACCAAATATACCCCCTCCACCTTTGGCACCTCGTATGTAGCAACCATTTCCTACATAAACCCGGCCAACTGTAATAACATTACCATAATTAGCCGCCTGACCAATGATACCACCTGCTGCAATCGCATTAGAACCATTAGTATGTGCATCAGTTGTATGTATGGTACTTGCCAAAACTTCTATATCATTTATAGTTGTACTTCCGGCATAGGCAGGATAATGGTACCCTAATAATCCACCTACAGACTCTAACTCCGAAGTTATGGTACAGTTATCAATCTTACAATTATTTATAGAATTTACATCAGAACGTAAATGTCCTACCAAACCACCAACTCTGCCACTCTTTGATACAATATTTGTATTACTAATCTCTACATTATCAACATTATAGTTAATTGCATAGTTTAATCCACCACCTGTAGTATCTCTATATAAACCAATTAATCCACCGGCTGAACAAGCTGTATTTTCACTTGTGCCTATTGTAGAATTATTAACTTTAATATTGTATATATCCGTGTTCTGTGTCCTATTAAATCCAATAAGTCCACCTATGGCATTGTTACCATCTTCATTATATGTAAGACTGGTATTATTCTCTGCCCATATTATGTTAAGATTTGATACATTACATCCATTTATACCAATATACCCAAACATTGGGTCATTATTTGGTGCAGGTTTATTAACAAAAAGAACCTTTCCAAACAAACCTCCTATGGACGATTCAGATTGACTATCATTATCAACCTTATTTCTAATTATTACGTTTTCAATATTATTTGCTGCAAATCCTTCTGTATTACTTACATTAACAACACCAACCGCAGAGTATGTCGAATCCGTTTTTCTAAATCCAAGCATACCGGCAAATCCACCGGCATTTCCTGTATTACCCGTTGATATCTCTGTGTTATTTATACTACAATCTTCCATCGAAATAATTCCGGAATAGAATACATTATTTTCTTTATTCGTAGCATCCTTTCTTCCTATAGCTCCAACTATGCCACCAATACCAACAATTGTATTTTCACCACTTATTTTTACAGTATCCGCTACTTTTCCAAATGTTCCGCATCTCCTGAAATTAATTACATTTGAAGCATCGTGTAAATCATCATTATAAGTGTTTTGCCATTTTATATTATCTATAGAACCTATTAAACCACCTACATATAAATTACCCTCTATGCTGGTGTCAGTGTTTTCGGATTTAATATAAATATCTTCAAAATCCCACTTTCCTGTAAGTCTTCCCGCTATAGCTCCGGTATAAGTTCCTGTACCTGATATATTATCAAATGTACTATCAACAATATTTATCTCTCTAATTACAAGTGCCTCTTCATCCGGCATAGGAATTGTGGCATTGTTATTTCCAATTACAGCATCACCTACACGTACATCATAAGTAAGAGAATTAAACATTCCCACCGGGAAATCCTTTGAACTGTCAAATTCTCTGTTCATTGATAATTTAATATTCTTACTGTTACCATCAAAATTCGCTCTAAAATCGGACCTTCCTACTGTATACAAAGCCCCAAATCCTCTAAAGCTTACACCATATCCTGATAAATCAAGTACTTCCGTAATTCCATTATCAAGCTCATATGTTGTTGTATATTCCCTTACATCATCATGTATCTTGTTAAATCTCGAAATATATATGTTATAGCTAACATTTACATTATCAACAACCGCTGTTGTCTGCTTAATCTCGAATGTATAATCTATATAATTAGCATAATTATCGCTCTCTGAAGCTGCACTATTAAAACTAACATATTTGTGTAACAAATACGGATACAAAAATACATTACTTTCATCCGGATTTTTGCCATCATCATATAAGACTACTGACTCCCTGTCAGCACTACTCTTATTACCAAGATCAGCATATGTTCCTTTTCTACACTTTGCAGTTACTTCATATCCATATATGTCATGGCTGTTCTGTCTTGTAGCAAATCTGTCATAATATATAGATAACGCATCACTATTAAGCGCAAGTGCAATAATTTCAAGTGCTTCAGCACTATTCATATTCACATTAAGATTACCATTTGCATCCTTTGTTACATTTATTTTTCCAAAAGCTTCTATACCCTTATCAAGAGCATATCCGTTAATGATATCAAAACCATTAGCAAGCTTAAGATTATTATTAGCTGTAGAGACAACAAGATCATTCTTTGTTAATACTTTTTTAGTTGTATCTTCAAAGGCTTTCTCATTGCTATTATGCTCATATAATATAAATCCATCTTCTACTTTACCAACTAACATACCTACATAATCAGATTCATTGCATACAGTAGTTACATTACCTCCGGTTTTTAAATGGATATATTCGCAACCATCCGTTACATTCTTATCATTAAGATTTCTAAGAATTAACGAACCATTTTTTATCTTTCCTACATAACCTCCCATTATTACAGTACTTACATCATAATTAACATTATTATATGCTCTGAAACGAACCCTTGTTGATACATTATCAATAATATTATCACCGCCAAGAAGAATAGCTGCCACTCCACCGGCATACGCATTTACATTAATAAATATTTCCGATGTATCACCTTCATCTTTAACAGGAGTAATAATATTCAAATCCTTAACTACGGCACCCTTCATATATTGAATCAATCCATAATTTGTCTGAACACTATTGCTTTCGCCCTGTCTTGGTAATGTAATGGTTGAATATTTATCTGTATCAATCTCTTTACCAGATATAACACCTGCAAATGGGTATTGTAATGTTCCAAGACCATTATATTCCTGTACTAATATTGAATCATTCAAATCAATAATATCTTCAAGGTTAATATCATTTTCTATAATATAATATGCAGTTCTAAGTTCATCTATCGTTGGAAATTCTTCATTGAGCTTACCATCTACAATTGAAAACTCAGCACTACTATGCGCAACTGAAGAATCAGCTTTTTCCGAACATTCATAAGGATCTCCATCTCCACCAATTCTGTTAATAGTCCATCCCGGTGTACCTTCTCCCTTACTTTCAAACATATTATAGTATGATGTTTTTCCTGTAAGATAACAATAAAGACTTAAAAACTGTCTTGAATTTTTAATAACATATGGGTCTTCATATGTACCACATCCCTCTAAAATATTACCATTCTGTGGATTAACATATATATCCTTAGTCTTATATACATATGGTAAATAAAAATTTGCCTCTGTCTGTGCTCTATTAATTGCCTCTTCAAGCGGATTAGGATCACCCTCCGGAATTGAACTGACAAGACAATCGTTGTATTCCACTCCCTTTGCAATCTCTTTTCCATAAGTAACATTGCCTGAAACTGCATCATCATATTCAAATGTATACAGACCATAACAATTATTATTTTCCAAATCACTTGTATATTGATAATCATATATAAATGATGCATATGTAAATATCTTATCAGACTTCACACCGCTTACACGCATATTTTCAAATCTTACTCTCGCATCTTTTGCATTAGTATTTCCAACCGAACCTATAAGTGCCCCCGCAACAGTCTTATCTGATGTATCATATATAGTATCTATGCCATCTATCACAATATTTGCACTTTCAAGCTTCTGGTTATTATTAGCATCATTAACAAGTCCTATTCTGGCAATCATCAAGCCATGACTTTCATTATTATAATTGCTAATAGTAACGTTATCCAAAATAATATTTTTTATTGTTGTAGTACCATATACTGCACCACCTATAAGTGCTCCTGTATATCTTTCATTCTTAGCAATAGTTCCCTTTATTTTTATATCTGAAATAGTGCTTCCTGTAACATTGTAGAAAAGCGATGCATGCATAAGATAATGCTGTGTTGTTGCATTACTAATAAATTCATTATTGCGATATACCAAGGATTTTTCATTGTCTTTGAGTGTCTTTTCAATATTCGAAATCTCTTCACCATACAGTGTTATTGTATGGCTATTTCCATTTACTGTTCTTCCATTTAATACCGTAGGATATAGGCTATATCCATTCATATCTAAATCAATTGATATATTTGCAATTGTAAGTGATGTAGACACACTATTAGAAAAATACTCATTAAAATATCTCTTTAGATAGCTGTGAGCATACTGAGATATATGGAAGGTCATAAACTTCTTAGGAGAATCTATATTTCCGCTATTTCCAGACATCTGAATAATCCATTCATTTTTATCTCCCGTAAACAAATTATAATAATATCTTGAATACTTGTTCGTTCCCTCCACTACCTTATTAACGTAGCTTGAATACTCAGTATCACCCTTAAACGAATCAAAGTCACTCTTAATAATATTCAGCACACCCGCATTCGAATAACTTCCATCTAATGCTGCACCAAATTCATTGCATCTATTTACCATAAGATTCAATCCTACAATTTCATCAAAGTAAGAATAATTTTCGGTTGTTACAGCATCAGGATTAATCACATATGTCGCATCATCAAGAGTAATATATGCATATTGTCCGTTTCCAAACAACAAACCACTATATGTAACATTAGTACCCCATGTATTTTTCATTTCAAACGATTCAAGGTTAATATTTGTTACCTTTGCACTTCCGCTTAAGAAACTTATTAAACCGCCTGTTATACCTCTGCTATATAGCTTAGATTCATTTATAACATTAACATCATTAAGCTTAAGATCCACATTACACCATGCATAACCAAGTAAACCGCCTGACATTTTAACATTATTCTGTGGTGACAATGTCATATCCATTACAGCCGAATCAATATCAATATTTTCTATAACCATTGTTGCATGTGACATAGCAGCAACCGCTCCAGGCGTTATATTATTATTATTATTTGTTTCACTAACATTTTTATACTGATATCCTACAAATCCAATAAGACCACCACTTCTTATATGTGCTCCTGATGTTGTATTTCCATTTCCAATATTCTTATCTGCTATTATTTTAGTACTAATTGTTGAATTAATAATTTTTATAGATGATGACAGGCTGGTGTTCTTAAGTATTATTTTTCCAAACAATCCACCTACAAAATAATGACAATTCATACTATGTATATTTGGCGAAATATTACAATCATCAACTACTATTTCACCGGTTCCTATGTCTACATTACCCACATAACCACCATAACAGTACATTGTCGAATTATCCCAAACATTAGCAACACAATGTCCACAAATGACAGTGGATACATCAACTCCCTTTAAGGTGATTCCACCCTTAGAATTTGCTGCGAGAACACCTGCTGCACCTGTAGCAGTAGTTGGAGTTATCTGATATCCAAGATAACCATCTATTTTGATATTCTCAAAGCTTACTCCATCATCTAACTGTGGGAATAATCCCCCATAATATTGTCTTGTAATATTATTAACAGTAATCTTATATTTTCCATTCTCCCCTTTTGAAGCCCCCTTCATAATTCCTGAAAAAGGATATAACAGACTATCATTTCTAACAAATCCATTTATACCTGCATCCCCTAAATCAATATCCGTTTTAATAAGATAATTAGCATTTAAAAGTTCATTTATAGTTTTATCTCCAAAGCAGTCTCTTGCAAATCTTGGCTTTTTATCTCCTGATTCATCAAATGTATGACCTGCTATTGCAAGGCGTAAAGCATCCGCAAGAGAATCTAATACATAGAATTCCTTATCATCTACTGTTTCTGTTCCTACTGTTCCTGTAACCTCATTACCATATTCATTATCATACTGAATAACAGCATTACCATTTTCATCATCAATATTTTGGTATATAGAACCGTAATTACCCACATCATTAATGGTATATAATCTATATGCAGGATTGTTAGTGCTAAAATCTTCATCCTTATCTTCTGAAAAATATACAACACCATCATCTACTGTTATCGGTCTTTTTATTACAGCATCCTTTTCAAAATAGACAAGACTTTCATTAACGCTACCTGCCACAAAGCCCCTGCCTTCTACTTTACCACACAGATCCCTATAGCCTTCCACATCCGGAGCAATGGTTGTAACACCTGATAAATCAATATCTCCACATATAGCAACTACAGAACCCTTTCCTATATCACCAAAAAGACCTCCGTTATTCATTAAATATTTAGTCTGGTCTGCATCAGCTTCCCATATATACAAACTGTCAATATCTATATCAGATACCTTTATCTTTGTACCCGTAATATTATTTCCATCGAAATATCCAATTCTTCCAACAAGTCCGCCTACGGTCTTACCGCTTAAGCCTGCCGTTCCATATGCGTCAGTTCCTGCAAATTTGCCATTAGCCAAAAGAATATTACTTATCTCAATATTTTTACCTGCAATTCCACCTGCAACTGTACCAGCGGACTGGGTGTCCCAAACATATTTAGTATTAAAACAATAAATCTGATTAACCCTAAATCCATCTCTCTTAAAATCAATGTCATGAATATTTACATTGTTACCACAAATTCCACCAACAATACCGCCATTATAATAATATAAATCTTTCTTGGTATACGGATATACTTCAACTCTCAAAAACGACTGTACTTCATTACTATTCTCTCGTGAAGCCGTCTTTGTAGTAACCTTTGATATTTCAAGACTAGATTCTGTATCTTCATCTGTCGTCTTATATTTACCTATTATTCCTCCTGAACAATTACTCTGACTTATATTGTTAGAAGTTTGAGACACATGGAATGCTGCTATTACACAATCACTAACCGTTACTTTAACCGGCTTGTCTGTTGATGTAGATTCTGCATAACCAATAAGCCCTCCTACATGCAGAGTGCCATTTACACTATCATGTTTTTCTACATATTGTAATTCAATTGTGCTATTTTCTACCCATCCTACTACACCACCGGAATATCCGGCTCCTGTTATCTTTATGGCAGTAGAACCGTTCTCTCCATTCTTCAAAACAATAGGCTTACTCTGTGTAGCTGTAGTTATAAGCTTCGAACCTTCTGAAAGCTTTCCAATAATTCCGCCTGCGCAGGTAGCACTTGAATGTACAATATTAGGTAAAATAGGTGCCCCTGACATTTCCACCACTACATTTTTATCAACTACACCTGCTATACCTCCTGCAATCCTACCATATACATTAGTAATGCCCGATATACCTGTCATATCATCATCAATCAAAAACTTAACACCTGTAACGCCCTCTTTAGATTCTACATAACCAAACAGTCCTCCGGCAACCTCAGACACACCATTTTGATGTCCTACATAACCTGTAATCGCAAGTCTCTTATAATCAAATTCATAATCGCTCTCAAGAACTAAATGTCCTGCAAGACCTCCCATAATATTATTAGAGCCCTTAACATAATTAATAGTTATAGCATATCCGTTAGAACCAATATTAGCCTTTGAAGATAAATAATTAAACAATGATACCTTTGGTTTTAAGGTTAATGTAAACTGTGACGTAAGATTTCCTGCAAATGGATATTCCTTGGAACCAAGACCATAATATATATTTGTTCCATCTGAATATTTTAAATCATTTAGTGTCAAATCCCAGGTCTGTTTATCACTGGTTTTACTATTATCGTTCGATAAAATAATATCAACACCTTCAAGACTTGACTTATGTGTAATAGCTACCAGACTTGTCCAGTCCTGATGAGTATATACACCAATATTGATATTATCATAGCTTGTATAATTAAGCGCATTTGTAGCAGATACAGTAGTTTTTGCGCCATTAGGCTTTATATCAACAAAATCTGTATCAACCGGCTTCATTTCTGCTTCAACCTTCGTTTCTGTCTGTGGCTCTGTTACAGTCTCCGTCTGCGGCTCTGTTGTTGTCTCTGTCTCCGGCTCTGTTGTTGTCTCTGCCTGTGGTTCTGTTGTTATCTCACTAGTCTGTAATTCTATTGTTGTTTCTTCACTTTTATCTCTTTCATCACCATATATAATAAACGCACTAAAATCAGTGGCATTTACAAACAATGCCACACTAAGAATTAATGCTAATATCTTCTTTAAACGCTGATACATATTGCTAAGCCTCCGTAAATAAATATTTCCTATTTGTATGCATATACCAGATTCTTAAAATTTTCAGAATTACTGTAAAGTTGTCCACCTGTCTTCATTTCCTGAATAAACTTATCTGTTTTATAAAAAGTAAGATTAATACTTGTATATGGAAGCACATCAATTGTCATATAGGTATAATTGATTCCATCCTCTACTCCTGTAGTAATCCTGCTTTCATCATAATACTCGTCAAATTCACTTATACTCAAATAATCTGTTTTCCATCTTACAGTTATTTCCTGCTTAATAGCTGTATTCTCATTTTTAATAACATCTCCTTCTGTCTTGATGTTATATATATACCCAGTCAAATCATTTATATAATCTACATATTTAATATTAAAGTCACTGTATTCTTCAACCACTTCAAAATTCTGCGACGCAATATTAAGTTCCATCATACTTGCTGTTCCTGCAAATACACCAGCCATTAGATATTGCTGATTATCTTCCTGTTTTAAATAATCCGGAGAATCAGGATAAGCAATAACTAAAACCCTTGCCTGTTTATAATTATCAATAGTGTCCGTAAGAGTCATTCTTATTTTATAGGTATCACTATTAAGGCTGCCGCCTTCCAATTCACCACCTAATTTGACAATATCCTCATAATTAAGATTATATGTTCTTCCATTAGAAACTATTTGATAAGCAGCCCCTACAGGTTGGTCAAGCAACATAAATTCAACCTTGTAACCGACCTTCATATCTTCCTGATTATATAGAATATGACTATCATAATTCTGAATCATAATATCAAAATCATAATATCCATTCGACCATCTTTCATTATTAGTGTATACCATTATCTTATCTGACAGATTCTCATTAATCCAGTTAATATCTGTCTTCCAATCTTCACTAGAAATATCAATAAGTCTATCAATTTTATTTAGTTTATCACTGTTAAAATAAAAATTCGAAGCAATAGCAATACCCTTATTATTCCTTGCTGCATAATACTTAGCAAACACAATAGAATACCCGCATAACATTATAATTAGTACTAACAATGTTACACCTATAGCTATTAACTTGTCCTTAATTTTCACTGTTTTTACCAAATCTGCTCACCACGTTTTACAATTAATCCTGTTCCTTTGGTAATGGTTGTTTAGCATTAACCACTACATATAAAAGGTCTGTTTCCTTTGTGTAATCATTGAAGGTTATTCCATCCTTCCATGTCACTTCTATCAAATAATAATCAAATTCATATTCTTCATTCTTGTATTCAAGTCCTAATGGCTCAGGTTTTGCCTGACCATCCTCCTGATATAGCAAATAATTACCTTTATTAACTACACCTGAAATATCTTCCTGCCCAAACACCTGAGAAAGTCTATCGTCAGTTACATTTTTAGTAATTGTTAAAGGTTTAGGTGTTCCATCGCTATTCTTACGCGCATCATTTTTATTCCAGTAGTAATCCTCGACACCTTCAACAACTATGCTAGCTTCACTATAATTTCCGTCATCTGACATATCATACTTATTTAGCTCATATATATTATAATTTACGGGAAGATTCTCCGTATAAATAAACTCAAGATCATAATTAAACTTAGATTCTCTTGCAATATCTATAGAATTATCAGACACATCTGTTGGTCTTTTATTACTGACACAAATAACTATTTCCTTTGTTTCACCCGGATGAATATTACCTACTGAAAACTGAAGCGAATATTCATCATCTGGATTTAACAAATACAAAAAATATGGTGCCATAATTTCTGCATCCAACCTGTCTGCATGATTATCCTTTGTAAATAAATACCAGCTAAAACTTGTACCAAACACAAGGAAAACCGTAATTATCAATGATATTACTATTAATTTCTTATTCTTTTTCATATCTGTTTCCCTCTACATCAAAATGAAAATTTAATTTTTCTACGTAATTTCCTATATATGTATCATCCCAGTCATATGCTTCGATTTGTTCAGTAATAGTACCAAGTTCTCTGTACTTTTCATACTCATCATACACCGGACTTTCCTCATTATCCTTATCAGGAACATTTATATACTCATATGGCCAATACCAATATAATGTAACATCCTTCTCTATACCCTCCGACAAAGCCCCTGTGAGCTGACATTCGTCTATATTTACAACATTTTCATCATAATATGGAATAACCTCCGAATATTTACCCGAATCATTTACAGCATAGAACTTAATATGCATTTTAACTAAATCAAACAATTCTTCTTCACTCAATGAATCCTCTTCATATTTTTCATTGACTTCTATGGAAGGTGTAATTCTAATAGAATATCCTTCAACCAAAGATGTCATTGTTTTAATTTTAAATTCTACCTTTCCATATGCGCCTGGAGCAAATGTATTATTTTCTATATTATCCTGATCAACAATATTAAGGTCTATTGTGTATTTTACATTTTCTCCCGTACCTATTTGGCTAAGATTCTTATAGCTACCATCCTCTACCTTTACCTTAACCAAAAGGTCTCCCTTATCATCCATCGCAATATCCATATTTCTTAAGGAAGCCGGCGAACCCTTCAGAAACCAAGCAACCGTAGCACTACCTATTACAGCTATAACTACCATAGTCATAACTACTATTCTAATTGCCTCACGTTTTGATTTTTTCATTTATGATTCACTTCCCTTTTCAACAAATAAAATATCAAGTAACTGATATACATATGATAAAAAACATAATATTAACGGAAAAATAATAACACAAAAATATACCTTATTATTAGACAGCTTCTCTACAAGCCAGCTTATTTGATCGCTAAATGGCATTTTACTATTATATTTCCCTATAATATCTTCATATTCAACCCTTACCTTATCCTCATACTCAAAATAATCCCCTTTTGTAACATATCGTTTTCTACCTGTAGACTCATCTAATTCTATATCATAGATTCTGTGAGTATTATATTCGCCATAAATCTCCGTAGTGTCAGCTCTAAATGTTATAATATCTCCAACTTTTAAATCGTCCTCATCTACTTCTTTTACAATAATACAGGTATTAACCTCAAATGTCGGTTCCATACTATTACTAAGTATCCTGAAAAAATGATACTCAAAAAAACCTACAGTCTTATATACATGTACTGAATAAATTGTATAGCAAAGAATTCCCAAAAGGATTATAAATAAAATATCTTCCACCACTTTAAATATTTTCGTAACTTTCATATTTATTTTTTCTTCTTCAATGCTCTTGCAAGCTCTGCTTCCTCACGCTTGCGTTTACTTTGTATTGTATCTAATTCATTAATAATTATTTTCTTTAAGGTTGCATCCGGAATACCACTTTCCCTAACTATATATTCCAACATCTGACGAATATATCTGGTATTAACTTCCTTTTTTCTCTCAGGTTTATTAATATCAAGAGCTTTTACATCCTCTATCTGATTATGAATCATTGCATAATTCCAGATAAACGAATCATATATATCCTTCTCGAAAGCTCCTGTTATTATAGGTTCTTTTTTTACAAGATTAACCGTATATCCAACCTTATTATAGCTGTAAATAAAATTCCATAGCTTCTGACATGCCTTATAATACATATTTTTCTTGATAGCATTCGTCTTAACTATAGGATGCTTAACCGGAGCATAACCTCTCATTTCAGATATAAATTCAGTCGATGCAAGACCATTTACCTGACGATGAATAGTAATTAATCTTGAGAAAATGTCATTATTATCCTTCTCATTTTCAGAATCCGACTGCTTATCCTTTACTTTTACGCTAAGCTTATAATCAACAGTCTCTGTATAATTATCTACTCTGGATTCCATTTCAAAAAATGCACCAAGCTCATCCTTCGTATTTTCAAATATTACGTTATATCTTTTATTTACAAAATGCTGAAGCTCCGCAATCAATGTACATACAAATCTGTTTTCGTATATATTCAAGCTTTCTTCCTTAAATACATTCAGGATTCTGTTTGGAATAACAGTACCGTCTTCCATATCGTACTTATCAATAAGATCACTATGCTGTGTTAAATGTTTTAATGACTCTGTTGTAATATTTCTTGCCATTGCAATATTAACAACTTCTCTATCCTCTTCTATGAATTTTCTTGGATTCATAATTACATGATGCAGAGAAGGAAGTGCTTCCTCTATTGCGCTTATCCAATCCTCATCAATGCTCTTAATAAGACGCACATGCTTAAATGTGCAGAAATTAGTACTTGTATCCAACAAATTATAAAAATATTTATAAAATGCATCATCCTTCGTGGCATTAAGATTTGAAGATGACATTTTATCATATACATTTTGTACTACATCCTTTTCATCATCAAAAGGACGTAATGATTCATCTATATCCATCGAAGTTTCTCCTTTCCGCCATTACTATGTGCTACATTGCGCCACTCATTCTCTTAAGACGCTGTAAATATTCCTTACTTATCTGGAAGTTTTCTTCTCCAAATGCATTATTAAGATAAATAATCAAACCATCAAGCTCATCTCTGATGAATCCAAGACCTAATGACTCGAATTTTCTTAATACCTTCTTTGCAAACATAAAGTCTATACCATCTATTTCTGTTCCACCACATGCTATATAACATGGAACAAAATCCTTTAATTGTCTTAAAATACGGTTACCAAATGTTAATCTGAAATGCTCAATCAGATACTGGTCTAACTTATCGAGTTCTAAGAGATTTTCTTCTGATACAGGATATTTCTCCTTAGCTTCATCGTACATCCTTGCCATATTAGTATAACTAAGTCTAACAGGCTCTGTATCCGGTGCCTCGAACACCTCTGCTCTTGCATCCAAGTCAATTGGAATAGCTCTATCATATACCTTATCTGATACTGCAAACGTAGAATCATCATTATTAATTGTTCCTACATACCACACATTTGAAGGAATCCATATCTTACCTTCAAACATTTTATCCGGATCATTATCAGCCTGTGATGATACCACTGAAACAAATCTTTCATCCTCTCTTGGTAATTCAAGAATAGATAACATTTCTGCGAAATAATACTCAACTCTGGCAATATTCATTTCATCTAGGATTACAAGCTTCATATCATCATAATACTGAGCCTCATATAATGTCTTTAAGAAATCTGTTTCTGTATACTTCTTAGTAAAATCATTGTAATATCCAAACAACTCCGTTCTATCTCTCCACGAAGGCTGAACAGAACAAATAAGACTTGGATTATTAAGGTACTGACCAAGCGCATATGGTAACGAAGTCTTACCTGTACCGGATATACCCTGTAAAATAAGCATCTTTGCTGCTCCAAATGTAGCAAATGCCTGCTTAATAACATCTAATTCATAGTACAAATGCAATCTTGATGCTGCATAATTTCGGAAATTAATACAGATTTCTTCAAGCGTCATCTTGTTATCATACTCCGGTGCCACATAATTCTCATCCTTATATACAAGGTCAACTGTAGACAATCTTGGGAATCTGTATTCACCTGTAAGAACCGTTTTAACATCCTCCGGATTTTCAGGGTCAATTATACGTTCCTCATGTTCTGTAGTAGCTGTATTTATTACTACATTCTTAATAACGATATTATCAATTTCTTCATCTGTCATATTGTCAGGGTTTTCTACGCCACTGTACATTCCCTTAAGCTCAGGATTATTTTCAAGCAACTCCTCATTAACCTTAAGTCCCATTTCGGATATTTTCATAGCTAATATCTTATCCTTTTCATAATTAGCCTTCATTATCTCACGCTTTAATGTTACTACTTCATCCTTCATCTGCTCATACTTAATCACAGGAACCTTAAATCTAAACAGCACCTTTATTCCCTTATAAATCAGATAAATAATAAGTGCAATTAAAATATAAATCAAAATATGTGTAATTATATATGCAAACCAGCCTAAAGGTGATAAATCCTTATAATAAGAATTTGCAAGTTTCTGATAAAACTGTATGTCAAGAATAGTTGCAATACAATCCACAAAAGCAACTACCAATCCATATAAACTATCAAATATGTGTCTTACAAAGTTGTAAAAATAATTAAAATATGCGTCCATATCAATACCTCTATTCAAATCTTTCTTCTGAGCCAAATTGTATCTGTCCAATTATCTCATCTGCTGCAACCTGGTTAACACAGTCCTTATCCATACCCTCTAACCATATCTTCATTGTAACCTTCACATCTTTTCCCTCAGTAATTGTATCAATCACAACCGAACGAGAACTTATATTACTGTTAGGCTTAAAGCTCTTATCGTAATTCTGCTGTATTGTACCATATGCACCATATGCCTCTGAATTACTGTCATTGCCCTTATAATCGAAATAAGCCATGTTTTTGCCTTTAACACCTTTATTATCCTTATCAGCATTAGGCTCATAAATAACAGTTACCTTTTCACCACTGTTACCACCTTCAAATGTTAATGCCACTCTAATAGAATTAGCTGCTGTTATTTCATTTCCTTTTCCATCAGTTCCTTTTTGTTTAACAAAACAACCATTATTGGAATCAGCCGACGAACCCACAAGATATATATCATATGTCTTAGCCTTATCTTTATCCACCTTTGTAGAATCATCGCCAGCTCTTAGATAAAATGTTTTCTCATATACATACTTAGTATTAAGCACTTTCTTTTGAGTTTCTTTCTTCAAATTCGTAACCTTATTTTCTGTATACACCGGAGTAAAGAATGTAAGTCCGTCCTTGGTAGTAACAGGGCTTAAATATGTATTCTTTTTGTTTTTACCCTTTAAATCCAATGTATCGGAGTACTCACCCGGCTTATCTCCCATATCCTCTGCGATCTGAAGAGTTCCTATTGTATCTGCCGTCAATTCGATATTTTCAACCTTCGGTGTATTAGTTATAAGGAACCATGCAAATGCTGAAATCGAAATTGTAAGTATGCTAATACCAAGCATCACTATTGTCATCATTGTCCGTTTTGTCAGATTTAATCTTTTCCTTTTTTTCTCATTCATAAGCTATCCTCTTTTACTAATTTTTTATTTCAGTTGATACAAATTGAATTTGTCCAAGAATATTATCTGCTGCTATTGAATTAGTACAATCAACATCCGTACCTTCAATCCATATTCTCATAGTAACCTTAATATCTACATTTTCATCTATAGTAAATAACTTTTCTGATTCATTAGCCTTCGGACTAATTTCAAACACACCATTCTCTCTCTGTCTGTATGTGTCATATCGTCCATATACAATATTTACTGCATCCTTTGCCCTTGTATCATCAGTATTATTAACATCACAGTTAGGCTCATATATGTATGTAGTCCCATCCTCCAGGGTAAAGCTCACTCTTATCGAATTTGCTGCCGTATCACCATTTTCACCTTCTGACTGATACATATAACATCCGTTTACTTTATTTGTAGAGTTCACACCATATAAAGCAACATCATATTTTCGATTTATATTAGCTATAGTCTCTCTATCGTCTGTTCCTGCTCTTAAATAAAATGTTTTCTCATAAACATAAAATTTTGTGAGCTCTTCGTGGTCAGTAATTTCTGATACACTCTCAACAGTTTGTGTTGAAGGATTGTATTCCGGAGAGAAAAACTTAACTCCATCCATTGTAGTTACAGGACTAAGTATAGTATTAAGACCATTTTCATTCGTTTCTGTCAAATTAAGAGTGTCTTTATATTCTCCCGGTCCATTTCCCGTATCATCAGCAATTCTTAAATTTCCCTGATGGTCAGCAATAAGCGCCAGATTCTCTACTCTTGCTCTATTGCTTACAGAAAACCATGCATATACTCCTGTAGTACCAATAACTATAAAAAATATTGACAACCAAAATGCCGTTTTCGTTTTTTTCTTTTTATTATTCATAAGTCACTGTCCTTCTTAATTTATTCAACATAGTCAAATGTCATATACGTTTCAACCCAACCGCCAATTATTTCATCTGTACATTCAGGATCCTCTCCTTCATACCACATAACAACTGTAAATTTATCAATTTCATCATTTTCTATTTCTTTTCTTATGTCTGTACAAATAACCTTTTCAGACACAAACGGTGTAGTTACAAGCTTATTAGCCGTATTAATTGATAATGCATTGCTGATTTCCTCCGGACTAATACCCGACTCAATTCCATCCACGGTTATGTATTGCTTATCACTTAATGCATCTGACTCAAAAGGAAAATTATATATAGAATACTGGCTTTCAGCTTCACCATTCGCACCCTCAAGCGCATATATTGTCTGCTTGCCATTCATATATAGCATTACCCACAACGCCTTATCTGCATTATTAGCCGACTGTCTTATATTAAGTGTGTATCTGTAATCTGTTGTCTTTCCCGTTTTATTCGTTAAATAAAATGTATGTGCAACATAATTTTGTCCATTGTGCATTCCATCTACATAACCAACGTCTTCGCTAATATCAAATATACTGACATTGTCTGCTACAACTGCCGTACCTCTTATACAAACCTGACGCTCCGAAAAATCCTCTGTATTGGATAAAAAGAATCCATCCTCTGACATTTCACTACTAAGGCTGATGACGAACTCACCTGCTCCTGTATAAAATGCTGACAAAATAAACAGTATCGCTAATATTGAGGAAATAATAATAACACCCTGCCATGCTGCTCTTACTCTGAACAAGCTTCTTGTTATACTTATTCCACCCATATACCAATGCTTAAATCTATTAAGTAAATCAAAACGACTAATAAATGATTTTTTAGGAACATTAGTATCTGTTTTTTTATTTTCGTTATCCATATTACTATTATTATCAGTAATAATTTTATTGTTTGTATCAGTTTCTTTATTACTCACGCTTTATCACTATCCTTTTATCAATAAGTTATAACTACATTCTTCGAATACCTCTATCAGATATGGATCAAATTGCTTACCTGCCTGATTAGTTATTATATCTATAGCCTCTATCTCCGTAGTTTGTCTCTTTTTATATGGCTTCCAACTGATAATCCCGTCAAAGTTATCTGCTATTGCACATATCCTTGCTCCTATTGGAATGTCCGTACCCTTTCTTCTTTCAGGATATCCATCACCATCCCATCTCTCATGATGATACACAGCAATATCCAAAAATTTCTCCAAAACCTCTCTTGGAAATGGTTTTTTATACAGAAGTTCAACGGCCGAAAGTGCATTTATAGTATGGTCTCTAATCATCATTACCTCTTCATCCGTAAGCTTCTCAACCTTGTTCAGAACCGCTATAGGAATGAAATATCTTCCTATGTCATGATATCTAAATGCTTCTTCACTATATTTAGCAAATTCCACACCCAGCTCACTCTCTACAAGTTCAGGATTCTTCCTATACAGATATTTAAATATTACCTCCGAATATCTGCCAACTCTCTCCATATGCAATCTGGTTTCTCTGGGAATCATACTATACAAACTGTTAATCGTAGGAAAGCATCCTATACATGAACTGCTAACCTTTTCTCTGTCTGTTGTAATCACTTAGCACACTTTCCTTTCTTCACATAATAAATCCATTATATTCTATCATTTTTCGACAATATTTTCAATATAATCCAAGCATAATATAGTACTTTTGTACTAAAAAAGCTGGTGAAAATTATTTTCATAATTTACATCAGCTTTCATTTTTAGCTATAATCCTTATAAAATCTCTATCATTTCTTCTAACGATACCTTACGATTACTTCTTAGCGTAATAAATCTTCCAACCCCCTGATAAATAGTTTCTGTAGTGAGCCTGTAAGTTCCACTCCATATTCTCATAACCTCTGAATATATATCACTAGCCCACATTGTATTATGCGTATCAAACAGTCCAAAACGGATTAAATCGCCAATCAATTCTTCCATATCAATATTTCTTTCCTGTAAATATATCCAACCGGATAACATTACCACCCATTTGCCATATTATGTAATTATTATTAATACCGCACCATCCAAGTCATCCAACACACTTTCAAGGGTAACTTCTACTCCATCTACAGTTATATGTGCAAGCAATTTATTCAACTCTTCCTTTGAAGGAGTTTCAGTATCTTCCTTAGCCGGTATGCAATATTCTTTACCACTCTTAGACACCTTATTAACTATTGACTCAAATTCTCCTATACAAAGAATCATATTCATATCATTCATTCCGTCACCATGTTTAGCACACGTAATAAGCTCAATACTTGAAATCAGATTCTCTAACTATGAATATACATTCTCCTTTTCCTCATTTTTTAGAGCAACTTCTTCTAAGGACTTATTAAATGTAGCACCGCTTCCCATCGGAATAGGCTGTGTCTGTACCTTATAGCTACCAAAATCAAGCATCTTAAGTTCATCATTTTTTGCATAAAAAATATAATTATCATTTACACCAATCGGTGCCTGCCCCTTAACCTGATAATCTACATAACCATCCGGCCATGCAAGCCCCATATTATCAAAATCTACCATAAAAGCATAGCAATCAAATCCATTACCTCTCTTAACCTTCTCAAAAAACATTGTAAACCTCCTATTTCTCTAACGTTTGTAATTGTAATTCATATAACATTTCATTTGTACGTTGCAAATCATACGACTTATTTATACAAATAATCTCCCGTTCCAGTGGATTTAGCAATCTGAGCTGCCGTCAAATCCTTTTCTGCCATCACCTCCAAAAGATATTCCGATAAGCTTATATCAATAAATTTCCCTCTGTTAGTCTCATAAAATTCCTCGTATTCTATCGTAGAAACCAATCGTTTCATCATTTCTTTTGTTTCTTTGCTCATGACAATCCTCACTTTTCAATACTCACTTTTTCATTTTATCATATTAATTCTAAAAAGTCTTAGACTGCGAGAATAAACTTGTAAAAAGAAAACTGGCATGCTACAATATTTTAAATTTATTATAATTGCAAGAAGTTATGGATATGACTGACGCCGAAGAATTTACTTTATCTACATATAAACTCATCAAAGAATTAAGTATAACCAATATAAGTAAAGTTTATCTTGTCAGAAACACCATCACCTATATTTCTATAAGCAATGATGCCTTATCATTTCACTCAAATATTTCATTTTCAATCTGCTCATATCTGTGCGACACATTATAAATATAAAGAAAAGGAGTAATCGGTAAATAACGATTTTTAACTTCTAAATAAAAAAAATAGAACATCCTAGGAAAATCAACGTCTTCAAGCAAGGATAGGTGATTTATCTTAGGATGTTTTTGTTATTGTTTCTTATTTTAGAGTATACGA
>JAFQLS010000016.1 GCA_017396555.1 Lachnospiraceae bacterium | reverse complement strand
TAAATAATCATTTATACGAGGAATACAAAGATGAATATACAGATATTTGGAACAAAGAAATGTAATGATACAAAGAAAGCAGAACGCTTCTTCAAGGAGCGTGGCATTAAATATCAGTTCATTGATATGAAAGAAAAAGGCATGAGTAAGGGAGAGTTTACTTCTATTGCACAGGCTAATGGCGGTCTTGAAAATATGATTAACTGGGAAGGAAAAGACCAGGATATACTTGCTCTTATTAAGTATATTGCAGATGAAGATAAATTGGAAAAGATACTTGAGAATCCGCAGGTAATTAAAACGCCTGTTGTTAGAAATGGAAAGCAGTCTACACTTGGATATCAGCCTGAAGTATGGAAGGGATGGAATTAATGGTAAAGAAGATAATGCATGATCCGCTGTTTCTGGCACAGAAGTCAGTGGATGCAACAGAGGCAGATAAACAGATTGTGATTGATTTGCTTGATACACTTAGGGCAAATTTAGAACACTGTGTTGGTATGGCTGCCAATATGATTGGGGTAAAAAAGAATATCATTGTAGTAGCAGCCGGACCATTTCAATTTGCAATGATAAATCCGATAATTACAAAGAAATCCGGAGCATATCTGACTGAGGAAGGATGTCTTTCTCTGAAAGGCGTAAGACCATGCACGAGATATCAGGAAATAGAAGTGGACTATCTTGATCAGAGCTTTAAGAAACAGCATGGAAAGTATTCAGGGTGGACAGCACAGATTATTCAGCATGAGATTGACCATTGCAATGGAATAGTAATATAAGAATCAGGCAGGTGGTAAGATGTATTTAATCAAGACGGTAAAAGGTGATATTACAAAGATTACAGATGTTCAGGCAATCGTAAATGCTGCAAAAAACTCTCTTTTAGGAGGAGGTGGAGTTGATGGTGCCATTCACAGGGCAGCAGGACCGGAACTTCTAGCAGAGTGTAGGACTCTTCATGGTTGTGAGACAGGTCAGGCAAAGATTACAAAAGCATATAATCTGCCATGCGATTATGTGATACATACTGTGGGTCCGATTTGGAATGGAGGCAGAAGTAAGGAAGAGGAACTTCTGGCAAGTTGCTACTTTCATTCTATGCATGTGGCACTTGAGCATGGGATAAGAAGTATCGCATTTCCATCTATTTCAACTGGAGTGTATAGCTTTCCGGTGGAACTTGCAGCAAAGATAGCGGTAAAGACGGTAAGCAGATTTTTGGAGGATAACGAGAATAGCTTTGACATTGTAGAATGGGTATTGTTTGATTCTGCAACAGAGGCAGTGTATGAAAAAGAAGTGGATAAGTTGTATTCATAGATTGGAGTGTGATTTATATGTCAAAAATGAAATGGTCAGAATTAAGTCCCATGCAGATAGGACGATATGCAGAGTATTATGCAAAAATGAAATTTATTGAAATAAATATATTAACTCAGAAGGATACAAAATGTGCCTTTTAATATGAGTATGAAAAGGTGATACTAAAAATGAAATTGACATGGTTAAATAATGGATTTATTTGTAAAGAATTATATGCTCCATTTAAAATAAGCAAAGACATAGATTATCGAAACGATTTAGAAAAGAAATACAATATAGTAATGGAACAGGCAAAAAAAGCTAATGCTGATGATGAAAGTCTGAGAATTATTAATGTTTTTAGTACAAAAATATTGGAATCTTTGGATTTATATTACAAGGCTGATATAGCAGAAAGTAACAACATTATTTTTGAATTGGTAAGAGATATAGGAAATAACCCATTTGCAGTAAATTCAGTTATTAATAGTGATGCTTTTCCTGGTATTAAGACCAATGAGTTGCAATTTTTCCGAAGCAGATTAGGAACTCCAAACAAGGCATTTACAGCTAAAGATATGCTTCATTTACCTAATTCAATGAGATCCAAATCAGGAAATTATAGATTTAGTATTCCAGGGAACCCTAGTATGTATTTGGCTAACTCTTCATACGGATGTTGGATAGAAATGGGATGTCCAGCAGAAATAGACTTTAATGTTTCGCCAATATTATTAGAAGGGAATCAGAGAATTTTCAACTTGGCCATATCTATAAGAGATTTTAGATGCTTAAATGAATTTGAAGAAGATAGGGTACACTGTTGGTTGAAATTGTATCTTCTTGCGATTGCAACTTGTTACGTAATCAAAGAAGAAAACAGAACATTTAAGTCAGAATATATCATTTCACAATCGTTAATGATGGCATGTAAAAAGATGGAGTATGACGGAATAGCTTATTATTCGCGCAGGGTAGACAATGAAATGTTTGCTATGTGTGCTATCAATTTAGCGTTGTTCGTTGATTATAATGGTGAATATTCAGAAATGATTAAGCATATGAAAATTGACGATGCTTTTAATTATTCCTTGTATAAGCAATTAAATACTAGTTTGAAATATAAGGAATACGAATTAAGATCAACTTATACCGGATATATTACAAATATAGGAAGTTTTGAACGCCAGTATCCATACAGAGAAACAGATTTTTATAATTTTGATAAATTTCTGTTCACAACATGGAGGGATAAGCCCAATGGTAAAGGTAAAGATGTAATTTCGTGGGGAATCGAGATTTAATTATTCACGGAAGTGAGTTTGAGATGCTATTAAACCACCGAGGCTATTAAGTATGTTTTTATTCGAAATTTATGATGAGCAGATTGTAATTAATAAACTAAATGACAAATAAGAAGTTGGAGGTATCTTATGAATATTTATGAATCATGTCCTGTATTAGAAAATGAAAAGTTTATACTTAGATTATTTCAGAACGAAGATTGCGATGATTTATTAAAAGTATATAGTGATAAGAATGCATTACCTTTTTTTAATAGTGACAATTGTGACGGAGATAATTTTTATTATGTTACAAAAGAAAGAATGACAGAGGCTATTGGCTTTTGGAATATGTCATATGAAAATGGTTGGTTTGTTAGACTTTCGATTGTTGACAAGACAGTATCAACTGTAATTGGAACGGTTGAATTATGCTTGAGAGTGTCTGAAGATGAATTTAATAACATGGGTATTTTAAGAGTAGATGTGAGAAGTGATTATGAACAAGAAAATGAATTGTATGATATTTTTTCACTTATCACACCAGAACTTGAGAAAATGTTAGGATGTAAAGGTGTACTTACTAAGGCTCCAATATATGCGGTAGAAAGAATTAAAGCAATTCAGAAAGTAGGTTTCACTAAATCGGAACATTTATTGATTGGAAAAACGGGATATGCCTATGATGGATATTGGACAATTAAATAACATCTACAAATCCCAATTGTGCAAGCACATAATTTAAGGGTTCTGTTACCTGTTATAATTTATTATTAAATTCTCGGCAAACCCTTATAAATACTAACTTTTCTGTAGGTGAGCTTCCCATTAGGTATTCCCTTGTGTTATATCGTTTCACAAGGCATTACGAACCCTCGCAAGGGCAAAAATAAGGGAAGCAAAATCACATAACACATTATAACATAATATAAGTGGACTGTGTGAACTGATTGAAATGCTTTTTAAATTTTACAGAAAAGAGGATTGATTGAATGAATATAATATATGCAGATTACAACATTTACCATAACAGCATTGATATATGCACTTATACCGGATATATTCTGCGAATTGACTGTGCAAAGGCAGAGGAAGGATTACAGACTACTCCTAATTCAGAATGTGCATTAAATGCTCTTGCAATAGATAACCCGCTTGAATATGCAAGGTTATATCTTGATGGGACTATGCAAATGTGGATAGATGCGGAGGATAGTTTAGAAGTGTGGTAACATACAGG
>JAFQLS010000015.1 GCA_017396555.1 Lachnospiraceae bacterium | reverse complement strand
CAGAGACAGATGGTATCGAATTCCATCTATATGGGTGCCGGACGCATTCTTTTTACGCAGAAACAATTTGTATCCTAAATTTGTTTTGAATCAGTGCGAGGCAGTATCTACGGACACGATGCATAGAATCAAATTTAATGAAGGCATTGAACCGGAACGGGCAATTTTGTCTTACTACAACAGTATTTCTTTTGCGTTTACTGAACTTTGTGGAAGAAGTTATGGTGGTGGTGTGCTAGAAATTCTTCCAGGCGAAGTGGGAAATATTTTGGTTCCGAAATTGGATGATGTTCCAATAGAAGAAATAAGAGTGTTGTTGGAACAAATTGATTCAATTATAAGGGATAATGGTAATATAGAAGATGCTCTTGAGATTGTAGATAAAAAAATGCTAGTAGATGTTCTAGGCATTGAACAGAAAGCGTGCATTGATGCTAGGCATATATGGAAAAAGTTACAGAGAAGAAGACTGAATAGAGGATAGAAAAAAGGATAAAGCGTCTATGGAAGAAATCGATTATTACAATCAATGATGGCGACGGATAGAATGAAAGAATATCAAATGAAGCACTAGTTGACTTGATAGAAGAAATTATTTTAAATAATATAAAAATAACAGAATATATTTGAAAGGATTGAAACTATGTTAGATATATTGTGTAATGCTAGAGGTGTATCCGGTTATGAAGCATCTGTGTCAAAGATGATTTATGGAATGTTGGTTGATGAGGACCTGGATGACTTAAAAATAGACAATGTAGGAAATGTTATTTGTTATAGAAAAGGGAAGAATAGCAATAAAAAAATAATGATAAGTGTTCATCTTGATGAAGTTGGGTTTCAAGTGATTAAGAAAATATCACAGTATAAATACAGAATAAAGCCCCTCGGAAATATTAAAACTTGGAATGCATATCAGCAAAGAGTCTGGTCTGATTCTTTCAATGGAATTATTAGGGCTTTTGATGAAGATAATTTGAAAGCACATAATTATGAAAATTTGTATTTGGAATGTTATTCTGAGCAAAACATTAAAATTGGTGAAGTTTTTACTTTTGGTGAGAATTTTGTGGAAAATGATACATATTTTTGTGGAAAAGCATTGGATGATAGGATTGCTTGCTATTTATTGATTAATATAATCAAAAAATCAATTAAAACAAATAATGATTTATATTATGTATTTACTACTCAGGAAGAAGTCGGTATGAGAGGATTTAGAGTTGCGAAAACCTCGATAAAGCCAGATTGTTGCGTGAGTATTGATACAACACCAGAGGGCGATATGAGCAGTATTGAATTAGCGAAAGGTGTGGGCATAAAGATTTCTGATAGTTTGGGTATATCATCGCAAAAATATGTAGATTACTTAACACAAGTTGCTATTGAAAAAAATATTAATTTTCAATTGGAGGTAAGTGACTGTGGAACTAGTGAAATAATTATTTCAAACGAGCAAGATTTTGGTCATGATGAGGTTGGAATTTCTATACCCTGCAAATTTCCTCATTCATCAAATACTGTAGTTTGGAAAGATGATTTTGAAGCGTGTGGAAGATTATTATATGAATTTATTGGAAAGTTATAGAACTGGATTGAGAAACACCCAATAAAGCTAAGAATATTGTAAAATGGTATAAGCTGTTTTTGAAGTTTTAAAAATATTTGACAGAAGCAGGTGCATCGAATATAATTAAGTTGTATATACAAAATCTAATGGAGGTGCGCACAAATGAAGAAAGTTACAATTTCTTGGAAGGTTAAGAAAGTAAAGAATTCTGCAAGAATCAACACAATGTACTGCTTTAAGTCATGTGAGAAGAATCAGAATTAGTTCTTAATTTGAGTACTACTTAAGGGTGTGATTTAATGTCACACCCTTTTTTAAAAGAGGAGATTGAGAGAATGAGTTTAGAAGACATTGATGTTTTTGAAGATGAAATTATAGAGGCAGAAATAGATTTTGATAAAGTATATGAGTTGCCGGAGAATATAGTTATTGTTAAGTACAAGGAATACTATCTTGCAATATACACAGAAGGAGTTTTATGGATTGTATTGGAAAACGATATACAGAAGCAAGTGTTTGAGGATATAAGAAAAGGTTGCAATATTGAGTATTTGATGGCCAACTATGATGGAGATGATGTAATAAATGTAATTATGCAGATAGAAGCAAAAGATTTTGAACATCCAAAGATAATTCAAAATGAAGATAAGAATGTATACATATATCTAACTAATAATTGTAATCAGCGGTGCAGACATTGTTATATGTATGCTGGAGATGTTGTTATAGAAGAAGTTGATGCTGAAAAATGGATTAATGTATTGAATAAATTAAGAGATGAAGGATGTGAAGGAGTCACATTTACTGGTGGAGAAATTACTGTTTATAAGGGATTTGAAGAACTAATTAAACATGCTCATAACATAGGATTGCTAGTTACTGTTTTAAGTAATGGTATTTTATGGAGTCGGGATATGATTGATAACTTGTCTTCATACATTGATGAAATACAAATAAGCATAGATGGCTATGATGAGGAATCATATTATTCTGTACGAAAATACAATGGTTTTAAAAAAGCAATTGAATGCATAGAAAATTTTTCTAGAGTTAATACAAAAGTTTCGATGGCTGTAACCCCACTATTTGAAGAGTTGGATATATTTGTTGATAAATTTGAGCCTTTTGCGCATGATTTTTTGAAAAAATATCCTAATGTGTTTATTAAATTAAATCATGAGTTGATTGAAGGTCGTGAGGTGAAAACAACAGATGAACAAAATAGAGAGTATCGTAATAAGTTAAAAGCACTTGTTGAGAGGTTATATCCAAATTACTATACAGAAACTTTTGTGTTGAATTATGAGAATAGAGCATTAAGAAAAAACTGTGGATTTGGTGGTATTACCATTGCTGCAAATGGCGATGTGTATTGGTGTAATCGTATTCACGAACTAAAAAGCTCCCTGAATGTCTTTGAATGCGACATGCATGATATATTTCTTATAGGCAAGAAAATAGCAGAAAGTACATCTGTAGATAATACGAGTGGGTGCAATGCATGTGAGGTAAGATATATCTGTGGTGGAGGTTGCAGAATGAAGTATAAAGGAATTACTTCTGTCGAAACACACTCTGGGAATTGGGATTACAGATGTGAGGGTAAGAATCATTTGTATGAAAAAATGATATTAAGTAATGAATACTTTTTCGAAGAATAGGGGAGTGATATTTTGTGTCGGATTTTATATTGAGCATAAACTTTGATGAAAGTAGAAAGAAAAATTGTATAGTTATTGAAACATATGAGGGCATTATTCCTAAATTGAAGAGCAAAAAATTTTCTGGACAATTAAGAAATATTAACATAAATGCTTCACAAATATTTGATAATCTTTCAAAAGCTAATATGCATGTTATTACTGAATTTTTAAACAATGACTTAAATATTCAGATTAATAAGAATCAGTATATGATATCAGCAGCATGCTTGGTTGGATTAAAGAGTTTGGTTGAAATGGGATGTTTGTTTTACAAAGACAAAAGAAATGGAATGTATATTGTAGAGAAGATATTCTATGAAAACATTCTTTCGAAAAATGTTCACTCTATTGAAGGGGTTTGTTTTGAAGGTGATAAAACATCTATATATTTTCAAATTGATGAGAGCAAAATAAAAAAATATGCAGTTGAAATAACGCCTAAGGTATATATAAATCTCAATGACAGTTCTTATCCGTTAGAATTAAAATTTGATTATGGTGTTGCAATAGTAGATTTTCTAAGTAAAGAGCGTCAAATAAATTTAGGCAATGAATATCGTGATTTTAGATATGAAGAAAAGATAGAAGAAATTATAGAAAATTCAGGCTGGATCTTAAAAAGAAATGAGGGGTTTGTTTTTTGTGGAAAAGATGTTAGTGAAGGGATTGTTTTAATATCAGAAAGCGGAATAAATGTTTATACAAATACAGAGAAAAAAATTTGTGTGGCGGATTATTCCAAAATTAGAGTTTCATACGATTTTGATTGGTTTAGTGTTAAGGGAGAGGTTAAGTGGAATGAAGAAAGTATCGATATTACAAAACTGATTGATTTAAGAAAGAAGAAAGAAAACTGGGCAGAGTATAATGGCCAAGTTATAATGCTTCCAAAAGCATTGACATCAAAGACGTTAAAAAAAGATTCTACTACCGGTGAGGTACATATAGATAAAAGAAAGATAATTAGTGCAATTGGCCTTGCAAATGATTTAAATGGAAGTGTAGTGCATAATCTAAATCAGTATATTGATTATAATAATGTGTGTATGAAAATTGATTCTAACCTCAAAAAAATACTGAGAGAATATCAGGTTGTTGGTGTGAAATGGTTGCTTTCGTTAATGTATAATAATTTTGGTGCATGTTTGGCAGATGATATGGGACTTGGTAAGACATTGCAGATAATTGCATATTTGAGTGATGAGATATTTGATAATTCGCATAATCTGATTGTGGTTCCCAAAACTTTATTAATTAATTGGCAGAGAGAGTTCAAGAAGTTTTTGCCTGATGCATCGGTATATATATATCATGGAAGCGAAAGAAATATTAATGATATTAAAGGGTTTAAAATTGTATTAACAACATATCATACTTTGGTTAATGACTGCAAACTATTTAATGGTATATATTTCAATAATTTGGTTATTGATGAAGCACAGTATATTAAGAATTCTAAAAGTAAGGCATATAATGTTATCAAATCAATTGATGCATCTATGAAAATTATTTTGACGGGTACACCGATAGAAAATAATTTGTCTGAGTTTTGGGGATTGATGAGATTAATAAATCCAGATGTTATTGAACCATATTCAAGTGTGACGAAGAATCAGAATCAATTAGTTGATAGAATAAAATTATTATCATCACCATTTTTGCTTAGACGATTAAAAAGGGATGTGTTAAAAGATTTACCCGAAAAGCAAGAACAAACACTGCTCGTCAAGTTAGATGAACAGCAACAGAAATTATATGATAAAATGCTTGAAAGTATAAGGCATGAAATATTGAGAAAAAATGACCAGTTTGAAATTAAATCAAACAGTATAATGTTAAATGGATTATTGTATTTGCAAGAAATATGTTGTCACCCTCAATTGCTTTCAAATCAGTATAATGGCGGATGCTACGAATCAGCAAAAATGGATCTATTGATGGAACTTCTTGCTTCTTTGTATTCTAATGGACATAAAGTGGTGGTTTTCAGCAGGTTTACAAAAATGCTGTCAATCATTGAGAAAAAAATAAATATATCCCATATGAACTATTTTTATTTGGATGGTACAACTAAGGATAGAATGTTAGTTGTTGATGAATTTGAAAATAGTGAAAAAGGTATTTTCCTAGTTAGTCTAAAGGCTGGAGGAACGGGTTTGAATTTGATTTCTGCTGACACAGCCATAATCTATGACCCATGGTGGAATCCTGCGAGTGAGAGACAAGCGGAAGATCGAATATATAGAATAGGACAAGAAAGAAATGTGATGATCTATAGGTTAATAGCTGAGGGAACAATAGAGGAAAAAATACAAAAACTCCAAAACGAGAAAAAGAATTTATGTTCGGAAATTCTTGATGGTCATGAAGTGCCTATAGCGATGACTGTTGACGTTATGGAAAAATTGATACTTGAAAAATAAATTGAATTATTAACTGGATTGATGACGGTTATTAATATTGATAACATAAAAGAATGTTTTTATATTATGCTATCATCTTCGATGTTTAGGGGGGGAGGGATGTCCTGAGTAGTCTACCGTGTAAAACAAGTATGCAACAAATGATATAAGGAATCCCTCGTTTTCGGGCTTTTCAAGCTATCCAAGCGTTAACAAAGAGATAATAAATGCGTGACCGAAGAGGCATACATTAAAAAGAATAAAAGACCACACTTGCGTAAGTTCACAAGTGTGGTTTTTTTATGTTATAGGAAAGTTCTCTAATAGAATTTCCTATGCATTAAAAGCTTCCGGCGGGATGCGCACTGCGTCGGAGCGGAAGATGTCGCACAGTGGCATATAGGTAGTTGTTGCTGAATCAACTCGTCGTAAGCGAAGAATCTTAAAATCAAGATTATTTATTTCAAAAATAAGTTAAAATATTGAACAAATAGTAAGCTTTACTTCTCTTGTTCGTTAACAAAGAAATCTACCAGTCGCTGTACATCCTCTAAACATGCTCCGCAAACAGTAGAAGCACCGGTTTGCTCCTGCACATCCTCTAAAGTTGTTGCACCTGCATCGACCGCTTCTTTAATCATTCCATTTGTTATGTTCATACAATTACATACTACCTTATCCAGATTCATATAAACACCATCCTTTCAAATATATAATGTGTTTGTTTGGAATTATTTATACAAGAACATTTGTCAAATTTTTATAAATGTATCTTCAATCTGCAAGGTAGAGAAGAAGGATGCAAAGTGATTTTGGGATAGAAAAAACCGGGAATTAAACTTCCCGGATTTCGCTATGTATTAGTTCTAAAATTTCATCTACTGATAAATCATCCATAAGTTCTTCGATTCTGTTTAATAGGCTTCTATGATTTTCAGAGAAAGTAAATTTTTTTGATTCTTCAAGAATATTAAAGACTTTTTCAAAGTCAAAATTATTTATATAATGTTCTATATTCTTAATAATCTGTAGGCTGATTTTACTGTCCAATATAGCTTCTGCTTCGGTGTCATTAGGTGGATTATCAAGCATTTTGTAATGAGAAAGAACTACATTAATATCCTCTACAAGCTTGCGATAATTGCTTTGAAAATCTTTGATGGTATCATCAATATATGAGTATTCATGAGCCTTTCCCTGCAGCTCCTGTTGTCTTGCCTGTTCTGATAATTCTGTGGCGCCGATGTTTAACAGGGTACTTTTCAAAGCATGAATTTTAATAACATAGAAGTTGTAATCTTTTTTGGACCATGCATTTTCAAGCTCTATTAATTGGCGTTCGCCATAGTCATGAGTGATTTTAAGTATTTTCAAATAATCTTCGATTTTTCCGCCACAATTGTATATTCCGTTTTCTACATTTATCATAGGCAATGAATCCTTTAAGTAGGCGATTTCTGATGTGTCAAGCAATTCAGTATGTTGTTCTACTTCTTCATAGTAAATATTTTCTTTAGGAATATATTTAATAAATAAGCGTTCAAGCTGATGAATATTAATAGGCTTACCGAGGTATTCGTCAAAGCCTTTTCTTAATAAGGCTTCTCTGGTTCCCTTTATGGCGTTTGCTGTTAAAATGATAATTTTGCAGTCGCCGCCACTTGCATAGTGTGAGTTTATACATCGAATTTCTTTCATTGTCTGTATGCCGTCAAGATCAGGCATCATCTGATCCATAAATACAAGGGAATAATTTCTGGAGTGGCATAATTCTATGGCAACGGTACCGTTTGAAGCGGTATCAACGTGTAGCCCGTAAAAGCGTAATATTTCTTCGGCAACACGAAGGTTAACGATATTGTCATCTACAACAAGGACTGATATACCACTTATCTTAATATCAGAAATACTTCCGGTATTATGCGAAGAACTTTCACGATTATACTCAGATTCGATTGGGGTAGGGTCAATAATTTTTTGGTCAATGGTAATGGTAAATATTGAGCCTTTGCCATATTCACTTTCAACATCAATGTGTCCATTCATCAAATTAATATAATTGTTTGCAATGGCAAGCCCCAAGCCTGAACCCTCAATACCATAATGAACTCTTTCGTCCAAACGTTCAAAGTCATTAAACAAATTAGGCAAATTTTGTTCTTTGATTCCAATTCCGGTATCAGAAATTACAAATTTTAAAGTGACAGTATCTTCGTGTATGTTCATTACACCAGCCTTGAAGGTGACGCTACCTTCTTTAGTGTACTTTACTGCATTATTGAGAATATTTGTTAATACACTTCGTAACCTTACTTTATCGCCAAAGAGTGTTCTTGGGATTTCTGTATCAATATCAATATTAAATATCAATCCCTTTTTCTCCGCCTGCGGAGTAATGATTAGTGTGATATCATTTAACATATGTGACGAATAGTAGGTATCGGTTACAAGTTCCATCTTACCGGATTCGATTTTAGAAAAATCAAGAATATCATTAATAATCGCAAGTAAGTTGTGGGAAGACCATTTGATATCTTCAACATGTTTTCTTGCATTCTCATCAATATCCATTTTCAATACTAATTCAGAGAAACCGACAATTGCATTCATAGGTGTTCTGATTTCATGAGACATATTTGCTAAGAAGGTACTCTTTGCTTTATTAGCAGATTCGGCCTCTTGCTTAGCCTCTTCAAGCTTTCGCATTGATTTCATTCGTTCTGAAAGGTCGGTAACAATAATAATATATCCGATTACATCCTTGTATGCGTCGTAAATTTTATTTACAGACAAACTACAATATAAATTGTTATTGCAACAAATTGCGTCTACATCATGGGACTGTTCAGTAAATGTAAATATGTCTTCGTGTTCTGCCTCAAATAACTCATCTATGCCAGTATAGTTAAGAGGTCCATCCTTAACACCGAGAAATGAATATGCAGAATCATTTAAAATCTGTAAATTAAGAGAGGCATCATATACCAGAACAGGAACCTTAAGTGAATAATATATAAATTCTGACATATTGCTAATGTTAATTCGTGAATGGTTAACAAAGGAAATTGAATGATAGATTACTGTAAGACCTATAAATTGTGCAAGGGTACTTCCGGGAAATGCTTTGAGACCCATAAGCGGAAAAATAGTATCAAATACCATACCTAAAGCTATTATTCCCTCAGCGATTAAAAGTTTTTTTGCAAGAACGATTAATCTTTGAGTCTTTGATTTTTTTAAAGTGTAAATAACAACTATGAGCATGTTAATTGCAAGAATTATTGTGTATATTGTGTAAAGATTATTTAGAAGTCCGGGTTTAAAAGTATATGACATACCATATTTTGTAGGTTCATATGTAACTTGATTTTTTTGAATAACAAAAAAATATAAGATTATACCTAAAGAGGAAATGCTTTGAGTTATATAGCTGAATTTTTTTGGCATATTACATATGAAACATAAAAGAGCCTGAGCGCTGATAAGATAAGCAAATGTACCAACCATACCAATTGCTCTCCATATATAAGCATTATCAGGTTCGGTTTGGATAAAAACGCCAAAAAAACCAAAACTCCAAAGTGCACTGGAGAGGCAAAATACTAAGAACATACAGTTCTCGGTATATTTACATTTACTTTTTATTAGGAGTGAGATTGCAAAATATAATGCTAAAATAAAGTCAGAATAAATCCATAATGATACAATATATCTCATTTAAACACTCCTTTCGTTATCTGAAAACATTTTCAATATTTTCGGTAAGTATTTCTTTTGTAACAGGTTTGGCAAGGCAGGCAACAGGTTTATAGGCGTAACATTCCTGCAATGCATCTCTATCTAAAGCACCTGACAAAATAATAATAGGTATAGGTTTTCCTACATTGTTTTTTTGAATCATATTCATAACATTTGCACCGTTATATAGTGGCATATTGTAATCTAAAATTATAATATCAGGAGTGTTTTTCATAAGATAATTAAGAGCGAGCTTGGCTGAATTAATCATTACAACATTATACTTTTCGTTTAACATAGTATTTAATTGTTTGAGATAGGGTAAATCATCATCAATCAGTAAGACAGTGCGTCTGTTGTCTTTAGAACGTCGGCTTTCATACACTTCCGTTACTTTTTTTATAAGTGTATTTTTTTCTACGGGTTTAACAAGATAACCATCTACACCCATCAGACAAGAGTTTATAATAGTAGCCTTATCTTTGTGACCTGTAATTAGTATGACAGGAACATTTATACATTCTTCAATATTTCTAAGTTGTTCTAATGTTAAGAAACCATCCATAAGTGGCATCTCTACATCTAATAAAATTAAATCAACAGGATATTGTTTAACATATTCAATAGCCTGTCGCCCACCGCTTACAGTGGCTACACGCGCTTCATCCTGTAAATATAATGTCATTATTTCCAAAGTAGCCATATCATCATCGACTACTAATATGCTTGGTCTCATATCTTTGGTACACCATCCTTGTTTATAAAAAATAATAAATAAAATATCCGAAAAATCAGCGAAATTACTAGATTATTATACCATAGAGGAAATATATGTTGCAATAAATTATTAGAAGTTTGTAACATTTTATGATAAAGTGTGTTTTAATTATAGAAGTACTTCAAAACAATGGGAAAGGAGAGTGGATATGGAAAATGAATTGCTAAGACAATTGTATGCAAAATATAGAAATGAATTATTTCTATACTTGTATTCTTTGTGTAAAAATTATGAGCTGGCAGAGGATATATTGCAGGAAACATTTGTAAAAGCTATTCTTTCTTTAAAGGAAAATCATCCTAACATAAAGGCGTGGCTCTATATGGTGGGCAGGAATATTTATTATAATTACGCAAAAAGAGAGATGAGTAAAATAGATTCTTCGGAAATGGAAGATATTCCGGATAATAAGAATATGATAGAGTCGTTAATTGATAGTGAAAATAGGCGATTGTTATATAAAGCATTGGATAGTCTTGCAGGTATTAAAAAAGAAGTGTTGCAATTATTTTATTTTAGTAATATGTCGCAAAGAGATATAAGCAGTATGCTTAATATAAGTCAGGAAAACGTCAGAGTTTTGATATATAGAGGAAAGAGAGAAATTAAAAATTATTTGGAGGCGAATGGATATGAAATATAATGAGTTAATAGATTTATACAAAAGAGGAGAAATTGATGAGGAAAATAAAAAAATTGTTGAATATGATATCGAAAGACATGAAGCGATAAGTGAGTACTTATTCGATTCGGAAGAAATCGCTGGGATTGATGACGTGTCAGGTGATGATTTTAAGAATAATATTGAGATAAATAATGACGCAGATAAAGAATTTTCAAAGCTTATAAAACGCTCTATAAGGAAGGCGTTTTTGAAAATGGGGATTTGTGTAAGTACTATTACACTTGCAATTGTACTTTTTGTTGTGTACCTTCTTCCTGGAATATCAGACGAATTTTATTATGATCCGGGAGAGATTGCCGGGAAAATGGATGGAATCGAAACAAATTCGTTAAGCGTTGATATGGCAGTATACACTGAGTTGTTCAGACCGGAATATTATAGAGATAATGTAGTTGTGGAGAGTAATGGATATGGAGAATATGACATAAATATATTGCAAACTTCAAGCTACACAGGGAATTTTACAAATATAGGTGGAACAATTAAGAAAAACAAATTGGTGTTATATGATACCAGAATATTAAATAGTGTACCAGGTAATGCATTTTTACCATATAACATTGGGGTGAAATATATGTACAGACCAACATATGAGAATAAGGGAACTGCCAAGGAATTTATAAAAAATCTTCCAGAGCTTGAGTTATATATGGGGTATGTAACTTTGTCAGAAGTTATGAGCTATGATGATTTTATAAAATGGTGTGAGGATAATTATGTGGTTGAACCAGCCTGGTGTGCTACGGCTTTTAAAAATGATGATGGTTATTTTACAGATCAAATTATGGGATTTAAACTTAATGATTCATGTGGTCAAATAGCATATGATAAAGAAAAATATCCATATTTATCGCAATTTGATGTTTCACTTACAGCTGTGGAAAATGATTATATTCCGAGTGAAGAGATTATGAAAAAACATTTTACAAGCCTTCTTAAATATATGGGAGATAGGGAAGAGTTTAGAGAAGTTATAGGAATGGATGCTTTTTCAAGTGAGGAATATGATAAACTTGCAGACAATGTGGAAAAGAATGGAATCAATATATATGGATTTACAATAGTGGGAGCAAAAGAAGAACTGTTAAAACTATGTGAAAACGAAAATGTTCATTATATATCTGTTCGTGATATAAAATGATTTGTAACACACATCAGAGTATGATAAAATTATAAGTAATGAATTTAGGAGGAGGTTACTTATGAGGAGAAATATTTTTTCAAAACTGATGTGTGTTTTTCTTTTATGTACATTGTTTATAGGTCAGGTGGGAGATTTAGGTGCTAGGGCATATGCTAATGAAGATGTTACATATATTTATGTACAATCAACAGGTATTGCAGAGGGTAGTGATGGTTCTCAGTATTATGTAGGTTCATCTACTGATGGTTATTCATGCCCTGTAAAAATAATAAAACTGCCTACTACACAAAGAACTTTGGCTATTCCGGTGGGGCTTGAGAATGTTTATTATGAATCAGGTTCGAAATGGAATGCGGTGTTAAACATAACAAGTATTGCATCAGATGCATTTTCAGACTGCAACAACCTTAAATATGTCAAGCTTGAAATGGCAGCGTCGGATTTTAATAAGATAGCAAGTGGGGCGCTAGATTTTAGCAGTGCAGAGAATTTAGAGACGGTATATGTTAATTGTGATGCGAATTACACTTATAATGGAACAACTATTAAAGAAAAGTTCAAGCTTGGAAATAATTCGAGCGTTGAAATTTTGCAGTATATGGATTTGAGCTCAAAAAGCCTTTATATTTCTGAGTCTAAGTATGAAGGTGGAAAAGTCGAAATTTCTTTTGATGATATTATTGGTAGAAATGGAGGCGCATATGGATATAAAGTAATCCGCAGTTTAGGTGAGAATGAGGAACCTGTAATATTTGATAGTAATGACGAGGCTTTGCAAGTGAAATTTTCGATTGAAAATGGTGAGGTTACATTTACAGATGATTCAGTAGAAGTAGGAAATACATATAATTATGTAATAACTGCTTATAATCTTTTTGGAAGTAGTACCAGTAATAATACAGAGGTTGTTGTGCCGCTACCGGATATTTCTACGAGGGTAGTTGAACTTGAACAGGATGTTTATACATATACAGGAAAGGCAATAGAGCCGGAAGTTATAATCGAAGGTGTGGATGAGAGTTATTATAGTGTGGAGTATAGCGATAATGTTAATGTAGGAACAGCAACAGTAACAATTACGGGTCAGGTGAAATATACTGGAATTATTGAAAAGACATTTAAAATTGAGCGGGCAAACATTAATAATAAAACTGTAGTGCTTGAAAATGATTCGTACGAATATGATGGAAATGCTAAGACACCATCTGTAAAGATAGAGGGGTTAAAAGCGGATGATTATACAGTAGAATATAGCAATAATGTAAATCCTGGAACAGCAACAGTAACAATTACAGGAAAGGGAAATTGTCAAGGAACTATAACTAAGACATTTGTAATAAAATCTGTAAAACAAGAGGAAGATGATAAGGGTAAGCCGGTAACAGATCCAATTGTTCCATCGGTAGTTAAGCCGGAGGTTAAACCACAAAAGACAGTTATGGCGAGACTTGCAACTGGTAAAGGAGCATATGACGACATTTATGTAAAATGGAGTTCACAGTCAGTTAAGGGAGCAACTGTAAAATATAAGGTAGAATACAGAGTGACAGGAGGTAAATGGAAAAATGCGCTAAAGAGTGCTTATACTACAAAGACCTCGTTAAAAAAGAAAAATCTGGTTGAAGGAAAGAAGTATTGCTTCAGAGTTACTCCATGTGTTGAAATTAAGGGTATTCTGTACAAGGGTAAAGCAAAAACGTCGGGTTATGTATATACGTTAAAGAAATTAAAAAAACCTGGCATTAAAAAAATATCAGGTAATAAGATTAAACTTACATGGAAAGACATTAATGGAGAGACTGGATATCAGATTGCGAAGTCAAGCTACAAGAATAAGAAGTTTAAGGTGATTAAGAATATAAAAAATGCAAAGGCTAAATCAGTTACCTTAAAAGTTAACAAGAACAAAAAGTACTATTATAAGGTAAGAGCATATAAGATAGTAAATAAGAAAAAAGTATATGGTCCATGGTCTGAAGTGAAGGCATTTAAATTAAAATAATTCAAGGTGGAAAATATGAATAAACGAAAAGAAAAAAGACTGAAAAAACTTAAGAAGCAAAGAATGTGGCCACATATTTTTGGAGCTGTATTTTTACTTTTAGGTACAGTCTTTGTAATTGTTATAATCTTAGGTACATATTGCGCGAATTTGTTTGAAAAAATTATAAGCATGGAAACAGATGAGATGCAACAAGTAGTGTCATTAATTGATGATAAATGGTCCAGGGGAGAACTGACAACAGAAGAAATGGATGAGGTTTGCGAAAATATTATAAAAGTTAACTCGAATATTGAGGGAATCTGTATAATGAAAGATTTTTATACCTCAGAGGGAGTTGTTGATTTTGAAGTTTCTTATAAATATGGAGATGATGTTCCTGGTTATAATCAAGAAAGTATTACATACCTATATAGTACTAATAATGTAGAGATAATGCTTACAGATGACGGAGACAGTGTTTTGACCAAGGATGCTGTTGATTTAAATAAAATTAATTGGAGTACATTATTTGCAACTCAGGAAAATCTCGAGGACGCAAGACCTCCATTAGGATATGCTAAGGTATGGTATATTATTCCAACACAATATACATATGATTCAGTTAAGGTGTGTATTAAGACAAAACTTACTGTGGAAGCTTATGAGGCTGAAGGTGTTATGTTAGCATTGACGGGGGTATCGTTATTAGCTGCCTTTATTATTCTTTATCATATTTGTTCAATAATTAATCTTGTATTTAAGAAAAGAAGATTGACAAAAATTGTGTATACAGATGTGATAACAGGAGGCTATAACCTGCAGTATTTCTTTGATGTGGGAAAGAAACTTTTAAGGAAATCAATATTTAAGAAAAATAATGCTGCTTTAGTTACTCTTCGTATGGAAAAATATCGTAATTTCTGTTCTTGCTATGGAACAAGAACCGGAGAAGAGTTATTGGAAACATATTATTCTAAAATAAAAAAAGACTTGGATAAGAATGAACTTGTGGTTCGTGCTGAAAAAGGAGACTTTGCAATATTGATTGCCTATTCTTCAGAAGAAGAAATTATAAGAAGACTTAGTGGGATTGTTAAGGCGCTTGAAAATGTAAGACCAGCACAGAAAATATATTTTAGTGTGGGAATTTATAGAATTAAAAATAAAAAAGAAGATGTTTCTAAGATGTATAATTTGTCTGGGGTTGCTATTAATGCTATATCTGAGGATAGTGAGGACAGATTTAGATTCTTTACTGACAAGATGTACGAGGACCAGATGTGGATTAGAAGGGTTGAGGATGACATGGAAAGAGCCTTGGTAAATAAGGAATTCAAGGTATATCTACAGCCGAAGTATAGCCCGAAGGAAGAAAAACTTTCTGGAGCTGAAGCACTGGTTAGATGGATTCATCCAACAGAAGGATTTGTTCCGCCATTTAGATTTATTCCTATTTTTGAGAGTAATGGTTTCATTTTAAAATTGGATGATTATATGATTAGAGAGGTTGCGATACAGCAGGCAAAATGGTTAGAAGAAGGTAAGGAAATAGTTCCTATATCAGTAAATGTATCTAGAATTCATTTTACAAGAGCGGATCTGGCTAAGCATATATGTGAAATTATTGATGAATATAATGTGCCTCACGATAAAATAGAACTCGAACTTACTGAGAGTGCATTCTTTGACGATAAGTCGATGCTTTTAAATACTGTTAAGAAATTACGCGAATATGGTTTTGCAGTGTCGATGGATGATTTCGGTGCGGGATACTCATCTCTTAATTCTTTAAAGGAATTACCGCTTGATGTGGTTAAGTTAGATGCGGAGTTCTTTAGAGATACAGATGAAGATGGCAGGGGAGATATAATTGTTGGAGATACAATAGCTCTTGCTAAGAAGTTGGATATGAAAATTGTTGCCGAAGGAATAGAAACTAGAGAACAGGTTGATTTCCTTGCGACTAAGGATTGCGATTTGATACAGGGATATTATTTTGCCAAACCAATGCCATTGGATGAATTTGAGCAGTTAGCTTTCGGCAAAAAACCGGTTGAAGAAAAACAATAAAAAAACATTGATAAATCTGAAAATTGTGCTATAATTTAATCGTTTATGATAATTTAAGTAATTAGGAGGATATTTTATGCCAAAGCGAACAGATATTAACAAGGTTCTCATAATTGGTTCAGGCCCAATTGTTATCGGTCAGGCATGTGAATTTGATTATTCAGGTACTCAGGCATGTAAGGCTTTAAAGAAGTTAGGATACGAAATTGTATTAGTTAACTCAAACCCTGCAACTATTATGACAGATCCAGAGACAGCAGATGTGACATATATTGAACCCCTTAATGTTGAGCGTCTTGAACAGATTATTGCGAAGGAGCGTCCGGATGCATTACTTCCAAACCTTGGAGGACAGTCAGGACTTAATTTATGTTCGGAGCTTAATCAGGCAGGAATTCTTGATAAATATAATGTAGAAGTTATTGGTGTACAGGTTGATGCCATTGAGCGTGGTGAGGACCGTATCGAATTCAAGAAGACAATGGATAAGTTGGGTATTGAGATGGCAAGAAGTGAAGTTGCTTATACAGTAGAGGAAGCACTTGATATTGCCAGCGAACTTGGTTATCCGGTAGTACTTAGACCAGCCTACACTATGGGTGGTGCAGGAGGCGGACTTGTATATAATGAAGAAGAACTTAAGACAGTATGTGCAAGAGGTCTTCAGGCGAGTCTTGTTGGTCAGGTTCTTGTAGAAGAATCAATTCTTGGTTGGGAAGAATTAGAAGTAGAAGTTGTTCGTGATGCAGATAATAACATAATTACAGTTTGTTTAATTGAAAATATTGATCCTCTTGGAGTTCATACAGGTGATTCTTTTTGTTCAGCACCTATGCTTACAATTTCAGAAGATTGCCAGAGAAGATTACAGGAACAGGCGTATAAGATTGTAGAATCAGTTCAGGTTGTTGGTGGAACAAATGTACAGTTTGCACATGACCCGGTATCAGATAGAATTATTGTTATAGAGATTAATCCTAGAACATCCCGTTCTTCGGCATTAGCTTCAAAGGCAACAGGTTTCCCTATTGCTCTTGTGTCAGCTATGCTTGCAGCAGGGTTAACACTTAAGGATATTCCTTGTGGAAAATACGGTACATTAGATAAGTATGTTCCGGATGGAGATTACATTGTTATTAAGTTTGCTCGTTGGGCATTTGAGAAGTTCAAAGGTGTTCAGGACAAGCTTGGTACACAGATGCGAGCTGTTGGTGAAGTAATGAGTATTGGTAAGACTTATAAGGAAGCTTTCCAAAAGGCTATCAGAAGCTTAGAGACAGGTCGTTATGGTCTTGGTCATGCAAAGAATTTTGATGAGCTTACTAAGGAAGAATTATTAAGTCAGCTTATAACACCTTCAAGCGAAAGACACTTCATTATGTATGAAGCTCTTCGTAAGGGGGCAACTATAGATGAAATATTTGAAATAACAAAGGTTAAGAAGTACTTTATTGAACAGATGAAGGAACTTGTTGAAGAAGAAGAGGCACTTATTGCTTCTAAGGGAAGCATGCCTTCTGACGAAGCGCTTATTTCAGCTAAGAAAAATGGTTTTGCAGATAAGTACTTAAGTCAGATTCTTGAGATTCCGGAAGAAGATATAAGAAATCGCCGTATTGAGCTTGGCGTAGAAGAAGCATGGGAAGGCGTACATGTAAGTGGTACAGAAGACAGTGCTTACTACTACTCAACATATAATGCAGAGGATAAGAATCCTATTAATACAGATAAACAGAAGATTATGATTCTTGGTGGCGGACCAAACAGAATTGGTCAGGGTATCGAATTTGACTACTGTTGTGTACATGCGGCTACAGCTCTTAAGAAGCTTGGATTTGAGACGATTATTGTTAACTGTAATCCTGAAACTGTATCAACGGATTATGATACATCAGATAAGTTATACTTTGAACCTCTTACACTTGAAGATGTTCTTAGCATTTATAACAAAGAAAAACCACTTGGCGTAATTGCACAGTTTGGTGGACAGACACCACTTAACCTTGCAGCTGACCTTGAGAAGAATGGTGTTAAGATTCTTGGAACTGCTCCTTCTGTAATTGATTTAGCAGAGGATAGAGATTTGTTCAGAGAAATGATGGAAAAATTAGAGATTCCAATGCCGGAATCAGGAATGGCGGTAAATGTCGAAGAAGCTATTGAAATAGCTAACAAGATTGGATATCCGGTAATGGTTCGTCCTTCATATGTTCTTGGTGGACGTGGTATGGAAGTTGTATACGATGACAAGAGTATGTCAGAGTATATGAAGGCAGCAGTTGGTGTTACTCCAGACAGACCAATTCTTATTGACCGTTTCCTTAGCAATGCTTTAGAGTGTGAAGCGGATGCAATCAGTGATGGTGAAAATGCATTTGTTCCGGCGGTTATGGAACATATCGAGCTTGCTGGTGTTCATTCAGGTGACTCGGCTTGTATTCTTCCATCTGTTCATATTTCAGAGGAAAATGTTAATACAATTAAAGAATATACAAGAAAGATAGCAGAAGAAATGCATGTTAAAGGTCTTATGAATATGCAGTATGCTATTGAAAAGGATAAAGTATATGTACTAGAAGCTAACCCAAGAGCATCTCGTACAGTTCCATTGGTATCAAAGGTATGTAACATCCGTATGGTGCCACTTGCTACAGAGATTATTACATCAGAGATAACAGGAAGACCATCGCCAATTAAGGAATTGAAAGAGCAGAATATACCATATCATGGTGTAAAGGAAGCTGTATTTCCATTTAATATGTTCCAGGAGGTTGACCCGGTACTCGGACCGGAAATGCGTTCGACAGGTGAAGTACTTGGTATGTCAGAACACTATGGTGAGGCATTCTATAAGGCACAGGAGGGTGCATCATCAAAACTTCCGCTTAAGGGAACAGTTCTTATCTCAGTAAATAATAAGGATAAGGTTGAGGCGATAGAGGTAGCTAAAATATTTGAGGAAAATGGATTTAAGATTCTTGCAACAGAGGGAACACATAAGTATCTTAAGGAAGCGGGAATTGAATCTACCCATGTTAAGAAACAGTATGAGGGAAGACCAAATATTTACGATATGATTGTAAATAAGGATATTCAGCTTATAATTAACTCACCTATTGGTAAGGATGCAGTAACAGATGACAGCTATTTAAGAAAGGCTGCTATTAAGGCGAAGGTTCCTTATATGACAACTCTTGCAGCAGCTAAGGCTACAGCAGAAGGTATCGCATATGTTAGAAAATATAATAATGGTGATATTAAGTCTTTACAAGAACTTCATAGCGAAATAACAGATAAATAATTTAAAATGATTATCGCAGAGATAAATGAATAATGATTTATCCTGCGATTTTCTTATTTAACAAAAAGGAGATAAATAGAAATTATGACAAGACAAAAGAAACTGATACTTTTAATTATTAATATAATGCTTCTTATTATGGAGATAATTGGAACTACATTTTGTTTTATAGATGGAGGAATTGCGGCATTAAGATATTATACAGTGCTAAGTAATATTATGTGTGGTGTAATAAGCATTATATATATAGTTGTGCTTCTTAAAAATATGAATGTAGATGATTTTGTTGTTTTTAAATGGATTAAGATGTTGAGATTTTTAGTGGTAGTATGTCTGATGGTTACATTTATTGTGGTTGTTACAGTACTTATACCAACAAATGGTGCTTCGTCAATTAGTAGATATCTATTTGAAAGAGCTAATTTGTTTCATCATTTATTATGTCCGCTTTTTATGACTATAACATATATTGTATTGGAAAAAGAAGTTAAGCTTGGTAGAAGAGAAGAAATGTTTACTTTGATCCCAACGATTTTATATGCAATTGTTACATTAATACTTAACATTTTAAGGGTTATGGAAGGACCTTATCCTTTTTTGTATGTGTATGAACAGTCGGTGTTTGAGAGTATTATATGGGTAGTTGTTATTATAGGTGGTGCATATGCGCTTGCGATGGGGCTGAATAAGCTTAATAGTATCGGAGGAAATAAATAATTATGAAGGATTTTGATGCAGTAATATTTGATATGGATGGTGTTATATTTGATTCGGAAACTTGTGTCATTGAAAGCTGGATGCATGTAGCTGACAAATATAATATTGAGGGTATAGAAGAAGCCTGTAACGAATGTCTTGGGCTTAATAGAGAAGCTACCAAAATAAAAATGCTTGAAAGATATGGTTCTAATTTCCCTTATGATGAATTCAAACAGGAAGCGTCTAAGTTCTATCATGACAAATATGATGGTGGACTTTTACCGCTTAAACCCGGCATAGAAGATTTGTTAAGATTTCTTAAAGATAATGATAAGAAGGTAGCTGTAGCCTCATCTACCAGACGAGAGGTAGTTGAAGCAGAGATTAGAGATGCAGGATTGCTGAAATATTTTGATATTCTTGTATGTGGAGATATGGTAGCTAAGAGTAAACCTGAACCGGAGATTTTTTTAAAGGCATGTGAGTTGTTAGAAGTTAGTCCTTCAAGAAGCTTTGGAATAGAGGATTCTTATAATGGAATACGCTCTGCAAGTAGCGCGGGACTTCGTACAATAATGGTTCCTGACAGAATGGAGCCGGATGATGAGATGAGGAATCTATCTGAGGTAATATTACCTTCGCTGGTTGAGGTTAAAGAGTATATGGGAGAGTAAGTGTGTTTCTTGTACAGGTCATACTTTTAATTAGATTTCTCCATATAGAATGACTTGTTACCTGATTTCAAGAAGAATTTTCGAATTTAGCAATTAAATAAATTGCTGTATAAAATAATAACGATAACAATAGTAATGTGAACTTGCACATAAATTTTGTAGCGGTTCACATTTTTTTATTGACATGAATATAATAAGGTATTATAATAAAATAAACATATGAATGATTGTTCATATGATAAAGTTAAATGATATATTAGTAGAAAGGATGAATTAATTATGAAGAAGACTTATAAAATTGAGGTTGATTGTGCCAATTGTGCAAACAAGATGGAGGAAGCAACAAAAAATACAAAGGGTGTAAAGGACGCAGTTGTGAATTTTATGACTCTTAAGCTGACTGTGGAATTTGAAGAAGGTGTCAATGTTGATTCAGTAATGAAGGAAGTTATTAAGAATTGTAAAGTAGTTGAAGATGACTGCGAGATATATGTATAAGGTTATGGTGATAGTGTGAATAAGAAGCAGAAGAAAGTTCTTGTTAGAATAATAATATCCGCTGCATTAATGATAGTATTAGGCTTTGTACCGGTTAAGGGATATGTAAGATTTGCACTTTATATGGTGCCGTATCTGGTTATAGGCTATGACATATTGAGAAAATCAGTTAAAGGTATCTTAAAAAAACAAGTATTTGATGAGAATTTTTTAATGTCTGTTGCAACAGTTGGCGCAATAATTCTTGGTGAATATACCGAAGGCGTGGCAGTTATGTTGTTCTATCAGATAGGTGAGTTATTTCAAAGCTATGCCGTTGGTAAGAGTAGGAGAAATATAAGTGAACTAATGGATATTCGCCCTGATTATGCCAATGTTGAAATAGATGGCAGGTTGGAGAAAAAAGACCCGGATGAGATAGAGATAGGAACTATTATTATTGTTAACCCAGGTGAAAAAGTACCTATTGATGGTGTTGTTTTGGAAGGGAAATCTTCAGTAGACACAAAGGCACTTACAGGTGAAAGTGTTCCAAGAGAAATTAATGTAGGAACAGAGATAATTAGTGGATGTATAAATCTTACAGGAGTTCTGAAAATTAAAACAACAAGAGAGTTTGGTGAGTCTACAGTATCAAGGATACTTGAACTTGTTGAAAATGCAAGCTCTAAGAAATCTAAATCAGAGAAATTTATTTCTAAATTTGCAAAATATTATACTCCGATTGTATGTTGTCTTGCACTTGCACTTGGGTTTTTACCACCTCTTGTTAGTGGATTTTTTTTAAATGGAAACTACAATTTTGGAATGTGGATATACAGAGCATTAACATTTCTTGTAATAAGCTGTCCGTGTGCATTGGTTATAAGTATTCCGCTTACGCTATTTGCAGGAATAGGCGGAGCAAGCAAACAGGGGATTCTTGTTAAAGGCTCAAACTATATGGAAACCTTATCCAAAGCAAAATATGTTGTTATGGATAAGACAGGAACGTTAACAGAAGGAGTGTTTGAAGTAACCAAGATAAATGCGGTGGATATAGAAGAAAATGAGCTTGTAAAATATGCAGCGCATGCAGAAAGCAGTTCTTCTCATCCTATAAGCAAAAGTCTTATAAAGGCTTATGGAAATGGCATAGATAGAAGCATTGTGAGAGATATAGAAGAAATTAGTGGATATGGAATAAAAGCAATTGTAGATAATAAAGAAGTTGCTATAGGTAATGAAAAGCTTATGAAAAAGCTTAATATTGAGTACAAAGAAGTGGGTGAGGTAGGCACTATAGTACACGTTTGTATTGATAATGATTACAAGGGCTATATAGTGATTTCAGATGTTATTAAGCAGAATTCAAAGGCTGCAATAAAACATTTAAAGCAAAATGGAATTAAGAAAACTATTATGCTTACAGGTGACTCTAAGGGTGCCTCGAACTATGTAAGAAATGAATTGAAAATTGATGAGGTTCATAGCGAGTTATTGCCGGAAGATAAGGTTATGAAGATCGAAAATGTATTGAACAATGCAAGAAAAAATGAGAAGTTAGTATTCGTTGGTGATGGTATAAATGATGCACCTGTATTATCAAGAGCTGATGTTGGGATTGCAATGGGAGCACTTGGCTCAGATGCTGCAATTGAAGCAGCAGATGTTGTCATTATGGATGATGACCCACTTAAGATATCAAAGGCTATTAGAATAGCAAAAAAGACAATGAGTATAGTGTATCAGAATATTTACTTTGCAATTGGAATTAAAATTATATGCTTAATTCTTGGTGCTATTGGAATTGCAAATATGTGGCTTGCAATATTTGCAGATGTGGGCGTAATGGTACTTGCTATTTTAAATGCAATAAGAGCATTATTTGTTAAGAAGTTATAGGAGGAATGTAAAGTGGATAAAGATAGGATAATGTCAAATATGCCGGAAGAAACTGAACTTTATGATTTGGCAGAATTATTCAAGGTGTTTGGTGATTCTACCAGAATTAGAATTTTATATGTGTTATCAGAAAAAGAAGAATGTGTAGGTAATATAGCACAGATTCTCAATATGACACAGTCAGCTATATCACATCAGTTAAGAATACTTAAACAGAACAAACTGGTTAAGATTAGAAGAGAAGGTAAACAGATATATTATTCATTGGCTGATGAGCATGTAAGGGTGATACTTGCTATGGGAAAAGAACATATTGAAGAGGATTAGATTAAATGGTAAGAAAACATTTTATATTTACGGGAAGAGTACAGGGGGTTGGATTTAGGTATAGAGCGAACCATGCGGCGAACGGAATAGGAGTAACAGGATGGGTTAAAAACTGTTACGATGGTTCTGTGGAAATGGAAGCTCAGGGAACGGAAGAACAGATAAATAAAGTTCTGGTTATGATAAATAAAGGCGAGTATGTAATGATTGACAGGATTAAAACAACAGTTATACCTGTGGTTGAAAATGAACGAGGATTTCATATAAGGAGTTCGTGGTGAGATTTGGTAAAATTGTTTACAAAACATTATAAAATGTGATAAAATATGTACAGATTATACAAAAACAGAAAGGACGGAAAACTATGAAAAAACTAAGAAACATTTTAGCAATACTCACTTTTGCAATTTGCCTCGTGCTTGTTGGTGTAGGAGAAAACTATGCAATTACACTTGCTGATTTACAGGCTAATGCCAGACAGTTAACTTACGGACAGTCGGTTGCAGGCTCAGTTATAGGTAATGACGATGCGGACTACTACAAATTTACAATAGCTGATACAGGATATTTTCAATTAAGTGTATATCCGACAGCAAATTCCAATATCGATGATATAGGTTGGGGATGGAATGTAAAGATATATTCTTCAACGGATATTTATAATTCTATTCGTGAATATGGTAGCATTACTTCTAGTATGACAACAGCAAAGATGGCGTTACCAAAGGGTGATTACTATGTTGTTGTAACTGAACAGCATTCATCATTTCCTACAAATGGATGTGAATATGCAATTAAGGCTGATTATACAGTAGATTCACACTGGGAAACAGAATCAAATAATGATAATAGAGTACCAACTGTTATTAAAGTGAATGAGCAGTATAAGGGTGTACATACTGTTTATGAGGATCAGGACTGGTATAAGTTTACAACGACTAAAGATGGAAAGTTTAGTGTTACACTTAGCATTGATGATGCAACAAATGTTGATGCAATAGGTTGGGGATGGAACCTTGCTATATATGATTCTGAATTTAATGAAATTAAAAGATATAGCAGTATAGACAGGGCAACTACAACTGCAGAGCTTCCTTTTGCAAAGGGAACTTATTATTTAAAAGTTGAGATGCAGCATACAAGTTTTCCATGTTTAGACTGTGTGTATGGAATTAAAGTTAATTATAAAACACCTGCAAGATGGGAATCTGAGTACAATGACGAAAATAAGTATGCAGAGGTTATTAATGTAAATGAAGTGTGGAATGGAAGTACATATCATACAGAAGATACTGATTGGTATAAAGTTAAGACAACAAAAGCAGGATATTTTCAGGTTGAGTTTACAGTTCCGTTTGAAGTAGACAGTGAGAAGATATCATGGGGTTGGGATGTGACTATCTATGATAAGAATTTTAATGAGATAAAAGAAATGAGTGGTGTTAAGAGTAAGGTAAGAACAATAATTCTTCCATACGGAAAAGACACTTTCTATATTAAGATAGAACCACAGCATAGTAGTTTTGCCCCTCTTGATTGTGATTATAGTTTTCAGGTTATTAACAAGGCGGCTTCAAACTATGAGTCTGAAAATAATGATATTAAGAAAAAAGCAGATACACTTACTTTAGGTAAGACATACAATGGTGTGACAAATCATTCTGAGGATGAAGATTGGTATAAGTTCAAGATTGCTAAGAATGGAGCTGTTAAACTTGAGTTAAAGAAACACTCTTCAGCATCAGCAGACGATATTTCGTGGGGTTGGTCATACGTTATATATGATAAGAATAATAACGAAGTTGCAGAAGTTAGTAATATCAAATCTAAAGGTGCAACTACAATAAATCTTAAGAAGGGTACATATTATGTACAGGTTGAGACACAGCATTCATCATTTGCTCCAACAGAATGTCGTTATACAATAAGCACAAAGTTTACGCAAGCACCAAGTGCAACTAAGATTACATCTATTAAGTCTAAGGCAAAGAAGGTAACACTTAAGTGGAAGAAGTCAGCTAATGCAACAGGATATTATGTATACAGATGTGAGTCGAAGAATGGAGAATATAAGAAGATTGCTACTGTAAAGGGAGCAAAGAAAACTAATTATACAGATAAAAAATCTCTTAAAAAAGGTAAGAAATACTACTACAAGATTGTAGCATATAAGACAGTTGCGAAGGTTACAGCAAATGCAAATGCAGGAAATATCAAATTTGTTAAGGTGAAATAGTATCGTATATAAAGGGTAGCAGAAGAAAATCTGCTATCCTTTTTTGTTGCTCATAATTAGAAATTGTAATATAATTTAAAACGATAAAAAATATTACATATCGGAGAAGAAGAATGAAAACAGCTAAAATTAAATTAATTAGTTCGATGTTTATATTTGGAACAATAGGCATATTTGTAAAATATATAGATTTACCTTCAAGTGTTATAGCTACCGTAAGAGGAGCTTTAGGAGCATTGTTCCTTATATTATTTATACTTATTAGGAGACAGAAGATGTCGGTAAATGCAGTTAAAAAGAATCTTCTCGTATTGTGTATATCAGGTGCATGTATTGGAGTAAACTGGATTCTCTTATTTGAATCTTACAAATATACGACAGTTGCTACAGCTACCCTATGTTACTATATGGCTCCGGTATTTGTGGTACTTTTATCACCTTTATTATTAAAGGAAAAGCTTACACTAAAGAAAAGTCTATGTGTATGTCTTGCTATAATCGGTATGGTGCTTGTATCGGGTGTATTAAGTGGTGATAATTCAGCAAATGCAAAGGGGATTGTTTTCGGACTTTTGGCGGCTACAGCATATGCCAGTGTTATGGTTCTTAATAAATATTTAAAAGAGATTTCAGCATTTGATATGACTATAATGCAACTTGGAACAGCTACACTTGTAATATTGCCATATACTTTGCTTACAGAGAATGTAAGTACTATTAATCTTGATGAAAGAACAGCTATATTATTGGCGGTTGTTGGTATCGTTCATACAGGTATTACATATGCATTATATTTTTCATCAATGCAGGACTTAAAGGCTCAGACAGTTGCTATATTCAGCTATATTGATCCAGCTGTAGCAATAATATTATCTGCTACAATACTAAGAGAGGGAATGGATGTATTTGGAATAATTGGAGCAGTGTTAATTCTTGGTTCAACATTTTTCAGTGAATTAACTGATAAGAGGGAGAAGGTGTAGTTAAATGAAACCAATAGCATATATTCATACGGATTTCCCTACTAAATTCGGCATACCAAGACAGAGCGGAATTGTAGAAGAACTTAAGGCATATATAGTTTTTGAAGAAGAATACAGAGATAGAGAGGCGTTTCGCGGACTTGATGAATTTTCACATATATGGATAATATGGGAATTTTCTCAAAATAAAGATAAGAAGTGGTCTCCGACAGTAAGACCGCCAAAACTAGGTGGAAATGTAAGAAAAGGTGTATTTGCCACGAGATCACCATTTAGACCAAACCCAGTAGGGCTATCTTGTGTAAAACTGGAAAATATAGAGTATAACAAATCAAAAGGCCCGATACTTCATATATCGGGAGCTGACCTTATGAATAATACTCCGATATATGATATAAAGCCATATCTTGCATATGTTGATTCCAAGCCTGATGCTACAGGAGGATTTACAGATGGGATTATTCATAAGGAATATGATGTAATATTTGAAAATGAATGCAACGGTATATTACCTTTAGAAAAGGAAATAGCACTTATAAAGGTGTTAAAACAAGACCCAAGACCATCGTATCAGGATGATAATAGAGTGTATGGTATGGAATTTGGTAAGTGGGAGATTGGATTTACAATCTTGGAGGAAAAAATATACATAAAAAGGATAGAAGAAAAATGAAAATAAATGGAGGAATTTATGAATAGAGAAAGACTTGGAAGTAGGCTTGGATTTATACTACTTAGTGCAGGATGTGCGATTGGAATAGGAAATGTGTGGAAATTTCCGTATATGGTAGGTCAATATGGTGGAGGAGCATTTGTTCTTATATACTTATTTTTCCTTGCTATTATTGGAATTCCGGTTATGACAATGGAATTTGCAATAGGTAGAGCTAGTCAGAAAAGTCCGGCCAGAATGTATCAGCAGATAGAACCAAAGGGAAGCAAGTGGCATTTACATGGATATGTAGCAGTTATAGGCAATTATATTCTTATGATGTTTTATACCTCCGTATCTGCATGGATGCTGCAATATTTTGTAATGATGGCAACAGGAAAATTTGAAGGACTTGATTCAACAGGTGTTTCTAACAAATTTGATGAAGTTTTAGCAGATGAAAAGAGTATGATTATTTATGTGAGTATAGTAGTTATTCTTGGATTTGGTTTATGTTCAGTAGGATTACAGAAGGGTCTGGAGAAAGTAACCAAGGTAATGATGATATTATTGCTTGGAATAATGATTGTGCTTGCAATTAATAGTATATTTATAAAAGGTGGAGAAGAAGGACTTAAGTTTTATCTTTTACCTGACATTGACAGAATGAAGTCGGTGGGAATAGGAAATGTAATTGTTGGTGCTATGAATCAGGCGTTTTTTACCTTGAGTCTAGGTATGGGTGCTATGGCATTATTTGGAAGCTACATTGGTAAAGAAAGAAGACTTATGGGTGAGGCTGTAAATGTAGCAGTGCTTGACACATTTGTTGCATTTTGTTCAGGACTTATAATGTTCCCGGCGTGTTTTGCTTATGGTGTAAAGGTTGATAGTGGAAAAAGTCTAATTTTTATAACTTTGCCAAATATTTTTAATAATATTCCAATGGGAAGATTATGGGGAAGTTTATTCTTTGTATTTATGTCATTTGCAGCACTTTCTACAATATTTACCGTGTTTGAAGGTATCAATTCAAGTACGATGGATATGTTTGGATGGAGCAGGAAGAAATCATCACTTATAAATGGAATAGCAATGCTGATTCTTTCTCTGCCATGTATACTTGGATTTAATGTGCTTAAAGGAATAAAGCCGTTTGGAGGCAGTTCTAATTTGATGGATTTGGAAGAGTTTTTGGTAAGTAATATTATTCTTCCGCTAGGCTCGTTGGCCTTTGTGCTATTTTGTGTAACGAAGAAAGGCTGGGGATGGAATAATTTTCTAGAAGAAGCAAATGCAGGTAAAGGAATGAGAGTTAGGGAATGGATGAGAGGATATATTACCTATGTTCTTCCTCTGATAATTGTGTTTGTGTTCGTTTATGGTTTGTATGACTTTTTTAAATAAAGATTGGAGGTATTTTTATGAGAAATGTGTTAGTTGTAGTTGATATGCAAAATGATTTTATTGATGGTACATTAGGAACAAAAGAAGCTGAAGCTATTGTTAATAATGTTATTGATAAGATTAAGAATTTTGAAGGTGAAGTGATTTTTACAAGAGACACACATTTTGAAAATTATTTGGATACTCAGGAAGGCAGGAAGCTTCCTGTTAAGCATTGCATCAAGGATAGCGAAGGTTGGGAAATCAGAGAAGATATTGACAAGCTTAGAAATGGTGATATGCAGGTGTTTGATAAGCCAACATTTGGTTCGGTGGAACTTGCAAATTACCTTAGCGAAAATAATGAACTTGAAAGTGTTACATTAATCGGTTTGTGTACAGATATTTGCGTAATATCTAATGCAATGCTTGTTAAGGCATTTATGCCAGAGATTAAGGTTATAGTTGATGCAAAATGTTGTGCAGGTGTAACACCACAGTCGCATAACAACGCGCTTGAGGCTATGAAAATGTGTCAGATAGAAGTGGAGAACGCCTAAAAGATGAAGTACTATTTTGCACCTCTTGAGGGGCTTACAACTTATATATATAGAAATCTTCATGATAGATATTATCCGGGAATTGATAAATATTTCACACCATTTATAGTGCCTGCGGCTAAGAGAAATTTTCGAACAAGAGAACTAAATGAAATATTGCCTGAGCATAATGAAGGGTTAAATGTAGTTCCTCAAATTCTTACCAATAACGCAGAAGGCTTTTTGAAGCTTGCCACAGAGCTTAAGAAAATGGGATATAAAGAGGTTAATCTTAATCTTGGCTGTCCGTCAGGAACAGTTGTATCAAGTGGAAAAGGCTCCGGATTTCTTGCAGAACCGGGTAAGTTGGATGAGTTCTTATACGAAATATTTTCAAAATGTGAGATAGATATAACTATAAAGACCAGAATAGGCAAGATGGATAGGGAAGAATTTCCGAGGCTTCTTGATATTTACAATAAGTATTCTATGAAGGAACTGATAATACATCCCAGAGTGAGAGAGCAATTTTACCAAGGAATGCCGGATATGGATAGTTTTGAGTATGCTGTTGATAATAGCATAAATAAACTGTGTTATAATGGTGATATAGTAGATAAGAATACATATAATACGTTCGTAAAAAAATATCCGGATATTGATAGAATTATGATTGGGAGAGGGCTTATTAGTAATCCTGGATTAGTTAATCAGATAAAATCAAATAAAGATATAGATTATGTAAAATTAAGAGAATTTCATAGTGAATTGTTATCAATTTATAAGGAACATTTATTTGGAGATATAAATGTCCTTAATAAATTGAAAGAGGTTTGGTTCTATATGATTGATTTATTTCCGGAGTGTGAAAAACAATACAAAAAAATAAAAAAATCAAAGCATATAGAAGAATATATTAAGGTGGTTAACGAGATTTTTGATTCTGAATAGGCTGTGCTTTGGTTGCCTGAAATCGAATAAGTAATCTTTTGAGTGCCTCTTTGTTAAAAGGATATAAAGGCCAGAAATAGCTCCTGCCTGGTAGGGTGGGAGTTTTTATTATTGAAAAAGCTATCAATAATAGTCCTGCAATAAAACCTACAGTGCCAAATAAACCTGTACATAAAACCAGCAGTAATCGGTACAGTCGTATGGCTTCGGCAAATTCAATATGTGAAAGTGCCATAGTTGCAAGCATTGTTACCGCTCCGTAGAAAATGATTTCAGGAGATGTCCAGTTAAGCTTAATGGCAGAATCACTTAGGATGAGTCCGCCAATAAGGGATAGAGAACCGGAATATTCACTAGGAGCGTGAGCTGTGGAATATTTGAATAAGTCTAAAGAAAATTCAATAGCAAGTGTATATACAAACATACGAATAACAGAAATATCATTTTGAAACACCATATAAATCGGAAGGGTCAATAGTCCTAATAATACGCAGATAAATCTGATAAACCTCACATAGTTTCCCATAGCAAGTGATTTGTAGTAATCGGTGGGAGCCTGTGTGAACTGAAAAATTGTGCAAGGTAAAATTATAACGGAAGGTGAATTGTCAACTATTATGGCAATGTGACCTTCGGCAATATAGCTGCAGGCGACATCCGGTCGCTCGGTGGTTAGTATGCTCGGCATTGGTGTATACCAATGTCGTTTTATTAGCAGCTCTTCAAGGCTTTTGGTACCAAGAGTAAGTGTTGTTACATCAATGTTAGTTAATTTGTTTCTCAGGAAATTAATTAAATCAGCAGAGGTGTTGTAATCAGTATAGGCAATGGCTACATCTGTTTTACTTTCTGTGCCTACACTGAATATTTCAAAGGTTAATTTTGGATTTTTTATACGTCTTCTAATAAGGGATGAATTTGATACTATTGATTCAATAAAACATTCCTTTGCACCTCTGAGAACCTTTTCGGTAGCTGGTTCATCAATACTTCTTAACGGATAGGATCTGGTGTCGAGAATTACCGCTGTATCAAATCCGTCAATAAATAATGCAGAACATCCTGTTAATACACCCTCGATGGCCTTGTTCATTTCCTTGCAAAAAGTTGTTTGTACATAGCCTATGTGGGAAGCCACATAGTTATTAATATCATCAATATGACCTTCTGAATCGGATTGTAAATCTGAAAAGATTCGTTGTAGGATTTCTGTATTCGATAATCCGTTTAAGCCCAGCCAATATACCTTACTTTTGCCAAAGTAAAGTTCTCTGGTTATAATATCGAAGCTTAATCCTATGGGAAGAGTCTCTTCAATGAAATTAATGTTTTCTTCTAAATTAGTACTTATCATCATATTCCTCCTGACCTTTTGTTAGAAGTATTGACAATAATTGGAGCTTTATACAAAAAAAGGAGGATTAAATAAATCCCCCATCAACAGTTATGATTTGTCCTGTCATATATTCGCCTGAATTTGCAATATCATAAATAATATTTGCGATTTCATCCGGAGTTCCCATACGTCCTGTTGGAATTTCAGCTTCCAGATTTTGTTTGTCTTCATTGGATAAATGAGAATTCATATCCGTATCAATTACTCCACAGGCAATAGCATTTACTTGGATATTGCTTGGTGCAAGCTCTTTTGCAAGCGCTTTTGTAAATAAATTAACGCCACCTTTAGTTGTTGAATAAGCTACCTCACAGGATGCTCCGACAATTCCCCAGATTGAAGAAATGTTTATTATTTTTCCGTTGTGCTTTTTGAGCATACCGGGTATTACATTTTTACAAATATAAAATACTGAAGAAAGATTAGTATTAATTGTAGAATTCCATTCTTCTACAGTCATATCCTGCAATAATCCGACGTGACTGATTCCTGCATTGTTGACAACGATATCTATATTAATATTCTTTGCGTGTATATCATTAAATATATTTGTTACGGCTTCATATGAAGATACATCACACTCATACATAAGGCATATTAAATTGTTTGTATCAGCAAGTTGCTTTAAATCATTCATTCTGGAAATATCGTTTTTGCAGATAATAATAACATTATATCCTTCGGATATAAATTTCTTTGCTGTTGAACGACCAATTCCACGTGAAGCACCAGTTATCAAAACAGTTTTATTGTGCATTTTTGCCTCCTAATAATAGTGAATTTTATGTATTATAGCATAAAAAGTGGAAAAAACTCAATAAATAGTAATAGTTTTGTTGACAAAGTATGACGAGTTTGTTATACTAAACAAGCAAATTGTTAATAATTTTGTAACATTTAGGGTTGCAGTGAATATATGGAGGAATTTCGATGAAAGGAAAGATATTGGGTGTATCGGCTGTTTGTGCATGTAGTTTGGCAGTAATCTTGGCGAGTTCTATGAGCGCCAAGGCTTATAATGGTGGCGTTGGTGTAGCAAGTGCTGGTGTAACTGCTATGCTTGATAAGTATTATGAGAATAATACAGAAGAGACAGCAGATATTGTAGCATTACTTACTGATACCGTAGCGCAGGGTAAGGTTGAAGAGTCTACAGAAGCTGAGACAGAAAAGCAGACTGAGAAAGAGACAGAGAAGGCAACTAAGAAACCGGCAAAGAAACCAAATAAGGAAACAGAGAAACAGACAGAAAAAGAAACAGATTACTATGATACAATTGCGGTTTCACAGGTATATAATTATGTTAATGTTAGAAAGAAACCTACGACAGAGAGTGAAATTGTAGGTAAGATATATAATAATTGTGCAGCTACTATTATTAAAGAAACTAATGGCTGGTACAAAATTGAATCAGGTAATGTTAAAGGTTATATAAAGAGTGAGTATTTTATAACCGGTGATGAAGCAGAAGCTAAGGCTTTGGAAATTGCCCACGTTACAGCAACAGTTACTTGTCCTACACTTAATGTAAGAGAAGGACAGGGAACAGATACTACATTACTTACACAGTTACCACAGGGAGGAGTATTTGATGTTGAAGAATATGGTGATGAGTGGGTATATATTTGTGTAGATGGAGATATTAAGGGCTGGGTATCGATGGAGTTTGTCAAGATTGACATTAACTTTGATACAGCTATTACATTAGAAGAAGAGCAGGCTAAGTTAGAAGAAGAACGTAAGCGTGCAGAGGAAGCAGCAGCAGCGGCAGAAGCTGCAAGACAGGCAGCAGCAGAGGCAGAAGCTGCAAGACAGGCAGCTATGAAGGCTGAAGCAGATAAGGCGGCAGCAGCAGCTCAGAATGCATCTAAGACTGAGAAATCTTCATTAGCAAAGAAAAGACAGGCAGTAGTAGCATTTGCATTGCAATATGTTGGATGTCCATATGTATATGGTGGAAATAGCTTGACAAATGGTACAGATTGTTCAGGATTTACATCACTTGTATATGCTAATTTTGGATATTCTCTTAACAGAGTATCATCTGACCAGCAGTACAATGGTATAGCGGTATCATTAGACGAATTACAGCCGGGAGATATTTTGTTATATTCTAATGGTGGATATTATATCGGACATGCAGCTATTTATATTGGAAATGGACAGGTTGTACATGCAAGTACACCAAGTCAGGGAATTATAGTTTCGAATGCATTCTATAGAACTCCTGTTGCAGCAAGAAGAATAATTTATTAAAAGATAAAACAGTTGTATAAATTGGAGCAACTGTTCAGAATGTAAATATAGTGGTGTTAGGGCATATAAATGTCAGGACACCACTTTTTATATGTTGTTTAAAATATTTTAGTAATATTTATGCGAAAATAAGATTGGTAGATAATAACAGGAGACTAATCAGTGAATGGTTAGTCTCCTGTTATTAATTTTTTTTGCTTTTTAACTTAATATTTTTTTCAGCCCATATCTTAAGAGAAGTAGCATTGCTTGCTATTCTGTCAAGGGCATCAAGCACAGACTGGAAATCATCAACTTCATCAGGAGTGATGGTACCATCTTCTGCAATTTTGATAAGCTTTGTTTTTAACGAAGCAACATTTTCTATAGAACCTAATACCTGAAGAGCCAATCGGTCAAAATCTCCAATAACATTTAATTCGTTCATTGTACATTTGCCGAGTGTACATTCCATGGAACAAAACATATGACATAACTCAGGTCTGTTATAAACCTTTGACATAATTAGTACTTCCTCGGGATAAGGTAAAATATTACCAAGTTCTATACGTGCTAATCTTGTTCTGTCTATACCAAGTATTTCAGCAGCATTTTCACGACTTGTTAATTGTGGGTTAGTGTGGGATGCTTCATAACGTGCTATGTAGAACAAGTTATCAGCAGCTTTCGTAGCTTTTTTGCTCATAATGACCTCCCTAATCATTTGTACTATTTAAAGTATACATTAAAATAGTGTTGTTGTAAAGTTATAAAGAACTTCAATTCGCGAAGTAATAAAATGAGTAAAAAGAACTATTGACATTTGTTGGGATTATTTACTTTTCACAAAAAATAAATGTATATAAAAAAGTACTTGTCATAAAAAACTATCATTAAGCTGAAAAATTGTGGATAACTTATTAAAAAACATACAAAGAATTATGTAGAAATTTGTAAAAAATTAAGTTATAAACGAAGTTATCCACATTATCCACATTATCGTGGTGGATATAGGATAGTAAATATAGTAGGAAAATACTGGAACAAATGTTTTGTGAAAACTAAATAAAAAAGAAAAAAATTGAAAAAACTATTGACAAAAAAAGTAGGTGCGAAGGATGGTTTTTTCTTGAAAAAAATGTACAATATGGTATAATGTTTATTATAAATAAGCCATTGATTTTTGTGGTTTATTTATGTGGGGGAATCCTAGTGATAACTCCAATATTGGGAAAAGGAGATGGACATCATGAGATTTGTAATTACAGGAAGAAACATCGACGTTACAGAGGGTTTAAGAAGCGCTGTTACAGAAAAAATTGGTAAGTTGGAGAGATACTTCACACCAGATACAGAGGTTATCGTAACATTGAGCGTGGAGAAGGAGAGACAGAAGATAGAGGTTACTATACCGGTTAAGGGTAATATAATTCGTTCTGAACAGGTAAGTAGCGATATGTATGTGTCAATTGATTTGGTTGAAGAGATTATCGAGAGACAGCTTAAGAAGTATAAGAATAAGATTACAGATAAGCAGCATGCAAGAGAAAGCTTCTCGTCAGAATATATTGATAACGATTATGATGAAGATGATTCGATTAAGATTATCAGATCTAAGAGATTTGGAATTAAGCCAATGGACGCAGAAGAAGCTTGTATCCAGATGGAATTATTAGGACATAATTTCTATGTGTTTAGAAATGCTGACACAGATGAGGTTAATGTAGTATATAAGAGAAAAGGTAACACGTACGGGTTGATAGAACCTGAGTTTTAGGAGTGGGTAAAAAAATGGCGCGATAGATATGTCGCGTCATTTTTGCGTTTAAAAGATAAAACCAAAATTCCTTGAATATGTTCTCTTTAAGTGATATAATATCATAGGTGTTTTTTATAGTGGGATACTATATATACACTTAATACTTTTATTTAGGAGCAAGATAATGGGAATTGCAAGTAAGATTTTTGGAACACATAGCCAGAGAGAAATAAAGCGAATAATGCCACTTGTTAAGAAGATTGAAGGTTACAGAGATTCTATGATGGCATTAAGCGATGAAGAACTTAGAGATAAGACAAGACAGTTTAAGGAACAATTAGCAAATGGAAAAACATTAGATGATATTTTACCTGAAGCATATGCAACTGTAAGAGAAGCAGCAAGAAGAGTAATGAATACAGAGCATTATGAGGTACAGCTTATTGGTGGTATTATTTTACATCAGGGTCGTATCGCAGAAATGAGAACTGGTGAAGGTAAGACACAGACATGTCTTTTGCCGGCTTATTTGAATGCGTTAGAAGGTAAGGGCGTACATGTCGTTACTGTTAACGATTACCTTGCACACCGTGATGCTGAATGGATGGGTCAGGTTCACAGATTTTTAGGACTTACAGTAGGTTGTGTCCTTAATTCTATGGATAATGACGAGAGAAGAAAGGCATACGAATGTGATATTACATATATTACTAATAATGAGCTAGGATTTGACTATCTTCGTGATAATATGGTTATTTACAAAGAACAGCTTGTTCAGAGAGGCTTGCATTATGCTATTGTGGATGAGGTTGACTCGGTTCTTATTGATGAAGCCAGAACACCGCTTATTATTTCGGGTCAGAGTGGAAAGTCCACAAAATTGTATGAAGCATGTGATATATTGGCTAAACAGCTTAAGAAGGGTAGTGTTAGTCAGGAAATGACTAAAATGGCTGCTATTATGAAGGAAGAAATCACAGAAGAAGGTGATTTTGTAGTTAATGAGAAGGATAAGGTCGTTAACCTTACAGAAGAAGGTGTGCACAAGGTTGAGAGATTCTTCTCAATAGATAACCTCGCTGATGCTGAAAATGTTGAGATTCAGCATAATATTATTCTCGCACTTCGTGCTCATTACCTTATGTTTAGAGATAAGGACTATGTTGTTAAGGACGATCAGGTTCTTATAGTTGACGAATTTACAGGTCGTATTATGCCGGGTAGAAGATATTCGGATGGTCTTCATCAGGCAATTGAAGCTAAGGAGCATGTTAAGGTTAAGAGAGAGAGTAAGACACTTGCAACTATTACATTCCAGAACTTCTTTAATAAATATCAGAAGAAGAGTGGTATGACCGGTACAGCTCTTACAGAGGAACAGGAATTTAGAAATATTTACGGAATGGACGTAGTTGAGATACCAACTAATCGTCCGATTGCAAGAATTGATCAGCAGGATGCTGTGTATAAGACTAGGAAGGAAAAGCTTAGAGCTATAGTAAATGAAATAGTTGAAACACATAAGACAGGGCAGCCTGTGCTTGTTGGTACTATAACAATTGAAGCTTCAGAGGAATTAAGTGCATTGCTTAAGAAACAGGGTATACCGCATAAAGTTTTGAATGCAAAATTCCATGAGCTTGAAGCAGAAATAGTTGCGGAAGCTGGTGTGCATGGTGCTGTTACCATAGCTACTAATATGGCTGGTCGTGGTACTGATATTAAGCTTGATGAACAGTCAAGGGCAGCAGGCGGACTTAAGATTATAGGTACAGAAAGACATGAATCAAGACGTATTGATAATCAGCTTCGTGGTCGTGCCGGTCGTCAGGGAGATCCAGGTGAATCAAGATTTTTCATTTCTCTTGAAGATGATATTATGAGACTTTTTGGTTCGGAGAGACTTATGTCAGTATTTAATGCACTTGGTGTCCCTGAAAATGAGCAGATTGAACATAAGATGCTTTCTAATGCTATCGAAAAAGCACAGACAAAGATAGAAAATAATAACTTTGGTATCAGAAAGAATCTTCTTGAATATGATGCTGTAAATAATGAACAGAGAGAAATTATTTATGCAGAGAGAAGAAGAGTTCTTGATGGCGAGAGTATGAGAGATGTTATTTATAAAATGATAACAGAAACTGTTGAAAGTGTTGTGGATGGTGTTCTTAGTGATGATGTATCTAAGGATGAATGGAATCTTGAAGAACTTAATCAGGTTCTTATACCAATTATTCCAATCAAGCCGGTTACAAGAGAGGATATTGAAGGAATTAAGAAAGACCAGCTTAAACACCAGCTTAAAGAACAGGCCGTTAAATTATATGAAGAAAAAGAGGCTGAATTCCCGGAGGCTGAGCAGGTAAGAGAATTAGAACGAGTAATTTTACTTAAAGTTATTGATAGAAAATGGATGGATCATATTGACGATATGGATCAGTTGCGTCAGGGTATTGGCTTACAGGCATATGGTCAGAGAGATCCGGTTGTAGAATACAAGATGAGTGGTTTCGATATGTTTAATGGACTTATCCAGAGCATTCGTGAAGATACAGTAAGATTACTTATGCACGTAAAGGTTGAACAGAAGGTTGAAAGAGAGCAGGTTGCTAAGGTTACGGGAACTAACAAAGATGAAAGTGCAACAAAGCAACCTAAGAAACGTGCGGAACAGAAGATATATCCTAATGCACCATGTCCATGTGGAAGTGGTAAGAAATATAAACAGTGTTGTGGAAGAAGGTGATTTTAGTGGTAGAGCTTGATCAGATTAAGTATGAGGTTAATACATTTGAACAACCATTAAAAGAATTGAGGGATTCACTTTGACTTAGCTTTCAAAGAAAGCAGAATAATGGAATTAGAGACTAATATGGAACAGCCGGGATTTTGGGATAATGTAGAAGCTTCACAGAACATTATGAAGGAATTGAATTCGCTGAAGCTGGTCATAGAGAAATATAATAAGCTCCATACAGGTTATGAAGATATTATTACTATGATTGAACTTGGTTATGAAGAAAATGACGAGTCTATATTAGAAGACATTAGAACGGAGCTTGAGGAGTTTAGAAATGCCTTTGAGGAGCTTAGAATTAATACCTTGCTGTCAGGCGAGTATGATAAATGCGGTGCTATTCTAACTTTGCATGCCGGTGCAGGTGGGACAGAATCATGTGACTGGACATCTATGTTATATAGAATGTATCAGAGATGGGCAGAGAAAAAAGGATTTTCAGTAGAGGTTCTTGATTATCTGGATGGTGATGAAGCAGGAATTAAGTCTATTACAATGCAGATAAATGGGGAAAATGTATATGGATATCTTAAGTCAGAACATGGAGTGCATAGACTTGTAAGAATTTCTCCGTTTAATGCAGCAGGAAAAAGGCAGACATCTTTCTCATCTTGTGATATAATGCCAGATATAGAGGAAGATTTGGATATTGAGATTAATGAAGATGATTTAAGAGTTGATACCTATCGTTCAAGTGGAGCAGGTGGACAGCATGTTAACAAAACATCTTCGGCAATCAGAATAACTCACATCCCTACAGGTATTGTTGTTCAATGTCAAAATGAACGTTCACAGCTTCAGAATAAGAACAAAGCTATGCAGATGCTTAAAGCAAAGCTTTATATTATGAAGCAGGAGGAAAATGCCGATAAGGTATCAGATATCCGTGGAGAAGTAAAGGAAAATGGATTTGGTAATCAGATAAGGTCTTATGTAATGCAGCCTTATACAATGGTTAAGGATCATAGAACTAATGCTGAGTCAGGTAATGTTGGAAATGTACTTGATGGTGGGATTGATATATTTATCAATGCATATTTGAAATGGCTTAGCATAGGTAACAAGGAAGAAGTGTAGCAAAAGAACGGAGGATGTAGTATGGCGAATTTTAGACCAGTAGTATTTAATATTGGCGGCGAAAAATATGGTGTGTATATTGGTGATGTGAGAGGTATAGAAAGAATGCAGGAAATTAGCAGAATTCCAAATTCTAGTCGCCATATAAAAGGTATTATTAATCTTAGAGGCGATGTAATCCCTGTATTTAGTATCAGAAGCAAATTTGGGTTAGAAGAAATAGAACCTACTCTTGAAACAAGATTAATAATAGTACAGTCCGGGGACTTTTTGTTAGCTTTAGAAGTTGATTCGGTAGAGGAAATTCAGAATGTAGATGTTGAAATGGTTCATGATGCACCAATAATCATTAAGAATCAGGAAACAGAGTATGTAAAAAAAGTTGTTAGTGTTAATGGAAAGCTTATTATAGTAATTGACCCTATAAATGTTTTGTTGCCATCAGAAAGAGAGGCAATTAAAGATTTATTGCAGGATTCTGAAACTGAAGAAGAATAAGATGCGTATGTAAGAAGTTGTCATTAATTTGGCAACTTCCTTTTTTATTTCTAAAAAGTGGTTGATAAAGCAGAACTTCTGTGATAAAATTCCCTCTAGGAAAAACAAGTGTATTTCCTTTGCGAACACTTAACGAAAAAAATAAGGAGTTGTCCTATGAACGATAAAGCAGAATATTTTGTTGTAAGACGTAAGGCTGTTCCGGAGGTATTGCTTAAGGTTGTGGAAGCTAAGAAGCTTTTGGAATCAGAGAGAGCTTTGACTATACAGGAAGCTACCGATAAGGTCGGACTTAGCAGAAGTTCGTTTTACAAATACAAAGATGATATTTTCAAATTTCATGATAACGCAAGGGGAAGAACGATAACATTTGTTCTTCAGATGGATGATGAGCCTGGGATTTTATCTAAGGTGCTTAAGCAGATTGCTGAATATAAGGCTAATATTTTAACCATTCATCAGACTATTCCGGTTAACGGAGTAGCGTCCTTAACTTTAAGTGTAGGTATTCTTCCGGATACACAAAATGTGTCCGAGATGATAGAAGCAATTGAATCAGATAAAGGAATTCATTACTTAAAAATTTTAGCGAGAGAATAGTGGAGGTAGTTATGATTAACATCGCAGTATTAGGTTATGGTACAGTTGGTTCTGGTGTGGTAGAAGTTATCAGAACAAATCAGGAGAGTATTAATAAGAAGGCGGGACAGGACATTAACATTAAGTATGTGTTAGACCTTAGAGAATTTCCCGGTGACCCTGTTATGGATATTCTTGTGCATGACTATAATGTTATATTAAATGACCCAGAGGTTGAAATTGTTGCAGAAGTTATGGGTGGAGTTAATCCGGCATATGATTTTGTTAAGGCAGCACTTGAAAAAGGTAAGAGCGTTTGTACATCAAATAAAGAATTAGTTGAGAAGCATGGTGCAGAACTTCTTAAGATTGCAAAGGAACACAATAGAAACTTCTTGTTTGAAGCAAGTGTTGGTGGTGGTATTCCAATTATCAGACCACTTAATCAGTCTTTGACAGCTGATGAGATTACAGAGATTACAGGTATCTTAAATGGTACAACTAATTACATACTTACAAAAATGTGTCAGGAAGGACTTGCATTTGACACAGTTCTTAAGGAAGCACAGGATCTTGGTTATGCTGAGAGAAATCCGGAAGCTGACGTAGAAGGTTTCGATGCATGTAGAAAGATTGCTATCTTAGCATCACTTGCGTTTGGTAAAGATGTTGACTACGAAAATATTTATACAGAAGGTATCACAAAGATTACAGACGTGGACTTTAAGTATGCTAATTCTATTGGTTGCGCAGTTAAGTTATTTGGTAAGGCTAAGAAGGTTGATGATAAGTTCTATGCTTATGTAGCACCGGTTATGGTTAATTCAACTCATCCTTTATATAGCGTAAATGGTGTGTTTAATGGTATCCTTGTAAACGGAAATGTTCTTGGTGATGTTATGTTCTACGGAAGCGGTGCAGGTAAGCTTCCAACAGCGAGTGCAGTTGTATCAGATATTGTAGATGCAGTTAAACATCTTAACACAAATGTTATTATTCAGTGGAGCAGCAAGAAACTTGAAATTACAGATATTAAGTTGTCGTCTAAGAAGTTCTTTGTTCGTGTAAGCGGTCAGGCTGAAGACAGACTTGCTCAGATTGAAGAAGCATTTGGTAAGGTTCAGGTTATTAAGGTTGCAGAGCTTACAGATGAGTTTGCATTTATTACAAGCGAACTTACAGAAGCAGCATTTGAAGAGGCGGCTTCGAAGGTTGACGGAATCATTACAAGAATTAGAATTGAAGATTAATTTAACTTAGAAAGAAGGCAATATATTATGAAGTATGTAGTTGTATTAGGAGACGGAATGGCGGATAAGCCTATAGAAGAGCTTGGTGGAAAAACACCTATTGAATATGCTACTACACCTACAATGGATGAATTATCTAAGAAGTCTGAAATAGGACTTGTACATACAATTCCGGAAGGAATGAGCCCGGGTAGTGACACAGCAAATCTTTCTGTTATCGGTTATGACCCTAAGAAATATTACACAGGTCGTTCTCCACTTGAAGCTTTAAGTATCGGAGTGGATATGAAGGATACAGATATTGCACTTAGGTGCAACATCGTAACGGTATCAACAGATGATAAGCCATATGAAGAAAAGACTATCATCGACCACAGCTCAAGTGAAATCAGCACAGAGGACGCAGCAGTTCTTCTTGAGGCTGTTAAGAAAGAGCTTGAAAATGATATTTACAAGTATTATCTTGGAACAAGTTATAGACATCTTACAATCTGGGATAAGGGCGAGGTTGTAGAACTTACACCTCCTCACGATATCTTAGGAAAAGTTATAGGTGATTATCTTCCTAAGGAAGAGGCTTTAAAGGAAATGATGAAGAAGAGTTATGATATTTTAGCTAATCATCCTCTCAACCTTGAAAGAATTGAGAAGGGCTTAAATCCGGCTAACTCAATTTGGTTCTGGGGAGCAGGAACAAAGCCTATCTTAACTTCATTTGAAGAAAAATATCACAAAAATGGTGCTATGATTTCAGCGGTAGACTTACTTAAGGGTATTGCTGTTGGTGCTGATATGCATAATATTGTAGTTGAAGGTGCTAATGGTCAGCTTGAGACTAATTATGAAGGTAAGGCTCAGGCAGCTATCGATGCAGTGACTAAGGATAGCTTTGATTTTGTATACATCCACGTTGAGGCACCGGATGAAATGGGGCACCAGGGAAGTGTTGAGAGAAAGGTTAAAGCTATTGAATTTCTCGACTCAAGAATTATTAAGCCTGTATATGAAGGGCTTAAGGCAGCAGGAGTTGATTTCAGAATGGTTGTATTACCAGACCATCCAACACCAATTTGCGTAAGAACTCATACATCAGACCCTGTACCATATATGTTATATGACAGTACAGATGAGAAGAATGAATCTTGGAGTTATAACGAGAAGGATGCCGAGGCTAGTGGCAACTTCCTTGATGAAGGCTACAAGATGATGGAAAAGTTATTAAGTAAATAAAATAGATTTGTGTTTTAAGGGTATCGGCTGAGGTCGGTACCTTTTTCGATATAAATGGTGTCTTATATAAATTACATCCGACACGTTTTCGATTTCGGCAAAGTGCCGGTATTTGACGAAGGTCGTCTGCTGATTTTATAAGATACCTTGTATTTGGTGGGAGGTTACCTGCCAGATGTGGTAGTGCGCTTTATGTGTGTCATACTTTTGGGTGAAAATTTGAATTTGGAATGAATGAAAGTGATGTATTAGTCATACTTTTAGCTAGAAATTGTGATTTGGAATGATACTATGAGTAGGAATAGTCATACTTTTAACTAGAAATTGTGATTTGGAATGACACTATGAGTAGGAGTGGTCATACTTTTAGCTAGAATTTGCGATTTGGAATGACACTATGAGTAGGAGTGGTCATTCTTTTAGCTGGAAATTGTGATTTGGAATGACACTATGAGTAGGAGTGGTCATACTTTTAGCTAGAAATTGTGATTTGGAATGACACTATGAGTAGGAGCGGTCATTCTTTTAATTAGATTTCTCTGTATTGAATGGCTTGTGGTGAGAGCAAAAATACCTACTGAATTCTAGAGTGTAGAAGTCAGTAGGTAAATAAGAAATTACAATAATTGAAATGGATGTGTATGATGGATTATCATACTTACGCCTTTTACCTCCGTTTTTATTTGTATAAAACCACCCTTACGGTTGGCATACATTAGAAAAAGCACTATATAATATAGTGCCAAAAAGAATAGTTTTTCTTTTTAATTATTCAACTGGATGTACAATAAAATAAGCATAATCATCAATTATTTCATTCCCCTCTGGATCATGCTTTGTAACTTCTTTTACTTCATCTAACTCAAAAACTAATTTATCAGAACCTACATATTCTATGACAAGGTTTTGACTAGTAGAAAGCATTTCGAGTTGTGAACCACCACTGTATACAATATCACTTATTTCACCACTTGTTGGTGTACATTCTCTAAAAAGAGCATACGCAACTTTCATAGATAACATTCCTCTGTCATGATCATCAAATCCATCTCCCTCAGGCATTATATCATTTATAACAAATTTATACCCTTTTTCTACAATTAAACCATCAAACATATCTTTTTTATCAGCTCTAATTGTAAAACTCATTTCCTTAGAATACGTTGGTTTTTCAGTAGTTGGTTCTTCTGTTGTTGTTTCAGGTTCCTTAGTAGTAGATTCTTTTGTAGTATCTTCTGCCTTAGTTGTTGGTGCAGTTGTGCTTGTATCTTTTTTATTATCACCTCCACCAGAACAAGCAGTTAACGAAAATAAAAAAACACATGTTAAAACTATCGATAATAATCTTCTTCCTTTAAGCATAATTATGCCCTCCTTTTTATAATATATTATAAATTACATGGAATAGGCGCCCCATCCCTGAGGCGTCTATTTTTCTGGCCTTAGCGTGTTCGTTTTTATACAGGGCACCCCGGGTCTGCCAGTCAGATCCCTTTCCGTAGAAAGCCTGTTAAAGAGTTCACAATTGCTTTTTGGGTAGATTGTCAATTGTGGAATACATATCGTGCCTCGCTGAAGCAGCTTGGCACGAAAAATTTTGCGGTCAGTTTTATATACTTATTGTATTTTTTTTTTTGAATTGTCAAGATAAATATATATGTTTCTAATGTTTCCAATAACTTTATATATTAATAAAAAGTAATGAAAAGAAGTAATAGGAGTAAGCGGAAACATTGGCAACAACGGAAACAATAAAAATACTAAAAATATATTTACAATACAAAGTTAAAATGCTATATTATATATAATTATTGGTGTTATTCGGAAAGGATATATTATTAAAAATACAAAGAATAAACCTAACAAAGCT
>JAFQLS010000014.1 GCA_017396555.1 Lachnospiraceae bacterium | reverse complement strand
GATGTTGTTTTACTTGAAGGAATTCGTTTGTCGGAAGTGTCTGAGGGTGTTTATTTCTTAAATGCTGCTCCGCTGAATTTATCAGGTGCGGATGGTTCGCCATGCAGAGCTGTATTGATAGATATTGATGAGAGATAGATTTCAGTAAGCCAATATGTTTAACTGAGAGCTGAATTTGAATTTTGTGGAGGTAATTATGGAATTTAAAGAGTTACAAGAAATAGCGGTAGATACATTGAATGAAAGAAGAATATCAAAACTTGCAACAGCAGGTACAGTTGCGGCGGCATTTCTAACAGATAAGGGAAATGTATATACGGGAGTTTGCATTGATGTTCCAGCAGGAATGGGATTTTGTGCAGAACACGCTGCAGCGGCAGCAATGATAACAGCGGGTGAGTCTAAAATAGTTAAAATGGTAGCAACCGGCGTTGATGATAATGGTTGTGGTTGTGCACCATGTGGTCGTTGTAGGGAATTTATTAATAGTATTCACGATGATAATTATTTGTGTGAAGTGCTTTTAGAAGACGGAACGATTACGACCATTGGCGATTTATTGCCATATAGGTTATAAAGATAAATTTCAGGTTTCGCCTGCTTTTAACTAAGCTGGATATTACAATTTGACAGAGGAATACATTTAGGTTTATATTAGGTTTAAGAAAGAAACTTTAGTCACGGTGAGTTTATATAGAATACATATGCTGACACGTTGTAACAAGGCTGTCAGATATATATTGAGGTGATGTATGAAAAAATTAACATTTTTCAAATCTAAAAAACAGAAACATATGTATGGGGATATGGAAGAAGATGGTGGAGTTGAGAAAAAGGTGGTTATAAATGCACCGAAGCATATTCAATCGACACTTATTATCAGATTTAGCGTTGAAATGTCCACTGTCGCAGCTGCAAAAGAGAATGAGTATTGCGGATATGTCTATAACCTTAAAGCAGCACTTGAAAATGGTGCGGTAAAAGGAAGTTATAAATGCCGTGACAGGTACGGTTCAGTGTTTGAACAAAGATTTAGGGAATCGGTGAAGTTTATGAGTGATTTGAACCGTATTGTTACTGAATATGATCTTGCAAAGTATAACGGCGAGAGTTGTTTGGTGGCAGGGCTTCCCGATAATTATGGTGCTTCTGTTAATATAACGTTTGCGTCAGGAGAACACCTTTACGCCTCGAATAACCAATCAAATTTTATTCCGGACAATGCAGTAAAAGAAATGGTGGAGCTTTTTGAGAGTCGTGCTATATCAGTATCCAATTGGACAAAGATGGATTTGAGCTATAATAATTCAAAGTGTGATTCATGTTTATATGTACGTGTAAAAAGAGAAGGAACGAATGATATGTTTGCCGAAGGATATCTTGTGTCAAAGGGAGAGGAATATTCTTTTGATGAGGAATTTTGTATGTCGGCAGAGGCAGTTGGGGCCATTAACAATTTGAAACTTTCATCACTTCCTAAGGCAGGGCAATTACCGGAAATCTTACATACAGATGATGATTCAGAGCAAAAATTAATTCTTTGTTATAATTGTAAGGAAGTAGCAAAGGAACTTGACAATAAAACACTTGCCCGTATTTATGATATTCTTCTTGGGGAATTTATCAGACATCAAGAAGAATTGGATTTATCTTAAATATTTTTATACATGAGGAGATAAGCTTAAGATGTTAAAAAAATATTAAGAAATAAATGTTCTAAAAAGGTTATATTGGTGAAGGAGCTAACTCTTACTTTAAGAGGAATGCGTGGTAGTACTGTTTATAAAATCATAAATGAAGCAGATAAATTTGAATTACGACTTTATAGAGAAAAATTTATAAACGGAGAAACTGTTCTTGAACTTGAGAGTAGTACAGTGATTGATATATATATGTTTATCGAACATATGAATAAATGTGGTGTAATTTCTTGGGATGGTTTTCATGGTAAACATCCACGAAACGTAAAAGATGGAATAATGTTTGATTTCACGGCTGTTATAAATGATGAACAAATTATTAGTGCTGATGGCTCCGAAAATTTCCCAAAAGGTTACCACGAATTTGTGCGTGGTCTTAATAATATGCTTGAAACATTGTGAATTTAAGGTTGTAAATGGATTGAATAAAGGAGCTAAAGTTATGAAAAAAATATTAGTATCAGGATTAATTAACACAGAAACTACAGTGAAAATCAAACAATTTCCGATTGAATATTTTCCAATTGATTATTCGTTTTTTGGAGTGAATACCAGAGTATCAGGTGTAGCATACAATTTGGCAAAAGCTTTAAAGACATTAGGTGATGACGTTAGATTTGTATCTATGATGGGAAATGATTTTAGCGCAAGGTATATAAAGGGAGAATTAGCTGAGATAGGAATATCTTCGGAATATGTGACTAATTCCTTGAAGGCAACACCAAGCTCAGTTGTGCTATATGATGATAGCGGAAAGAGACAGATATACTGTGATCTTAAAGATATTCAGGAAGCAACTCTTGATGGTGGAAAAGAATTGTATGAAGATTGTGATATTGTTATGGCATGTAATGCAAACTTTAATAGAGGTTTGTTAAGAAAAGCTAAAGCAGACAATAAAATTATTGTTACGGATGTACATGTATTATCAGATATAAATGATGAATACAATAAAGATTTTATGCAGTATGCAAATATTCTGTTCTTGAGTGATGAGAATATAAAGGGAGAATATAAAGAATTTATAATGGAAATAGAAAAGACATATAAGAATGATATTATTATACTGGGAAGAGGAAGCAAGGGCGTTCTTATGTATGTAAGGAATGACGATAAATTCTATGAAATGCCGGCAGTTACAGTAGGTGAAGTTGTCAATACAGTTGGTGCAGGTGATTCACTTTGCAGTTCCTTTGTACATTATTATGCAAAAGGTTTTAAAGCGGATGAGGCTCTTAAGCGTGCACAAATATTTGCTTCGTATAAGATTGGATTTGATGGTGCCTCTGTGGGATTTGCGACTGAGGAAAAGGTGGAAGAATATATAAATAAGGTTTATTAATAATTATTTAGTTACTCCTGACTATATATAAATTAGTCGGGAGTTTCTTTTTTTCTTGCGTATACTCTTAATTGGTAATATAATTTAATTATATTTAGAGAATGTGAAATAAAGAGTGGAATAAAGGATGTGATTTGAATTATGGATAATAATATAGATAACTATGAGTTTATAGAAAATGTTCCGGAGGGCCAATTTGTATTTGTTGAGAACATTGAGAACGGAGTATCTAATTGGTGTAAAGAAGCGGTAGAATATTTGGGGCTGCCAGACTGCAAATTTGCCAATACAAAAGAGATAATTGAGAGTATTACACATCCTGATGATATTGAAAATACGCAAAAGGAATTTGAAGAGGTATTTTTAAAGAAAAAAGAGGCATTTTATATAAGCTTTAAAATTAAAAATGCTAAGGGAGAATATGAGCCTTGTACATGTAAGGGAAGTATGCTTGTTGATGAAACAGGAAAACCATACATATTTAAAGGAACTTTAACAGTACATAAGGGGGAAGAAGATTATGATGCCGTTACAGATTTGCCTAAAATTCAAGGCTTTTTATCGCATATCAGCAAAATAAAAAAGAAGAACAAGGAATGTTTATTGATGGCGTTGAAGTTAAAACGTTTTAATAATATTAATACTTTGTATGGATATGATTTTGGTAATAAGGCGTTATATGAAATTTCAAAAATAATGTGTAATATTATTGGGGATGGCGGAACAGTATATAGATTGGAAAGTACAAGCTTTGGAATTGTGTTTAATGAGTCTGATTTAGAAGGTTTGAAAGAAAGCTATGTAAAAATTCAGAATGCACTGACAAGATATTCCTTAGATAGTTTTACTCTTAATATTGAAATGTGTGGAGGGGCATTATTTACAAAGAATTATGAAGTTAGTCATCGAATGATATATTCGTATCTGTTGTCGGCTCTTGAAAAGGCTAAGGAAGCTGATGATAATAAATTGGTTGTGTTTGATGATGAATCGCATGAGAATAATCATAAAACATTAGAGATGTTAGATGTTATAAAAGCAAGTATCAGAAATAATTGTGAAGGATTTTATCTGTGCTATCAGCCATTTATTTCTACAGTTACAGGTAAAATTATTGGAGCAGAGGCCTTGATTCGTTGGAGAAATCCTATATATGGAGAAGTTTCACCGGGAAGATTTGTACCATATCTGGAATCACATTCTTGTTTTTATGATTTAAGCATTTGGATATTGCGTCGTGCAGTACAGGATATAAAAGAAATTATAAAAAATTATCCGAAATTTTTTATAAATGTTAATATGTCGTACAGCCAGTTAGAACGCCCTGAATTTGTAAAGGAAGTTATAAATATTATAAATGAGATAGATTTTCCGGCTAATAATTTGCAGCTTGAACTTACGGAAAGATGTCGAAATCTTGATATGAAGTATTTAAAAGAACAGCTTACATTTTTAAGAGAATATGGTATAAAAATTGCGCTTGATGATTATGGAACCGGTAATTCAACCATTAATTTGCTTTGCGAATTGCCTATTACCAGTGTGAAAATTGACCAGACTTTTATTTTGAATATTTTAAATAAGGGAAGTAATAGAGTTGTGGTGGATTCTACCGTACAATGTGCAAAACGCTTAGGGCTGACGGTGTGCCTTGAAGGAGTAGAAACACAAGAAATTAAGGATTTTATTGGAAAATATTCAGCAAATTATCATCAGGGATATTTTTATTCAAGGCCGATAGAATTTTCAAATTTCAAAAATATTATCAAAGAAACCTGGCCGGTAAGTAGTGTTAGTCTTATCAAAGAAAATCTTAATGGTGAATTGGGAGTTGACAGTATCCTTTCGATGATGCCGGGTGGATTCTTCATTTATGCAGATAATGAAGAAGAGAAAATCATAAGTGTTAATGAAATGCTTTTGGACATTTTTGAATGTAAAACAGTAGATGAATTTACAGAATTAACTAATGGTACTTTCAAGGGGATAGTGCATCCTGAGGATTACCAGAAAGTGCGGGAATCCATTTATGAGCAGATAAATGCAAGTGATAAGAAGATGGATTATGTTAAATATCGTATAATTACCAAAAATGGAAAAGTGAAATATGTTCGTGACTATGGACATTTGGTGCATACAGACAGTGATGTGGATTTGTTTTATGTATTTGTAGTTGAGGAAAAGTAATTTTGTGAATGGAGAAAACTATGAGGTTTAAGTATTGTCCACATTGTGGCAAGGAGTTAATAAAAAAAGAAATAGGTGATGAGGGACTTATACCTTATTGTGAAGGATGTAAGGTTCCGTTATGGGATATGTTTACAACAAGCGTTATATGTGCAGTTGTAAATGAAGAAAATGAAGTGGCACTTATTCAGCAAAGCTATGGGCAGGAAAGAAGATATGTATGTGTTGCTGGTATTATGAAGCTTAACGAGTCGGCAGAAGATACGGTAATAAGAGAAGTTAAGGAAGAGATTGGACAGGATGTGCAAAAGGTAGAGTTCATAAGAAGCTATCCTTACGAGGCGAAGGAAATGCTGATGCTGGGCTTCAAGGCATTCGTTAAAAAACAGGAATTTGAATTGTCCGGCGAAGTTGCGCTTGCTAAATGGGTTGCATTCAATGAAGCATTAGAAATGCTTCGTGAGGGAAGTATTGCGTGGCAGTTAGTGAAAGAAGTATGTGAAAAATAATTTAAAAATAATTATTAAAGAATAAATTTATTGTTTTTAGGAGGATTTTAAAGAATGGCATGGTATGATGAAGCAATATTTTATCACATTTATCCGCTTGGAATGACAGGAGCACCGAAACAGAATGAATATGGAGAGCCGGTTGAGAGGTTGAACAAGCTTATTCCGTGGATTTCGCATATCAAGAGTATAGGGTGTAATGCAATATATATTGGACCGTTATTTGAATCTGTAGGACATGGATATGAGACAACAGACTATAAGAAATTAGACAGCAGACTTGGTACAAATGAAACATTGAAAAATTTTGTAAAAGAGTGTCACAATCAGGAAATAAGAGTTATTTTCGATGGCGTATTTAACCATACGGGACGAGATTTCTTTGCTTTTAAGGATTTAAAAGAAAATAGAGAGAATTCACGATATAAAGACTGGTATTGTAATGTGAATTTTTGGGGAAATAATTCTTATAATGATGGCTTTGGCTACGAAAACTGGGGTGGCTATGATTTGCTTGTAAAGCTTAATCAAAGAAACCCGGAAGTAATTAATTATATCTGTGAGGTTATTCGTTTTTGGGTAAATGAATTTGATGTGGATGGAATACGTTTAGATGCGGCAGATGTGTTGGATTTTGATTTTATGAAAGCTTTGCGTCAGGTCGCAAACGAAGTAAAGCCGGATTTTTGGCTTATGGGTGAGGTTATTCATGGAGATTATATTCGCTGGGCAAATGCTGACACATTGCATTCTGTAACAAATTATCATCTTCATAAGGCATTGTTTTCAGGATATAATGACCATAATTTCTTTGAAATTGCACATACAGTGAAACGTCTTAATGATATGTGTGGTGGTGTATTTAAGCTATATAATTTTGTTGATAATCATGATGTAGAACGTATTATGTCAAAGCTTTCTACAGCGAAGGGTTTTGTTCCTGTCCATATTATGCTGTATACATTACCGGGAATCCCTTCGATTTACTATGGTTCTGAATTCGGTATTGAAGGAAGAAAAGGACACGGTACAGATGCTGATGCTCCTCTTCGTCCGGAATTGGTTTACGAAGAATGGGTTGAACAAAAAGAAGACAATGCATATGTTAAATTTATCACTTCGCTTGGGGTAATACGTAATCAGGTTAAGGCGTTGAGCTATGGTGATTATAGAGAACAGAATCTTACAACAAGACAGTACACATTTTCTCGTAGCTATGAGGGAAGTACAGTGGTGATTATGGTTAATAATGATGACAATGCCTGTACAATGAATGGTGGTGCACCGGATGGTAATTATAAAGGTGTGTTGTCGGGTCGTACAATAACAGTTTGCGGTGGTGGATTTTCTGCGGAAATAGCTGGAAATTCAGGTGAAATCTGGGTACCGGAAAATGGAAATCCTAAGATTGAAGTTGATGAGGTTGTGGAGGAAATAATAGAAGAAATAACAGAAGAAATTACAACTAATGAGCCCGTAGCAGAGGAGAAATCCATAACAGAAAATAAAGAGTTGAATTTGAATAAGCCTTATGAAGATATGTCAATTGAGGAACTTCAGGCATCAATTCTTGCTAAAATGGCAAAGAACGGACCTGTTACAGAGGATATGAAGAGAAGTGTAATTGTAAATACACATCAAGGTTCTTTGTTGAATTGGGTGAGGAGCTTTAATTAAATTTGAATACAGATAAGTATACAAGAGAATAGGAGTGTTTGATATGAATATTAAAGCGGTTTTCCAAAAGGTACTTTCTTTTTAATTATTGTTTATGTACAGCAGGCTTATCGGAGACGGCGTTTGCTGCACCGATTAGCTATAAGACAGTAGTTTTTTATTTTAAAAATATGAGCACGGAAGAAGATAAAAATATTTTAAAGCAACACTTGCATATTATCATGCAATTGGAAAAAATATTCAGACAGAGGTGTGGACTGCCTTGAATGAGGATTAGATTAATGCTTATTGGCAGATAGAATAGGATGATAAATGGGAGTGACAGAATATGTATCTTATCTCTATATATTTTGATGATATTACAAATAAAAAAATACAAGGAATGATTAATCGTCTGGCGGATGTTACTGAAAATACATTTATGATTGATGAAAAAATTCCACCACATATAACATTACTTGAGTTTGAGACTAAAGATGAGAATGAAGCAATTAGAATATTTGAAGAAAATGCAAATGCTTTTGCACAGGGAGAAGTGTTATTGGTATCAATTGGAACATTTAAAAGAAATGTCATATATGTAGAGCCTGTTTTAAATAAATACCTTCATAATTTGTCATTAGAAACCTTTGAAATGTTTAGTCAGGTAAAAAATATAATATTTAGTCCATATTATCATCCTTTTAGTTGGATACCACATTTATCTTTGGGAAAACATTTGACAGAGGGACAACTGGTTAAGGCATTTAAAAAGCTAATTAATGAGTTTAGCCCTTGTAGTGCAAAGGTAACTAAGATTAGTATTTCTAAGACTAATCCACATAGAGATTTAAAAATATTAGATTTAAACGTTAAATAGTAAAAAAGTACTAATGCATATATCTTTTTTTGTAGAAATATAGTACAATAAGGTTATGTGTGTTAAATAGTAAATGAGTGGAAATTCATAGTAACAAAAGGAGGAAAATGATGTTAAAAAACAGCAAAAATTTAAAAAGAATTTTAAGCATAGTTTTAACTTTAGTAATGGTATTAACTATGCTGCCTGTAACAAGCATGCGAGCACTTGCCTCAAGCAGTACTGTTACAGTTAAAGCACATTTTATCAACTCTGATGGTTGGGGAAATGTGCATATGTATGCATGGGAAGGAGAAGGAACTACACTCAATGGTTCGTGGCCTGGTAACTCGGTTTCAAAGGACAGAGCAGGCTATTATACCTGTGAGATTACTAAGAATGCATCTAGTGATCTAAAGTTTATTTATAATAATAATTCAGGAACTCAGACTGCAGATTTATCCGTACCAGCAAGTAAATTAGCTGCTGAGACAGATGGCGTTTTGGACGTATGGGTATATAAGGATGGCAGTATTAAATATTTAGCTCCATCAGGTGGTCCAACACAAAATGGTAAAGAGGTAACATTTAGTTATACAAGTACTACTGCAAATAGTGTATATCTTGCGGGTACTATGAATGGTTGGAACACAACAGCAAATCAGATGACTAAGTCAGGTAATACATTCACCTGTACACTTGAATTAGAGCCAGGATTATACGAATATAAATTCGTCGTAAATGGTAGTACATGGGTAACAGATTCAGCCTGTTCTAATGTACCAAGTGGTATGAACAGTGTGTACGTGGTTGAAGGATTCCTTGATAAAGCCTTAAGCTACAAGAAAGGAAGTGACATTAAGTTACCTTCAGCACTTACATATGTTACTTCAGCCGGAGAGACAACAAAGGCAGTTACTTGGTCATCATCTACAGAGGGCGTAACTGTAGAGGGAACAACAGTAACATTAGCAGATACTTTTACAGAATTTGATTTAACAGCAACTACAGATGACAGTAAGACAGTAACAGTTAATGTTCAGTTATATGAGCCTGAAACAAATGAAGCAGGTGAGGAAATAGTCACTCTCAAGATTCATTACACAAGAGCAGATGGCAATTATGAAGACTGGAACGTATGGGCATGGTGTAATGACTTTGCTAAGCAGTTTGATTTAGAAAAAGTCGAAAGTGAATACATTGCAACAATTGAAGTTCCACTTTCAGTAACATCTGTTAGCTACAAGGTTAGAAAAGGTGACTGGAAAGAACAGGAAGGCGAAAGAATTATTAACCTAAGTAATGTTGTTTCCGGTGAGGTTCATTCATATGCAGATTCAAACGGAAGTACTAGAACTGATATGGATGAAGCAATCTTAGGTACTAAAGTAGTTGATGTTGAATTTGACAGAGACACTAATGAAATTATCGTAAGTTCATCCGGAATAATACCTGATGCTGCAAATGCTTTTACAGTTGCTGATTTGTATGATTATAGTTATTCGACGATAAATTATACTTTGGCTGAACAGACGGGAACAAAGTGTGTGTTATCAATAGACGAAGCAGTAAAAGCTAAAAATATGACGACTGCTCAGGCTTTGTGCCAGTCATATAGAGTTACATATGGTGGTAATAAATTCCTGGCAAGATTTCCAAATGTTTACAATACAGATGAATTTAAGGACGCTTTTACTTATACCGGTGACGATCTTGGTGCAACATATACATCAGAGAAGACAACTTTTAAATTGTGGGCTCCTACAGCGCTAAGAGTTAATCTTAAGATATATGATCATGGCTCTGCAGCGGAAGATGAGGCTGGCAAATGGCCACTACAAACGAGTGACGCTACAAAAGATGAAACTGGTGTATGGACATTTGAAGTTGAAGGAGATTTAAAGAATAAGTACTATACATACCTGGTAGAAGTTAACGGTAAAGTTAATGAAGTATGTGATCCATATGCAAGAACCACAGGTGCTAATGGTAAAAGAGCTATGGTAGTGGATCTTGATGATACTGATCCTGAGGGCTGGGAAAATGATAAGAGCCCTAACGCAGGTATGTCATATACAGATGCTATTATCTATGAGTTACATGTAAGAGATTTATCAATTGATGAGGAATCTGGAGTAAGAGATGAGTGGAAAGGTAAATTCCTTGGTCTAACAGAGACGGGAACAAAGAATAGTGAAGGCATATCAACCGGTCTTGATCATATGAAGGATTTGGGAATTACACATGTTCATTTATTACCATCTTACGATTTTGGTTCGATAGATGAGACAATGACAGAACAGGAAAAGGCAGCAAATCCGGATAAACAGTTCAACTGGGGATATGACCCTGTTAACTACAATGTACCGGAGGGTTCATACTCAACTAATCCATATGATGGTAATGTCAGAGTAACAGAAATGAAGAAGATGGTTCAGACATTACATCAGAATAATATCAACGTAATTATGGACGTTGTGTATAATCACGTATATAATGCAGGTGATTTCTGTTTCAACAATACAGTTCCAAATTACTTCTCAAGAACTAATGCGGATGGAAGTTATTCAAATGGTTCAGGCTGTGGTAACGATACAGCTTCAGAGAGAGTAATGGTAAGAAAATACATTGTTGACTCTGTAAAATATTGGGCAGATGAATACCATATCGATGGATTTAGATTTGACCTTGTAGGTCTTCTTGATGCAGAGACAATTAATATGGTAGTTAATGAAGTTCATAAGACTCATCCGAATGTAATCTTCTATGGTGAAGGATGGACAATGGGTACAGCAGTAGAACCATCTAATACAATTATGGCAACACAGCAGAATGCAAGCCACACACCAAACTTTGCATATTTTAGTGATACATTTAGAGATTTTATCAAAGGTAAAAATGATGAAGTATCATGGGGATTCATTCAGGGAGCTACAGAAGGTGATCCGACAGGAACACTTATGAACTGCTTTACAGCAAATACAAGCTGGATACAGAATCCTACACAGGTTATTAACTATGCATCATGTCATGATAACTATACACTTAAGGATAAGATAAATGCTACAACTAAGAATCAGTCAGAGGCAAATAGAATTAAGATGAATAATCTTGCAGCTTCAATGTACATGCTTGCAGAGGGTATTCCGCTTATACATGCCGGTGAAGAAATGTTAAGAACTAAGGTGGATAACCAGGGTAATATTATTCATAACAGCTACAATGTACCTGATTATGTAAATAGTCTTAAATGGGGCGACTTATCTTCAACAGATTACCAAAATGTAAGAGATTACTATAAGGGTCTGATTGAATTTAGAAAGAACCATGCAGCATTAAGATTAACAACTAAGACAGAAGTTAACAGCAATGTAGAATCTATATATGTTGATGATGATACCGTTATGTTTAAGATTAATGGTAAAGCATCTATAGCAGATGAAGTGGCAGATGAAATTGTTATCATCTACAACAGAGGCAAGTCAGCTAAGAATGTATCGATATACGACAAGGGTGCAAGTGCAGGTACATGGAAGGTGTGTGTAAATGATAAGAAAGCTGGTACAGATGTACTTGATGTAGTGACAAATGGTAATGTAACAGTTCCGGCTATTTCAACAATGGTGCTTGTTAAGGGTGATACTGTTGATCTTGAATCTGTATATGTTAAAAATGAAGAATTAATATCGAATAATGAAGTTGTTAAAGGTAAAGTATACGTTAAGTATGTAGATGAAAATGGTAAATTATTTGCTGATTATGATATGATTGGAAGAGTTGGAGAAGAATATACTACAGCAAATATTAACATTGAAGGTTATACACTTAAGACAATGCCTTCTAATGCTACAGGAATAATTACTGAAGAAGATATTGTAGTAACATATGTATACAAGAAGAATGAAACAGTAACTCCACCACCGGCAGTTACACCTACAGTTAAGGTTAACGCAATGAAGGGTGTTAAGGTAAGTAGCGTTAAGGCAACAAGCGCAACACTTAAGTGGACAAAGAATACCAGTGCTACAGGATATCAGATTCAGCAGTACAAGAAAGGCAAATGGACAACAATTAAGACTATCACATCTAATAAGACTGTTAGCTATAAGGTTACAGGATTAAAAGCTTCAACAAGCTACAAATTTAGAATTAGAGCATACAAGACAAGTGGTAGTACAAAGGTATATAGTGCTTATGTAAATAAGACTACTAAGACATTACCTTCAAATGTTAAGAGCTTCAAAGCAGCTAAAAAGACAGCTAAGACAATTACTCTTAAGTGGACAAAGAATACCAGTGCTGATGGATATGTAATTCAGCAGAAGAAGGGTAAGAAGTGGAAAACAATTAAGACAATTACTAAGAAGAAGACAACCAGCTTCAAGGTAACAAAGCTTAAGAAGAACACTAAGTACCAGTTCAGAATAAGAGCTTATAAGAAAAATGGCAAGACTAAAAAATATAGTGGATACAGTAATGTTTCAGTAAAAACAACAAAGAAATAGTTAATGAGTTCAAGGTTCCGTAGTTTAATCTGCGGAACCTTTTACTTGCTTATCAAAGTAAAGTTTATGATTTATTTACTTGTAGATAGGGTAATATAGAGGTATAATACATTGTATGGATTAAATTGTATATGAAATGTAATGAAATGGAGATTATAAATGAAAAAGATTGGAATTGTGACAGATAGTCATAGTGGAATAAGTCATAAAGAAGCAGAAAAATTAGGGATTGTAGTACTACCTATGCCATTTTATATTGAAGATAAATGCTATTATGAAGAAGTGTCTATAACAAGAGAGGATTTTTTTGAACAATTAAATAGCGGAAAGAAAGTAACCACATCTCAGCCATCGCCGGATGAGGTTATGAATTTGTGGAGAAAATGTCTTGAAGAGTATGAAAATATACTATATATACCTATGAGCAGTGGTCTTAGTGGTTCGTGTAATACAGCTATGATGCTTGCTATGGATGAAGAGTTTGAAGGCAAGGTATATGTTGTAGATAATGGAAGAATTTCGACTCCGCTTCACAGATCAATACTTGACGCTATTGAGCTTACAGAAGAAGGGTATAGTGCAGAAGAAATTAAAAATATATTAGAGTCTTCAAAAGAAGAAATGGTTATATATCTTGGAGTTGAAACTCTTGAGTACTTGAAAAAGGGTGGAAGAATTACACCTGCTACAGCAGCAATAGGTAATATGTTAAATATTAAACCTGTACTTAAATTTGATGTTGGAGTTCTTGAAACATATAGAAAATGCCGTGGAATGCATAAAGTTAGAAAAGAAATGCTTGAGGCTATAAAAAATGATTTTGAGACGACATATAAAGAACAGTACGAAAACGGAGACGTGTATTTATTAGCTGCATCAAGTGCTGATGAAGTAACAACACAGGATTGGATTTCGCAGATACAGGAATGTTTCCCGGAGATGGAGATATTATGTGATAATTTATCACTCGGTATTTCGTGTCACACAGGAGAAGGAGCGCTTGGAGTGGGGCTTTCGTGTAAGCCTAAAGGGAAATAGGTTATTTGATATCTCGAATGGAGGTAATATGGCAAAAAGTAGTAATCAGAAACTAAAAGTTTTATATTTAATGAAGATTTTGCTGGAGAAAACAGATGACACACATAGTATAACTATGTCTGAAATTTTGTCATCTCTTGCTGCATATGGTATTAGTGCGGAACGAAAAAGTATTTATGATGACATAGAGGTCCTTAACCAATATGGGATGGATATTATTGGTGTTAAGAGGAATAGAACATTTGAATATAGTGTGGGTAATCGTCAGTTTGAGTTAGCAGAACTTAAGCTTTTGATTGATTCGGTTCAGTCTGCAAAATTTATTACTACAAAAAAATCCAGAGAATTAATTAATAAAATAGAGAGCTTTGCAAGTAAGTATGAAGCATCTAAGCTACAAAGACAGGTATTTGTTTCGGAACGTGTTAAGACCATAAATGAAAAGATCTATTATAATGTTGACTTAATTCACGAGGCGATAGGTTCTAATAACAAAATATCGTTTCAGTATTTTCAATGGAACATTAAGAAGGAAATGGAGCTTCGTAGAGCTGGAGCATATTATGAGGTAAGTCCGTGGGCATTATCGTGGGATGATGAGAACTATTATATGATTGCATATGATAGCCACGAAGAGAAGATAAAGCATTTTAGAGTGGACAAGATGATTAATTGTTCAGTTTTAGACAGCAAACGCGAGGGTAAAGAAGTATTTAAACAATTTGATATGGCAGTGTATGCAAAGAAAACCTTTGGTATGTTTGGAGGAAATGAGCAGACGGTCAAGCTTGAATGTAAAAATGAAATGGCTGGAGTTATTATTGACAGATTTGGAAAAGAAGTATCACTTATAAAAATAGATGACGAACATTTTACGGTGAACGTTAATGTGGCAGTTAGTAAACAATTTATGGCATGGGTATTTGCACTTGGAGAAGCTGTAAGGATTGTCGGACCTGAGAGTGTTGTGGAACAGATGCGAGGTGAAGCCGTAAGATTACATAGACAGTATGGAGGCTGACAAAATGGAAGAGAAGATATTATTTACAATAGATAAGAAAAATTATGATGATTCCATGCCACTTAATGAGAGATTTGGAGTCAGGGCATTGATAAAAAAAGATGATTTGTGGGCGATGCAAAGGGGAAATGAGGGAATTTACAAGATTCCCGGTGGTGGCGTCGAAAAGGATGAAACATTTGTGGAAGCATTGAAAAGAGAAGTGCTGGAAGAAACTGGTCTGTTTGTCATAGAGGATTCCATAGAGTTTATAGGTGAAGTTCAGGAAATAAGAGAAGATTCTTTTCAAAAAGGATATAAGTACATAGCTCATTCGTATTTTTATTTTTGTGATGTGAAGGATGAAACAATAGAATTAGCTTTAACAGAAAATGAGAAAAAGCAAGGATATCGTCTTGAATGGGCAGAGCTGTCAGATATTATAGAAACAAATGAAAGACTTATGACAGAGCAGTGGACATGTAGGGATACTATGTTTTTGAAATGGTTAAGAGATAGAATATAAGTTTAAGATGCACAGTTTGGTATAGAAAACTGTGCATCTTTTATGATGTATAAATCCATTGAGTACAAAATTTTGAATGTTATTTTAAAATATCCTCAGTTAATCTGCTTCCATCACTATCGTAAAGAACTTCAGATGAATCATAAACTACAGAACTATATTCATTACCTGAAAATACTATATATTTATGGGTTATCCCTGCACTGTCTGTACCCATGACATAAATATCAATTATGCTATCGGAGTTAGGAACTTCAACTGGATCCTTAAATTTAACCTCATAGTCTTCTTTTAGATTAGAATAATCTATATCTATTTTTTTGAGAGATTTATTATCAACAAATATTTCAACATACAAATCCGTAAAACGATGCTTATCAGGATTGTTTAAGAAAATGTATAATATATTATCGTTAAAATACACTTTGCCATTCTTATAAGTTAAATCTGAATAAAAGTCAGCGTCAATAGATGGAATGTGTTTCATCCATATATACTCCAGATTAACATCGCTAAGTATTTCGGATTGAGTTGTGGTTCCGTCCGAAATAAATACTGTAGCATCGGTTATATTGTCAAATATACTAATATTAATAGTTCCGCTAAAAATTCCGGTAGATGAATTATTTAATTTAATTGTTTTGTCGCCAATGCTTACTGATACAGTAGTCTTATCGTTGAAGTTTTTAAGTGTAATCATAAACTTTATATCAACAGTCATTTTTTCTGTGTTGAAATTAAGTGTTTCAAATTCATAATTTGAAATAAGAGAGTTTTCTTTTTTTGTAAGATTATATAAATCGTTAACTGTATCCTGCAAATTGCTTATTTTTTGTGATGTATTAGATCGGAATGTATCCATATTATTTTGTAATTCTGTAAGCTGCGATTTTAAAGAAAAAATGTTGAAAAACAAAATTAATATCAGTATTATTGCAACTATACTCTGTACGTCAGGAAGAGCTATATGTTTTCCGTTGTTTTCCTTTAAAGCTTTATTGATATTTATTCTATAGACTATTAAATATATAACGAATAGAACTACAGCAGAAACTGCTGCTATTAATAGTAATAAAATAGGTGCTACTACTATTTTGCTCATAAATTTTACCTCCTAAATATTAAAAAATTCTTTGAAAATATTGTAATAGCTTCTTGTTACATCGACCAGAGTTCCGTCTGAGAGCGTTAATACAAACTTCATAGACAGAGCAGGCTTGATTTTTTTTACATGGTATCTCGAAATAATTACTGAATTGCTTATTCTGAGAAATTTTTGTGGATCAAGCATACTGTATAGCTGGTACAATCGTTCGCTTGATTTGTAACAGGCATCTGTTGTGTGAATTTCAACGTTGTGACTGTAGCTTTCAAGATAAACAATATTTTCAACCGGTATGTTATAACGTTCTCCCTTATCATCTTTTACGGGAAGATGACTGATGAATTTGTTTCTTTCCATAAGAACCAAATCAGCATCATCGTCAATCTCTATTCCGAGAGCGGCTAATTTTCCGGTTATTTCAGCAATGCGATTTTCGCTAATTAGTAATTTGACCTTCATAATCACACTCCTTTACTTAAGATTCGATATCGATAATATCATTTTACTTACGTTTTATTAAAATGCAAGCAGGTTTGCATAGATTGCACAAAATTAAACATAGATTGCACAAATGAAAGTAGAACAAAATACTACTATGCAATGGATTTTTGTTATAGTATAATGAATTATAAAGTAGAAATTTGGCGATTTTGGCAGGTGAAATTGATGAAAAAATTAAGATATTGTACATGGCTTATATTAGCTTTGTTTATAGCTTTAACAGTATACATAATCAATGTCTTTGACATACAGATAGTTACTTTGTACAATCAGGAATTGCTTCCGTTTAACGAAGGATGGACATTAATCAGAGAAGATGGTTCAAAAAGTGATATAGCTTTACCTTATTATGAACCATGTGATAAGGATGAAATGATTGTTATTGAAAATGTTATTCCTGAAAAATATGCCGGAAAATGTTTATCATTCCTGACTGCTGATAAAAATATGAGAGTATATATAGATGGCGAGGATATTTATGAATTTGGAGTTAATGATAAGCGAACATTTGGAAAAACACCGGGTAGTGTGACTAATTTTATAGATATTCCACTTGATATGAAGGATGGAAATATAAGGATAGAGCTTGTTTCGCCATATAATGATTATGCAGCATGTATAGATGATATGATAATTGCAGACAGAGATGAAGCGATTTTGCATCTTCTTATTAACAACCTGCTCAGATTTTTGTGTGCGATTATAATGCTTATTGACGGCGCCGTATTTATCCTGCTTGCATTGGCACAAAGATATTACAAGCAGAGTACATATGGCATGGAGTATGTGGGCATTTATAGTATTTTATCTTCGGTGTATTATGCGATAGAGACCAAAGCCATGAACATTTTTTATGGTAATCAGACGCTGTATTCAGTGATGGTATTTTTGATATTGATGCTGTTTCCGTTATTCTTTATTCCGTATTTTGAAAAAGGATTTTTGGCAGGCAAAACAAAGACAATGAAAATCCTGTTGTTCGTTTCTATATTAAATGCTTTGGTGCAGGTTTCGTTACAATTGTCAGGTACAGTTGATTTTATGGATATGGCTATCTTTTCGCATGGCATTTTGTTTTTATCAATTGTTATTATATTAATAGAATTTATCAGGTTATATAAGAAAAACAGGCGAATTGTATACAGACTGGAGTTTGTGGCACTGTTTATTATGGGAATATGCGGTATTGTTGATATTTCCCATAGCCATACATTAAAACTTGAACATATAGAGAAATATAGTAGATATGGAGCTACTATTTTCTGTTCTATAATGCTTATTTCACATATTATCAGATTAATCAGAATATATTCAGCAAGTTTGGAGGAAAATGCAAAACTTCTTAAGAATGAAGTTATAATGATAGAAAAAAAGAATGAGGAGCTTAGTATAGCTAAGGAAGAAGCTATTGCAGCTAATTCTGCTAAGAGTATTTTCCTTGCAAAGATGTCTCATGAGATAAGGACACCTATTAATGCAGTAATAGGTATGAATGAAATGATTCTTAGGGAAAGTAGCGAAGATAACATAAAGGAATATGCTACAGATATTGAAAATTCGGCATATGGTCTTCTTGAAATCGTAAATGAAGTGCTTGATTTGTCTAAAATTGAGTCGGGAAGAATGACGTTAGCATGTGCAAATTATGAGCCGGCTAAGCTGTTTAGAGAATTGATAAGAATGACAAAGGTAAGAACTGAGGCTAAGGGACTTAAATTTGTTGTTGATATTGATGAGAACATCCCGGCCGTGCTTTATGGCGATGATATGAAAATCAAACAGGTTCTTAATAATCTTTTGTCTAATGCTGCCAAGTATACAGATAAAGGTAGTGTTACTTTACGTGTAAAATCTTCTAACTGGGGACAGGAATTCGCATTAGTATTTGAGGTTGAGGATACAGGTATTGGAATTAAACAGGAAGATATGTCAAGACTGTTTAATGCGTATGAAAGATTTGATGCTCAAAAGAATAGAAAAATTGAGGGAACCGGTCTTGGAATGAATATTACATTTCAATTGCTTGAGCTTATGGATAGTGAGATTAAGGTTAGAAGCAAGTATGGAGAGGGAAGCTGTTTTAGTTTTGAAATCATTCAAAAAATTGTGGATAATACACCTATGGGCTCGCTTGAGCATAAACACAAGAATTCGTCAGATGCCTCAAGGCAAACACTTCTTACAAAAAATGCAATTGTTATGGTGGTTGATGATAATCTCATCAATAGAAAGGTGTTTGCTTCGTTGCTTAAAAATACAAGACTTAGGATTGTAATGGCAGAAAGTGGGTTCAGATGTCTGGAACTTGTAAAGAAAATCAAGTTTGATATTATTTTTATGGATCATATGATGCCACAAATGGATGGAGTGGAAACCTTTAACAAAATGAAAACCTTAGAGGGAAATCTTAATAAGGATACACCGGTTGTTGCCCTTACTGCAAATGCCATAGTTGGTGTAAAAGAAATGTATATGAAGGAGGGGTTTGCGCAGTATTTGTCAAAACCAATTACACCAAGTAAGCTGGAAGAACTTATCGAGGAGTTATTGCCGGAAGAAAAGATAGTGAAAGAAGAAACGACAACATATGAAACTAAGCTTGTGCAGATACAAGGCTTTGATTGGGAAAAGGCAATGCTTCATTTTCCAACAGAGGATATTTTATTTGAAATTCTTAAGGAATATAAGGATGAAACTCCTGCAACCATTGACGAAATTAGAAAATATTATGCTGATATAGAGAATCCGGATACTTTGAAACAATATGAGATTAAAGTGCACGGACTAAAGAGTGTACTACAATTCCTTGGAAATGACAGAGATAGTGAATTGGCAAAGGAATTAGAGTTTGCAGCAAGAGACGGAGATATTTCTAAGATTAGGGATAAGACTGAATTACTTATTGCTCAAGTGAATGAAGGCGTAAAACAAATAAAGAAGAGTATATTTTAATTAAATTTCTTGACTTTGTTTACTTCATGTGGTAAATATTACTTATGCGAAAAGGGAGTAGTTGCACGTGCGTATGTGCGTGTCCTGGTTTTCGTCAGTACGTCCGAAAGGACCGGAGGCTAGGGAACTTACTAAGGTTAAACGAGACTTTTTGTGTGTATTTTTAGTACGCACAAAAGGTCTCTTTTTTGTTTTGTATGTAACCTACTTCGATTTGCAAAATATAGAAAGGGTGTTGATTATGAAAGAAATTTATCAAATGGACAAATCAGAAATTTTTGATGAATTCGGAGCCGAAACAGGCCTGAGTAGTGAGCAGGCAGCAAAACTGCTTGAAGAAAAGGGTGAAAATGTCTTGCAGGAAACACAGAAAAAGAGTGTTTTGCAAGTATTCCTTGGACAGTTTGCGGACCTGTTAGTTATTATTTTAATTGCAGCAGCTATTATTTCTATGCTGTCAGGTAACATTGAAAGTACCATAGTAATTTTTGCAGTTATTATTTTAAATGCAATACTTGGTACTGTTCAGTATGTAAAGGCAGAGAAGTCGTTAGATTCCCTCAAGGAATTATCATCTCCGAAGGCTAAGGTATTAAGAAATGGAGTTAAGATGGAAATTGCTTCTAAGGAAATAGTTCCGGGAGATATTCTTCTTCTTGAAGCAGGAGACATGATTGTTGCTGATGGTAGAATTATCTCTAATTATTCACTTCAGGTAAATGAAAGCTCTCTCACGGGTGAGTCTACAAACGTAGATAAGCAGGATGTGACTCTTGAAGGGGAGGTTGCACTTGGTGACAGAGTAAATATGGTGTTTTCAGGAAGCCTTGTAACTTACGGTAGAGCTAGTGTGATTGTTACCGGAACTGGTATGAATACAGAAATGGGTAAGATTGCTACACTTATGAATAATACTAAGAATAAAAAAACACCGCTTCAGGTAAGCTTAGACGATTTTAGTAAAAAGCTTGCTATTGTCATAATGATAATAAGTGTTATTGTATTTGGACTTAGAATATGGCAGGGCGAAAAGCTTCTCGATTCACTTATGTTTGCCGTAGCACTTGCGGTTGCAGCTATTCCGGAGGCTTTGAGCTCTATTGTTACTATTGTTCAGGCTATGGGTACAAGAAAAATGGCTGCTGATAATGCTATCATTAAGGAATTAAAGGCAGTTGAAAGTCTTGGCTGTGTATCTGTAATATGCTCTGATAAGACAGGTACTCTTACACAGAATAAGATGACGGTTCAGGATGTATATATTGATAATGAGTGCTTCGAACCTGAAAAAATTGATATTAAATTAAGACTTCACAGATATTTCTTATACACAGCAATACTTAATAACGATTCATCAATTGATAATGGAAAAGACATTGGTGACCCTACTGAGACATGTCTTCTTGCAATGGCAAGAAAGGCAGGACTTACAGAGAGAGGTTTATCAGAAGAGAATTTCAGAAGTATGATGCCCAGAATGGAAGAGATTCCATTTGATTCCGATAGAAAGTTAATGAGTACTAAGTATAGAATTCATGGTGTACCAACAATTCTTACCAAGGGTGCTGTTGATGTATTATTAGATAAGATTGTAAATGTTGCTACTAAGGATGGCGTGCGTCCTATAACTGAAGAAGATAAACAAAATATCGTTAATCAGAATAAGATATTTTCAGAAAATGGACTTAGAGTACTTTGCTTTGTGTATAAGGAGTCTACAGAGGAAGAACAGTTATGCCTTGAAAATGAATGTGGATATACATTTATTGGTCTTGTATCAATGGTTGATCCGCCAAGAGAAGAGTCTATAGAAGCTGTTGCTAATGCTAAAGGGGCAGGAATTAAGACTGTTATGATAACAGGCGACCATAAGGTTACAGCTACAGCTATTGCTAAACAAATCGGTATATTTAATGAAGGTGATATGTCTGTTACAGGTCAGGAACTTGATGCAATGACAGATAAAGAGCTTGCAGAGGTTCTTGAGAGGATATCTGTATATGCAAGAGTTTCGCCGGAAAATAAGATTAGGATTGTTGATGCATGGCAGAAGAAGGGTAAAATTGTATCTATGACAGGCGATGGTGTTAATGATGCACCTGCTTTGAAGAAAGCTGATATTGGTGTTGCAATGGGTATTACAGGTACAGAGGTATCAAAGGATGCGTCGGCTATGATACTTGCAGATGATAACTTTGCAACGATTATACAAGCGGTTCTGAATGGTAGAAATGTATACAGAAACATATTAAATGCCGTACAGTTCCTATTGTCAGGAAATATGGCTGCCATTCTTGCTGTTTTATATTGTTCGTTTATGGCACTTGGAACACCATTTGAACCGGTACATTTGCTGTTTATTAACCTTTTAACTGATTCGCTTCCTGCACTTGCCATTGGCATGGAACCATCTGATAAATCATTGCTAAAGAACAAACCAAGAGATTCTAAGCAGGGAATTTTGACGAAATCATTTTCTCTAAAACTGTTAGGTTACGGTGTATTGATAGCAGTTGTGACAATGATTGCTTATTATATAGGACTTGAAGATAATCAGGCGAAAGCAACAACAATGGCATTTGCAACCCTCACACTTGCAAGATTGTTCCATGGCTTTAACTGTAGAAGTGATAAGTCTGTTTTTAAGATTGGCTTATTTAGCAATAAGTGGAGTATATTAGCATTTATTACAGGTGTTGTATTACTTGCATTTGTATTGTTTGTACCATTTATGCACGGACTATTTGTTATTGAGCCTCTTAAGATGTCACAGGTAGGCTATATAGCCGGACTTGCATTTATCCCAACATTCTTAGTCCAGACAGGAAGATTATTAAAGAAGAATAAATAAAAGTTTATGATATTAAGGGCGATTCCTTTTAAATGTAAATTAGGGGATTGTCCTTTTTTTCTTGTAAATATGGCAAAATTTTGATAAAATAGTAATGAATTTTTTGACGGAGGAGAAATTAAATGAGATTTTGTGGAGACTGTGGAAATCAAATGCAAGATACGGACAATGTATGCTCGCAGTGTGGAGCGAGAGTAAATAAAAATATTAGAGTATATTATCCAAAAAGTAATGAACCAAAGGCTACTAATATCAAGGCTGTTTTAGCTCTTATTATTGGTATTGTATCTAATGTGTTTTTTTGGCTTCCGTTTTTACCTGTTATTACTTCAATTATAGGTATTGTGGTATCAATTATAGGAATTAAGGATGCTTCTGAGCTTAAAAGTGGGAAAGGTCTCGCTATAGCAGGTCTTGTGTGTAGCATACTAGCATTGATTATTGGCGGAATGTGTACAAGCTGCTATATGTGTTTCGGTTGTGCAGTTTGTTCGTCTACAGGTTACCAAGGATATTAAGGAGGAAATTTTCTATGAATTTTTGTGTTAGATGTGGCGGAAAAATGAATGAAACAGGAGATGTTTGTACCCAATGTGGTATTAGATATGACTTGACAAATAATACCGGAAAAATTGTTAGAACTAAAACAAACGGGTTGTCTGTTGCAGGAATGATAACAGGTCTTATTAGCCTTGTATTTTCAATGTGGGGTTTGATTTCAGTAATAGCAATTATAATTTCATCTGTATCCAGAAAGCAGATTGAGGAATATGGTGAAAAAGGTGATGGAATGGCTGTAACAGGACTTTGTTGCGGTATTGTATCACTGATATTGTATGTTCTTGTTCTTACAATTCAAGGCTGTGTTGTTTAAGCACAAAGAAAAATAATTGGAGATTTATACATGGAAAATCAGGAACAAAAGCATGTAAGGAGAGTTCGATATAAAGGTACTCATCCTCGAAGCTATAAGGAAAAATACAAAGAGCATAATCCGGAGAAATATGCAGATACTATTCAAAAGGTAATAAGCAAGGGTAGTACACCGGCTGGGATGCATATTTCAATTATGGTTAATGAGATATTAGATGTTCTTAAGATTCAGTCAGGGGAAAAGGGGCTGGATGCTACTCTTGGTTATGGCGGGCATTCTACAGCCATGCTTAAGCAACTTGAAGGTAAAGGACATTTATATTCGTTAGATATTGACCCGATAGAATCAGTAAAGACTGAAAAACGTCTTCGTGATGCAGGATTTGGCGAAGATATTTTAACTATAAAGCATATTAATTTTGCCAATATTGATGAGGTTGCACGAGAGGTTGGTAAATTTGATTTTCTTATGGCAGATCTTGGAGTATCTTCAATGCAGATTGACAATCCGGAAAGAGGATTTTCGTATAAAGTGGAAGGTCCTCTTGATTTGAGACTTAACCCGCATCAGGGAATTTCAGCTGCAGGACGACTTAGGAATATTGAAGAAGACGAGCTTGTTGGAATGTTAATAGAAAATGCGGATGAACCGTATGCTAATGAAATTGCTGCAGCAGTTATTAATACCATAAAGCGTGGAAAGAGGATAGATACTACAACAGAACTTAGGGATATTATAGAGTCTGCTCTTTCATTTATTCCACAGAAGGACAGAAAAGAGGCTGTTAAGAAGTCGTGTCAAAGAACCTTTCAAGCACTTAGAATTGATGTTAATAGTGAATATGAAGTATTATATGAGTTTTTGGAGAAACTACCTGAGGTTATGAATCCGGGAGGAAGAATTGCCATATTGACATTTCATTCAGGCGAGGACAGACTGGTAAAAAAATCATTTAAGAGCTTCAAAAAACAAGGTATTTATAGTGAAATTAGTGATGATGTAATTAGACCAAGTGCTGAGGAATGTGCGAGAAATGGCAGAGCAAGGTCAACAAAAATGAGATGGGCTATAAAAGGTTGATTTATGAATAATTTAGATGAAAAAATTTTAAGCAAAATGAAAAATAAAGCATTGGAATTTAATGATTTTCAAAATTCCTATTATAGGGATGAAAAAAATGACGAAGATGCTACGAGTATGACAACGCAGCCGTTTTGGCAGAGTATGAAGCTTTCGAAGAGAAGAATGCAGGAAAAGGGCATTGTTATACAAAATGATATTTCGGAAAATGAAAGAAATAGAATTACGAAAAAGGCTTCTTACTCAGATGGTAAAAACCAAGTCGGCGAATTTAAGAGAAATTTAAAAATACATAGAAATATTTATAAAGATGGTAAAAAAATATATTCAGAAAAGGATCATAATATATGTAATATCAGTCTTATAAAGGTTGAAGGAGACGGTGAAGAAGCTGTTTGTCCTAAGTGCGGAAATAAAGGCAAAATTTCAACCTATATAGATGGCTGTGATTATTGTGGAACAAAATTTCAGGTTAATGATTTTGATGAAAAGATTTCGGCATATTATTTTGAAGAAAATACTGGTACGAAGACTACGAATGCATTTGCAAAGAGCTTTGGTACTTCTGCTGTTTTTACAATGCTTGGAAATCTTTTACTGTTAGTTGCAATTTTTGTCCTGATATTTTTGGATATAACGGATACAAGCCTTAAGGCTGAAACACTTGTTGGTGTTGCATTTTTATGGATTGCATTTTCGATACCTGTTTCATCCAAAATTGCGATTGCTACATTGATAGTATTTGCAGTTATTGGTATTTTTTTGATTAGAAAGAGTAAATCGATGGTTGAAAAATCCGATATGGTGGAAGCAGTTATACCATCCTTTAATAAAACGGATTTCGTACAAAATCTTGAGTATAAGCTTAGAAATATACATATGACAGACTCGGTAAAAGAAGTTGATTTTTTTGCAAATTGTGATTTATCAGAGGCGGTTGCGGGTTATAGTGATGTTGTCGACTGCTATATTACAAAGCTCAGATTTACAGATGTAAGGGCAGATGCTGATAAATATTATGTTGAATTTAATGTAGTGATGAGACTTACAAAGCTTAAGGGTAAACGCATTAAATTTGAAAATGAAAAGCTTAAGCTTACAATGTCATTACTTAAAGGAATTAGTGATGTTAATATCGGTTCAATAAGACAGTATTTATGTGCTAACTGTGGAAGTAGTGTAAGCCTTTTGAATGGTGGTGTGTGCGAATATTGTGGTACAAATCTTGATTATGCTAGGCATAGCTTTATTATTGAAAATTATCTGATTGTTGGAAAATGTATGGACAGATATAAGTCGATTAAGCTTATGCTTATGGCTGTATATGCAACGGTTTTTGTTGTGATGGTTTCCACTGTTGTAATTAATAATTCTTATGACATATATTTGTTATTGAATATTAAGGATGCAATGGAATATGCTCATGATTGCTATGATAAGGTAGAAACCTTAGATAATATTGACAGTACAGTTTCGCTTGAAAAATATGATAGAGGATATGTTGATAGAGAATATCGTTACAATTGTGAAAATAAAGAGAACTCAATGATTACATATGGTGAATATCTTGTAGAAAATGGATATATGAGATATACGGATGAATTTGCCAGTGTTTGTTACGTTAAAGAATATCGTATGGACGAGGTTTTGACTGGGCATCATATAGTAGAAATGAGTTTTGCTGGAAACAAACTGGTTATTGAACATTTTATTATAGAAAGCGATGATTTGAATGAAGAATATTGGAGAGTCGATTAAAAAGATAGGTATTGTTTCCTGCTCTAACGCATGGAATAGATCAAATGAAGAGAAAATAAACACTCTTTTAAATGTTATAAATGATATAGGACTTGAATGTGTTATGTCGGATTTTATTTACGAAGAAGAGGCTTATTTTAGTGGAAGTGCAAAAGAGAAGGCAGATGCGCTTAATAAAATGTATGCAGATGATAGTGTTGGAGCGATATTTGATATTTCCGGTGGAGATGTGGCAAATGAAGTGCTTGAATATCTTGATTATGATTTGATTGCAAAAAGTGATAAGAAATTTTATGGATATAGTGATTTGTCAACAGTTATTAATGCCATTTATACTAAAACAGGCAGAGTATCAGGTTTATATCAGATTCGCAATCTAATATATGAAGCCGGCGATATTCAAATTGAAAATTTTATAGATACGGTTATTAAAGGTGGAAATGCCTTGAATAATATAAATTACTATTTTATTCAGGAACACTATATGGAAGGTGTTGTAATAGGTGGTAATATAAGATGCTTTTTGAAGCTTGCAGGGACAGAGTATATGCCGGATATGACAGATAAGATTTTGTTACTTGAGGGACTAAATACTACTTCACAGCAAGCAGCAACACATTTGTGTCAATTAAGACAAATGGGAGCGTTTAATAAAATTCGGGGAATCTTATTAGGAACATTTACCAAGCTTGACGCAGAAATTTTTGTTCCATCAATTGAGGAGTTGGTTCAGCGATATGCAGGTAAGGATATTCCTATCGCAAGAACAATGGATATAGGGCACGGATGGGAGTCCAAATGCATTAATATCGGAGAAAGTATGAGATTCGAAGAATAGGAGTGATTATTGTGCCTGAGGCAAGAATGAGAAAATTTCATCTGATTCCACTTGATGAGATTAATGGTTATGAGGTAAGACCTGGATTTTATGAAATATATGGAGCAACAGCTATTCCTGGTGGAGTGAGCTTTACAGTGCATTCAAGTAATGCAACAAGCTGCGAATTATTGCTATTTAACCCAAAGGAGGATGAACCATTTGCGGTAATTCCTTTTCCGTCCCACTATAAAATCGGAAATGTATTTTCAATGATTGTGTTTAAGCTTGATATTGAAGATTTTGAATATGCGTATAGATTAGATGGTCCTTATGAGCCGGAGAAAGGTATTATTTTTGATAAGAATAAATGCTTGTTAGACCCATACGCAAGAGCTGTTACAGGACAGAATGTGTGGGGAGCGTTAAATGATTGTAGTCATTATAAGGCAAGAGTGGTTAGGGATGACTTTGACTGGGGAAGTATGAAACAACCACATCTTAGAATGGACGAGCTTATTATTTATGAGCTTCATGTAAGAGGCTTTACAAATGATAAGTCATCAGGTGTTAAGCATCCCGGAACATTTGAGGGACTTCGTGAAAAGATTCCTTACCTTAAAGAGCTTGGTATAAATGCTGTGGAGCTTATGCCGATATTCGAATTTGATGAGACTAAAGATAGGCGAGATGTAAATGGTAATACAGTTCTTGATTATTGGGGCTACAATCCTGTAAGCTTCTTTGCACCTAATACAGGTTATAGTGCTAAGCTTGAGCATAACCATGAGGGTAATGAGCTTAAGCATCTTATAAAGGAATTAAATGATAATGGTATAGAGGTTATTCTTGATGTTGTCTTTAATCATACAGCAGAGGGAAATGAACTTGGACCATACATTTCATTTAAGGGTTTTGATAATAATATTTATTATATGCTTACACCAGACGGAAAGTATTATAATTTCAGTGGTTGTGGTAACACACTTAATTGTAATCATCCGGTAGTAAGACAGATGATTATAGAGTGTCTTCGTTATTGGGTAACGACATATAGAGTTGATGGATTTAGATTCGACCTTGCTACTATTCTTGGTAGAAATGAGGACGGCTCGCCAATGAGTCAGCCACCATTACTTCAGAGTCTTGCATTTGACCCTGTTCTTAGCAAGGTTAAACTCATTGCAGAGGCTTGGGATGCAGGTGGACTATATCAGGTAGGAACATTCCCTGCATGGAACAGATGGGCAGAATGGAATGGTAAATACAGAGATGATATGAGAAGTTTTCTTAAAGGTGATGAGGGGCTTGCACAGGCGGCAGCTAACAGAATAATAGGCTCGCCTGATATATACGACCCTGAACACAGAGGATGTGATGCATCTGTTAATTTCTTAACATGTCATGACGGATTTACATTATATGATTTGTATTCCTATAATTATAAGCATAACGAAGCTAATGGCTGGGGCAATACAGATGGTGAAAGCAATAACAGAAGCTGGAATTGTGGTTGGGAAGGCGAGACAGACGACCCGGAAGTTCTTAAGCTAAGATACAGACTTATTAGAAATGCTGCAGCTACATTGTTATGTAGTAGAGGAACACCAATGTTCTTCGCAGGAGATGAGTTCTGTAATACGAGCTTTGGTAATAACAATCCTTACTGTCAGGATAATATTATTTCATGGCTTGACTGGAACCTATTAAAGAAGAATAAAGGAATGTTTAATTTCTTTAAGAATATGATAGCATTTAGAAAGAAGCATGAGGTGGTAAGAAGAAATACTCCTGAATGTACATTAAGGCTTCCAAATGTAAGTATGCATGGAGTTAAGCCTTGGGAACCTGATTTTAGTAGCAGTTCCAGAGTTGTAGGTGTTATGTTTGCCGGAAATACAGGAAGAAAAGATGATGTTGTCTACATTGGAATTAATGCTTATTGGGAAGATATGTTAATGGAGCTTCCTGATATAGGAACAAGATACAAATGGCATCTTGTAGTTAATACCTACGATGAAGTAGGTTATATTGCTTCTAAAAAGATTTATCTTGAGAGAGATAACAAGATAATGGTATCGCCAAGAAGCGTGGTAATATTAGAAGCTGTTGAGAGATAGTCAGTAATTGGTACATGGAAAACCGAAATGGTGGGGTATAGAGCGATTAAATTATTGCTTTATACCCTATAGTTGTATTTGAGAATGAGTAAAATAGTATGTGTGGGGTAAGTAGCAATCAAAAGTTGAAAAAATACCCTGCGGGAGAACTGAACAAGATATAGGAGGTGGAAATATGGTGAAGAAGAACAAAAGAATAGGTTTATTAATTTTGACAATGATAATATTGGTTAGTTGCGCAAAAAGTCCAATGAGTAAAAAGGATGTATCTACAATTGAAAGTGAACCTATAACTACTAAGGAAATAGTTACACAAGAAACAACAACAAAGAACAACAAGAAAAATGGAAAAGGACTTTCAGTACAGGGTACAAACCTAGTTGATTCTTCGGGAAAAATCATTACACTTCGTGGTGTTAGTACACATGGTCTGTCATGGTTTCCGCAGTATGTTAACAAAGATGCTTTTAAATATATGAGAGATGAATGGAATGTGAATACCGTTCGTCTTGCGATGTATACAGCTGAGTATAATGGTTACTGTACAGGAGACGAAAATAACAGACAGGCACTAATACAACTTGTGGATAATGGTGTGTCTTATGCTACGGAGCTTGGTATGTATGTAATAATTGACTGGCATATATTAAGTGACAATAATCCTAATATGTACAAAAATCAGTCCGTAGATTTCTTTAATAAAATGTCTAAAAAATACAGTAAACACACAAATGTTATATATGAGATTTGCAATGAGCCAAATGGTGGTACAAGCTGGGAAGAAATTAAATCCTATGCTGTCGAAGTTATTGATACCATCAGAAAAAATGATAAGGACGCAGTAATTATAGTCGGAACACCTAACTGGTCACAATATGTGGACCAGGCGGCAGCATCACCAATAGACAGGGATAATATAATGTACGCTCTGCATTTCTATGCGGATACACACAGAGATGACCTTAGAAATAAAATGGTAAATGCTATTAACAGTGGTTTGCCGGTTATTGTATCGGAATTTGGAATTTGTGACGCATCAGGAAATGGCAATGTAAATATAGAAGAGGCGAACAAATGGATGCAGGTTATAAGGCAACATAATGTCAGCTATGTTATATGGAACTTATCAAATAAGCAAGAGAGTAGCGCATTGATAAATTCTTCTTGTAGTAAGGTGAGTGGATGGACAAATGACGAGTTGTCTGAGAGTGGAAAATGGTTTATCGGAAAGTAGAAAATTTAAATTGTACTACTAAAAATGCAACAAAAATGGTATAATTAATACATTGATATAGTGGTTAAAACTAATAGGAGGTAGAGTGTATGAAGAAGAAAATATTAGCATTAATTTTAGCCATGATAATGGTGCTTGGAGGAACCGGAATACTAGAGGTTCGGGCAGAGGTAACAAGTAAAGACATACAAAATGCAGTTGTTATGAGTCTAAATACAACACATAGTGTGAATTTGGAAAAGGGCGATGATGTTTGTTTTGAATTTACACCTGATGCTGATGGAGTATATAAATTTGAGTCAAAGAATCAAAATAGTGCGGTGATAGAGTTATATGACTCTGCAAATGAAATAAGAGGTATAGCACGGGGTAAAGGAAGTTCATGTTATATTCAGTGTATATTAGATGCAGGCAAGACCTATTACCTTAAAGGGTGGATTGAGGAATATAAAGAAGGAGAAATTAGTTTATTAGTTTCTAATAAAGAAAATATTTCTTGGTATTTAGATAGTTATAAGGAGCCTATAATTAAATACGGAGAGACTAAAGATTTGATAGTTAGAGCCTGGACTGATTTAGAAGTTAGCTATCAGTGGTATTATCAGGATGCAGATTATCAATGGGTTTTAATTGAAGGTGCAACTGATAATACATATACTGTTACAGGCAACCGAGAAATGTATTCTGGCTATAAATGTACGGTAAGTGCAACTGATGGTACCCGTTCGTCATATCAAATTATATATCCGGAATTTTATACGGGGCTTGAACTAGAGAAGGAATATGAAGAAGTAGTTGTAAAATATGGAGAGACAAAGGATTTAACCGTAAAGGCTAGTGGTGGTGCAGGAGAATTAAGTTATCAGTGGTATAAGTTTGATGAAGAATATAATGCATATATAATTGAAGGTGCTACAAGTGATACTTTGAGATTAAATGGTACGCTGGATATTATGCCTTATTATGCCTGTGAGGTAACAGATGGAGTAATCAAACTAGGGTTCTTTGCAGATGTGTACTTGGACACAGGTCTTAGAACTGATGAATTTTATAAGTATGAATCTTTTGTATATGGAAAAGAGAATGTAATGACTATGTCAGCTAGTGGTGGTATAGGAGAATTAAGTTATCAGTGGTATGCTGAAGGTGATAAAATAAATGGAGCAACGGAGGATACACTCACTATAACAGGCGAAGAAGGTGATTATACTTATTATGGGTGTGAGGTTACAGATGGAATACTCAGAATGTATACTGATTTTTATATTGAGTGGGATACGGGCATAGAGATTAAGGAAGATGAAATTAATTATATAGATTTGCCTGAGAATGTATCTAAGACTTTAACTGTAAATGCCACAGGAGGTGTGGGAAACTTAAGCTATTTGTGGAGGTATTATGTTGAGTCAGGAAACTACTGGTCGGGCTTATCATCTAGTACTAACCCTTCGTATACTGTAACAGCAGATGCGAATATGAAGAAGAAAATTAAATGCAAAGTAAAAGATTCCTTGTCTGAAAAAGAGGTAATATATGAACTGAATAAAGTACCATGTACCGACATTTCAATTGATGAAGATAATTTTTTGACGGAAAATAAAATGTTTTACAAAATTAGTGGCATTGAAGGTGCACAAAGTTTTTCGTTTACTAATACAGATACCTCTTATGAGCAGAAGTTAAAGTTGTATGACGAAGAAGTTAATGTGATAGTTGATGCAAATAGTGATAAGCTTGCATATATTTTTGATGCCGAGAAGACATATTATTTATATGCATATAGTGAAGCCGTTGGAGAAAGTGATACAACGACTGCAATCAGGTGTGAAGAAGTTGATTTCTATGCTGTTGCAGATGGTGATGCTGAAGTGGAAGTTTTATACAATGCAGAGCATACAATGCGTGTAACGGCTATGACAGAAGCAGGAGAATTAAGTTATCAGTGGTATTATTTAGATGAAAATGGTGATGATAGTATTATTAATGTAGAAACAAATGATACTTTAACTATTACAGCAAATGAGGATGCACATAGAAATTATTTGTGTAAGGTTTCTAATGGTGATGAAACCGTAGATGTGTGTTTTGTTATAAATATTGATACCGGTTTGAAAACCACGATTATCCCATATAATTATGTGTTGGTTAATTATGGTGAAACCAAGGTGCTTACCGTTGATGCAAGCAGTAATGCTTCCAATATAACATATCAGTGGTATTATAGTGATTCGGATACGAGTGAGGGTGGAATGATAGCGGGTGCTACGGGAAATAACTATACTCTTACAGGGAACGCCAATCTTAAGTATTCATATTATTGTAAGGTCTCTGATGGAATTAATACTGTAAAGACAAAAAAAGTATATCCGGAACTTGATACAGGACTTAGAGTATTAAATGGAGATTATATGGAGCTTAAAGCACAATATGGAGATAAGGTAGAAATTGAGATTGAAGCTGTTTCTACAAGACCAAATATTACATATAAATGGTATCAGTGTGTGGATTCAGATGAAAGTAATCTGGAGTTGATAAGTACAAATAGTACATCAACATATAGCTACATAGCGAGCGGTTCATCATATAATTACTATAAATGTGTGGTGTCTGATGGAGTTATGACAAAAGTAGTATACATTTATGTTGATTATTCGGGTAGAATAGAAGACATAGCAGAAAATTTCTCGGCAACTCTTGAATATTCAAGTATAGTGGAAGATGGAACAGCAAAGAAACCAATTGTAACGGTTAGAAATGATGAAAGCACTTTAGAAATTGACAGACATTATACAGTGGAATACAAGAATAATGTAAAGCCTGGAACAGCTACAGTTGTTATAAAAGGTATTGGTCGGTATAAAGGTGAAATTACCAAGACATTTACAATAACTGCAAAGCCGGCAACAAAACCTACACAGCCAACAAATCCTACACAACCAACACTTACATCAATTTCGAAAGCAACAGTAACGCTTTCAAAGAAGAGTTATGTATTTGATGGCAAGGCAAAGAAGCCTTCGGTAAAGGTTGTATTTAATGGTAAGACTCTTGTAAAAGGAACGGATTATACAGTAGCATACACAAAGAATAAGCAAATAGGTAAGGCTACAGTGAAGGTTACCGGTAAGGGAAAATATACTGGAACTGTAACTAAAACATTTAACATTAACATTAAGGTAGGTAAGACATATACAGTTGGTGCTTACAAGTACAAAGTAACAAGCAAATCGGAAGTGGCATTTGCAGGACTTAAGAAGGCAAACACTAAAAATGTGGTTATAGCAGGAACTGTAAAAATAGGTGGAAAGAAATTCAAGATAACATCTATAGTCAATAATGCCTTAAAGAAGAAAATTAAGGTTAAGTCAGTTACAATAGGAGCAAATGTTAAAAAGATTGGCAAAAACGCATTTAGCGGATGTAAGAACCTTAAGACAATAACAATCAAGTCAACAAAGCTTAAGAGTGTTGGTAAAAATGCATTTAAGGGAATTAATTCAAAGGCGAAGATAAAAGTACCTAAGAAGAAATACAATGCATATAAGAAACTCCTTAAGGCAAAGGGTCAGCCTAAGAATGTGAAGATAACTAAATAACCAATAGGAGGTAGAGTGTATGAAGAAGAAAATATTAGCATTAATTTTAGCCATGATAATGGTTCTTGGAGGAACCGGAATATTAGAGGTTCAGGCAGCAATAACAGATAAAGACATCCAACAGGCAGTTGTTATGACTTTGGATGTATCAAGTCAAACTAGTGCAAGCCAAACAGTAGATTTGGCAAAAGGAGAAACAGCATATTTTAAATTCACACCTGAGGTGGATGGAGTATATGAATTTTATTCTAATAACAGTATGTATTCATATATTACGTTGTATGATTCAAAAAAAGAAATAAGAAAGGATGGCTCTGGCAGGAATACATCGTGCTTGGTTAAATGTATACTGACTGCAGGAGAGACCTATTATCTTGAAGGAAGGTTTGATAACTATGAGGCTGGTGAATTTACTGCGACTGTCAGATATTGTACTTATGATTCAAGCTCGAATTATTGGTATATAGATTATTATAGTCAACCTATAGTTAAGTATGGTGAGAGCAAGGATTTAATAGTTAGAGTATGGAGTAATAGGGAGGTTACATATCAGTGGTATTATAAAGATGAGGATTATAATGATATATTAATTGAAGGAGCGAATAATAATTTCTATACTGTTACCGGTAATACGGAATTGGCTAAAGGTTATAAATGTGTGGTAACTTCAACTGATGGTGTACAATCTCAAAATGCTACTATATACCCGGAACTTTATACGGGACTGGAATTAGAGAGTGACTACGAAGAGGTAGTAGTACAGTATGGAAAGACTAAGGATGTGACAGTATCAGCCAGTGGAGGAGCAGGTGAAATAAGATATCAGTGGTATAGATTTGATGAAGAATATAATGCATATCCTATTGAGAATGAAACGAGTGCTACATTAACATTGACAGGTAGCTTAGATATGGCTCAGGCATATGGATGTGAAGTTACTGATGGAGTGCTTGGAAAAGGGTTTATGGTATACACATACTTGGATACGGGACTTCGAGTTGGTGAATACTATAAATATGAATCTTTTGTATATGGAAAAGAAAATACGATGTCAATGGATGCAATAGGAGGAATAGGTGAGTTAAGCTATCAGTGGCAACGTTACACTAATAATGGTGGTTGGATGGATATTTCAGGAGCAACCGAAAGTACATATACAATAACAGGGGAAGAAGGAGATTATGCTGCCTATAGATGTAAGGTTACTGATGGAATAATGGAGCTTACTAAAGAGTATTATATTGAATGGGATACCGGCCTTAAGGTCAAAGAAGAGGGATATCATTATATTAATTTGCCTGAAAATGCATCAAAAACTTTAACGGTAAATGCAACGGGTGGAGTTGGAGATATAAGCTATAGCTGGTGGGGTAAAGCGGGAAATGAAGAATCAGGTTACTGGTGGTCTGGTTTATCAGGTACGACATCTTCATATCAGATTACTGCTAATGAAAATATGAAGAAAACCATTAGATGTGAAGTTGAAGATGATTTTGCTTCAAAAGAAGTAATATATGAAATAAATAAACTGACATGTACAGATTTTTCATCAAATGCAGCTAATTCAGTAACAGAGAGCGAAATGTTCTTCAAGATTAGCGATATTGAGGGAGCACAAAGCTTTTCATTTACAAATAATACTACTCATGAGCAGGAATTGATGCTATATGATTCAGATATGAATGAATTAGTAAATTCATCCGGTGATAATCTTACATATATATTTGATGCTGATGAGATATATTATTTATATGTATATAGTGAAGCAGTTGAGGCAGGAGATACATCGGTTGAGATAAATCATACAGATGTAGATTTTTATGCCGTTGCAGATGGTATGGCAGAGGCTAATGTGTCGTTTGATTCAGAACATACTATGAGAGTAATACCATTGACTCAGGAGGGAACAAATTATCAATGGTATTATATAGATGAAAATGGCAACGAAAATATAATTAGTGAAGCAACTAATGATTCTTATACTATTACAGCAAATGGAAATGCACATAAGAATTATTTATGTAAGGTTACAAATAATGATGATACTGTAGATGTATATTTTGTTGTAAATATTGATACAGATTTATATGTAAGTGCACAGCCATGTGGTGATGTAGAGGTTAAATATGGTGGAACAAAGGTAATTACAGTAGATGCTACGAGTAGGATTTCTAATTTAACTTATCAGTGGTATTATTGTAATAGTGAAGATATGAAATATGATACTACTATAGGTGATTATATTATAAATAATAGTACGAAGATAGCAGGAGCTACGGAAAGTAGTTATACCCTTACAGGTAATACCAATCTTAAAGCTGCGTATTATTGTGTTGTCTCTGATGGATTTGATTCTGTTAGAACAAAATTAGTGTATACACATCTTGACTCGGGACTTATGATTTTGAATGGACAAGAGTACTATGTAGAAGGAGTTGTAGGCAACAGAGTAGAATTATCAATTGAAGCTGTTTCAACAAGCGGTAATCTTACATATAAATGGTATTATATGAGTGAAGAAGAGTATGAAACTTATGAAGATGAGGGTCATTTAATAAGTGGAGCTAATTCGTCTGTATATAGTTTTATTGCAAGTAAAACATCTGCACCAATATTTAAGTGTGTTGTTTCTGACGGAATTACAACTAAGGAAGTATGGTGCTTTGTAGATTATTATATCTATGGCAATATAATAGATATAAGTGAAGAATTTACAGCTACTCTTGAGTATTATAGTATAGTAGAAGATGGAAAAGCAAAGACACCTACAGTAACAGTAAAAAATGATGCAAAAACGTTAGTAAAAGATAAACATTATACAGTAGAATATAAGAATAATGTTAAGGCTGGAACAGCTACAGTAATTATAAAAGGTATTGGTCTGTATGAAGGAGAAATAACCAAGACATTTACAATAACTGCAAAGCCAGCAGTGAAGCCTGCTGAACCAGCAAAACCTTCAATAACTTCGATTTCGAATGCAAGTGTTAAGCTTGCAAAGAAGAGTTATGTATTTGATGGAAAGGCAAAGAAACCTGCTGTAACAGTTGTACTTAATGGTAAGACTCTTGTAAACGGAACAGATTATACAGTAACATACTCAAATAATAAGAAAATAGGTAAGGCTACTGTAACAGTTACTGGAAAAGGTAAATACAACGGAATCGTAAAGACAACATTTAATATTAACATCAAGGTGGGCAAGACTTATACGGTTGGAGCTTACAAATACAAAGTAACAAGCAAATCGGAAGTGGCATTTGCAGGACTTAAGAAGGCAAATACTAAAAATGTGGTTATAAAAGGAACTGTAAAAATAGGTGGAAAGAAATTCAAGATAACATCTATAACAAATAATGCCTTAAAGAAGAAAACTAAGGTTAAGTCAGTTACAATAGGAGCAAATGTTAAGAAGATTGGCAAAAACGCATTTAGTGGATGTAAGAACCTTAAGACAATAACAATTAAGTCAACAAAGCTTAAAAGTGTTGGTAAAAATGCACTTAAGGGAATTAATTCAAAGGCGAAGATAAAAGTACCTAAGAAGAAATACAATGCATATAAGAAACTCCTTAAGGTAAAGGGTCAGCCTAAGAATGTGAAGATAACTAAATAAAAATGAGAACCTCTAGTGGAAGTCAGCCGCTAGAGGTTTTTTGTCGTGCCAGTTGGACAATTATTATCCTATGGCTAATGTAAATATGTAGAAAAATCAACCTCTACGTCCACGCCGTTGTTCATAATTTTAATGGCGGAAGCACCCACATATCTATATTCCTTTAGAGCATTTTCCAGTTCTTCTAATACCATTTTCTTATCTAAGGAGCTTGGGATATCTATACCGGTTAATTTCCAGTAAATTGTATTACCGATTATATTTCTGCGAAGAGAAACATTGATCATTGTTTCGTTCCAAACAAAAAGAAAATAATGTCTATCGTTATCTTCGTGTGGATGCCCTGTATAATATAATCTTAGATTTTTTTCTCTGTCGATGGTACAGGCACCATCTTTAACTATTTGGTAAGGAGATACCACATACTCCCTGATTTCAGATTCTGCTAATTTGTCATTTACAAATGCCATATTTCTATCCTCCTATAATTTTTAATTAATTTTGTTTTGTAAAACTTCAATCCATTCTTCAGCTTCGTTCACCACGAATTCACCGCATTTTCCATCTTTAGTATGAATAGCAATTCTACGCCATTTGCTTCCTTTAGATACACTGGCTATATCTTGATATGGAATTACAATTTCACCGACATCGACGTTAATCATATGAGACAAGAAACATAGGCGATCCTCGAATAGATACATCCAACCACCGATACTTATTTTATCCTTGATATAACTGGCTCCGCCATCATAAAAAGCTTGTTCCATAATGCCATAGCGTTCTTTTAGTTTTTCTTTTCTTGTTGCTATATAAGCAATAAATGCTATGCATACACCGGCAAATAACAATCCACTAATAATTCCTAGAATAATACCTTTCCAAACAGAAAGGAAGATAAGGGACAGAAACAATCCCATGGGAATAGAAAATCCTGCAAAAGCCAGGATGAAATTCAATAAAAGTTGATTACTGTTCTTTTTCATATTCATTTATATTTTCTCCAATGTTATCTAATGTTTATAAAAAATTATATCTTCATAGGGTAACATAGTCAATATATTGATAATATATGAGTGTTTTAATGCTTCAATATTAAAAGTATAAAAAGAATATAAAATATATTGACAAAAATAGAAGATGTGTTATTATATGTATATAGATTATAATTTGTTAATATTATTTAGGAGGGAAATTGTGGATATTGTTATTAATAGAAATAGGGTGTCTGAGGACACAATAAAGGAAATTTTTGCTCTTGTAGAAGAAGGAGAAAGGGATTTCGAAGAAAATGCAGTATATGATTTCGAAGAGGTGTTTGATGAAATAGAAAGAGGGGATGATGTTGATATGTTATAATATTATTATAACGAGAAGTGCGAAGAGAGATATTGTTAATATAAGGAATTATATGTTGTATACATTACAACAGCCAGAAGTTGCTAATGAATTTATTAAGGGGATAAAAAATTCTATTAAAAGTTTGCAAAGCTTGCCTAATAGATATATGGTAATAAAGAATGATATTTTTACATATAAAGAATATCGTTGTATGCCGTATAAAAAGTTTAATGTTTTTTATAAAGTGGCGGATAAGAGGGTGATTATTTTGAGAGTTTTGCATAACAAAAGAAATTGGAATAATTTATTATACTGATGAAACACAATTGGATGATAGAAGGAAAATTTTTTTTAAGAATAAAGTATACATATAAAAAGCAAAATATAATTACAAAAACAGAGTTTCCTCCTTGTTAATCCTCGTCTAAAATGTTAAAATATAAGAAAAATATTAGGAGGTATTTTACAATGAGTAACAGATTTGTTTTAAATGAGACATCATACCATGGAAAGGGTGCAATTAATGACATTTCTACAGAAGTTTTGAGACGTGGATTTAAGAAAGCTTTTGTTTGTTCAGACCCTGACCTTCTTAAATTTGGGGTAACAAAGAAGGTGTTAGATGTACTTGACTCGGCAGGACTTGCATATGAGATTTTCTCGGATATCAAGCCTAATCCGACTATTGAAAATGTTCAGAGCGGTGTAGAAGCTTATAAAGCAGCGGGAACAGATTATATTATTGCTATTGGTGGTGGCTCATCAATGGACACAGCTAAAGCTATCGGTATAATAATTAATAATCCTGAATTTGCTGATGTAAGAAGTCTTGAAGGTGTTGCACCAACTAAGAACAGATGTGTACCGATTCTTGCAGTACCTACAACAGCTGGTACAGCGGCAGAGGTTACAATTAACTATGTAATCACAGATGTAGAGAAGAATAGAAAAATGGTATGTGTTGATACTAATGATATTCCGATTGTCGCATTTGTTGATCCTGAAATGATGGCAACTATGCCAAAGGGACTTACAGCTGCTACAGGTATGGATGCTCTTACTCACGCCATTGAAGGCTATATAACAGCAGGAGCATGGGAACTCTCCGATATGTTCCATTTGAAAGCAATCGAAATTATTGCTCGCTCACTTAGAGGCGCAGTAGATAACACACCGGAAGGCAGAGAAGGAATGGCACTTGGACAGTACGTTGCAGGTATGGGCTTCTCAAATGTAGGTCTTGGTATTGTTCATTCAATGGCTCATCCGCTTGGAGCTTTATATGATACACCACATGGTGTTGCAAATGCAATTATTCTTCCTACAGTTATGGAATACAATGCAGAAGCTACAGGAGATAAGTACAAATATATTGCACAAGCAATGGGTGTAGAAGGGACTGAGAATATGTCTGTAGATGAATACAGACAGGCAGCAATAGATGCCGTGAAACAGTTATCAATTGATGTTGGAATTCCGGCAGACCTTAAGGAAATTGTTAAGGAAGAGGATATTCCATTCCTTGCACAGTCAGCATATGATGATGCTTGTAGACCTGGTAATCCAAAGGAAACAAGTGTTGAAGATATAACAATGCTTTATAAGAAATTAATGTAATTTTTATTAAAATAATTAGAGTGGGCTGTCCTTTAAAAAAGGGACAGCCTATATATTCAAAAAAGGAGAAATCAACATTATGAGATTAATGATAGCTTCTGATATCCATGGAGCTTCAGGATATTGCGAAGAGTTGTTGAAAAGATTTGAGGAAGAAGGAGCAGACAGATTACTTCTGCTTGGAGATATATTATATCATGGACCTAGAAATGATTTGCCTGATGAATATAATCCTAAGAAGGTTATAGAAATGTTAAACCCATTGGCAGACAAGCTTATGTGCGTTAGAGGAAATTGTGACACAGAGGTAGACCAGATGGTACTTGAATTTCCAATACTTGCAGATTATGCGATAATATATGTGGGAAATAGAATGATATATGCAACACACGGACATCATATCAATCCAAATGATACAGGTAACTTAAAAGCTGGTGACATATTATTAAGTGGACATACACATATTCCAATGTGCGAGGAAAGAAATGGAATATTATGTCTAAATCCGGGTTCAGTAAGTATACCAAAAGAAAATTCTAAACATAGCTATATGATAATAGATGATAACAATATGGTTTGGAAGAACTTAAATGGCGAAGAATATATGCAGCATTATTTGTAAGTATATTTATATTTTTAAGACAGCATAGGATTTTAGCAAAATAAGGTTCGAGTGTTAAGAAGGCTCTTAGCCGAAGCATCTGTTTGAGCAATTGAAATATTTGCGACAGAAGGCACACTTACAGTGTGATTCTCTGCGAGCAAAGTAATTAATTAGGAAGCTTGCTTACGTGATAATAACTTTGCTTGCAGAAATGTGCGAAGCACAACTTTGTCGCAAATATTTCAATTGTGAGTTATGCGAAGTCTTAGAGTCTTGCAAACACGGAACCCATATTTTGCTTTAATCCGTAGTGATGCTAAAAATATAAATATACTTGCATTAATACTACGACTGCTGTATAATTCTAATGCAACTTAATAAAGACAGTTCATTTGTACCATCCTGTCTTAAAATAAAACTAGGGCTATTAATTCAGATAATGTATTGAAGTGATAGGTATAGTTTTGTTTCTTACAAGACTATACCTTTTTATATTGAAAAATAGCAGGAAAGGATAATTATGTATATATTAAAAACAGAACAGAGCTTTGATTCGGCTCATTTTCTTGCCGGATATGAGGGGAAATGTAGTAACATACATGGTCATCGTTGGAAAGTTGAAGTAGAAGTAATGACAGATAAACTTAATACGGATAAGCAGTTAAATGGAATGTATGTTGATTTTGGAACATTAAAAGAAGATTTAGGAAAAATGGTGGATGAACTTGACCATAGTCTTATTATAGAAAGAGGAAGTCTTAAGGAAATTACATTCAAGGCTCTTACAGAAGAAGGCTTTAGAATACTTGAATTTGATTTCAGACCAACTGCAGAAAATTTTTCGAAATACTTTTATGATAAAGTTAAGGAAGCCGGTTATGGTGTGAAAATGGTAACCGTATATGAGACACCAACAAATGCGGCATCTTATACGGAATAGAATATACAAGATGTGAGGACGTTATGACATACGATGTAGTAGAAATGTTTACAAGCATTAATGGCGAAGGAATGAAAGCAGGACAGCTGGCAGTATTTGTAAGACTAAAAGGTTGCAATCTTAATTGTAGCTATTGCGATACAAGCTGGGCGAATAAAAAAGATGCAGACAGCACTCCTTTGACCGCAAGGCAGATATATAATAAGATAAAAGAAGAAAAGGTCAATAATGTAACTATAACAGGTGGAGAACCCTTGTGGCGAAATGGCATAAGAGAATTGCTTGAATTACTTGCAGGAGATAAAGAACTGGCTGTTGAGATAGAAACCAATGGAAGTATTGATTTAGAGCCATTTAATAATATTGAGAACAGACCATCATTTACAATGGATTATAAACTTCCGGATAGTGAAATGGAAACAAAAATGCATCCTGCTAATTTAAAGATATTGGATAAAAGAGACGTTGTCAAATTTGTGGCAGGAAGCAGAAAAGACCTTGACAGAGCGAGACAGGTAATAGTAGAAAATGATTTGGTAACAAGAACCAATGTGTACATCAGTCCTGTATTTGGTGAAATAGAATTATCAGATATAGTCGAATATATGAAAGAATATAATATGAATGGTGTTAATATGCAGTTACAGATGCATAAATTCATATGGGATCCGCAAGAACGTGGTGTGTAAGTTAGAGTAGAAAGGAATGAAGAGTAATGGCAATAGATACAGAAGCAATAAAAGAACATGTAAAAGGAATTCTTATTGCACTTGGTGATGATCCTGAGAGAGAAGGTCTTAAGGATACGCCTCTTCGTGTTGCAAAAATGTATGAGGAAGTATTTGAAGGTATGAATTATACCAATGACGAGATAGCAGAAATGTTTGATAAAACCTTTGAAGATGACCTTGAATTTGTTACAGAGAGCAAAGATATGGTAATTGTAAAGGATATCGATATATTCAGCTACTGTGAGCACCATCTCGCTCTTATGTATGATATGAAGGTTACGGTTGCATATGTTCCAAATGGCAAAGTAATCGGACTTAGTAAGATAGCAAGAGTTGCGGATATGGTGGGTAAGAGATTACAGCTTCAGGAAAGAATAGGTTCGGATATAGCAGATATAATGACTAAGATAACAGGCTCAGAGGATGTTGCCGTGTTGATAGAAGGCTGTCATAGCTGTATGACTGCCAGAGGAATAAAGAAGTCAGGAGCAAAAACATTTTCTTCGACTATGAGAGGCAAATTTATAGATGATTATAAATTACAGATGCAGTTAAGATAACAGAATATAAGAAGGTGTAAAAATGAAAGCATTAGTGTTATTTAGTGGCGGAGTAGACAGTACCACCTGTCTTGGTATGGCTGTTGATATATACGGTAAGGAAAATGTTGTAGCATTATCAATGTCATACGGACAAAAGCATACAAAAGAAATAGAGGCATCAGATAAAATAGCTAAATACTATGAAGTGGAACACATTTACCTTGATTTAGCCAAGATATTTGAATATAGTGACTGTTCACTGCTAACACATTCAGATAAAGAAATACCTAAAGGCGAATATTCAAAACAGTTGGAGAAAACGGATGGAGAACCGGTATCTACTTATGTTCCGTTTAGAAATGGATTGTTCTTATCTTGTGCTGCAAGTATAGCAATTTCTAAGAAATGTGATATTATATACTACGGTGCACACAGCGATGATGCTGCAGGAAATGCGTACCCGGATTGCAGCGATGAGTTTAATAATGCAATGAATCAGGCGATTTATGTAGGAAGTGGCAACAAGGTTAAGATAGAAGCACCATTTGTAGGTATGAATAAGGCAGAAGTGGTAAAAAAAGGATTGGAATTGAAGGTTCCATATGAGCTTACATGGAGCTGTTATGAAGGAAATGACAAGCCGTGTGGTGTATGCGGAACTTGTATAGACAGAATAAGAGCATTCGAAATAAATGGAATTAAAGACCCAATAATGTAATATAAATATGGAGGAAATTATGTCAGGAAGAAGTAAAGAAGAAACAGAAGGAGTTACACTCCTTGGCAATCAGGGAACAAAATATCCTATGGATTACGCCCCTGAAATGTTGGAAACATTTATTAATAAGCATCAGGAAAATGATTATTTTGTTAAATTTAATTGTCCGGAATTTACAAGCTTATGCCCTATAACGGGACAGCCGGATTTTGCAACAATAACTATTTCATATGTACCTGATGTTAAAATGGTTGAGAGCAAATCATTAAAATTATATTTATTTAGCTTTAGAAATCATGGTGATTTTCATGAGGATTGTGTGAATATTATAATGAAGGATTTAATTAAGCTAATGGAACCTAAATACATTGAGGTATGGGGGAAATTTACTCCAAGAGGGGGGATTTCAATAGACCCATATTGTAATTATGGTAAGCCCGGAACAAAATGGGAAGAGGTAGCGTGGAATAGAATGGCAAATCACGATATGTATCCTGAAAAGGTTGACAACAGATAATGTTAAAATACATCAAGAAAACTGATTAAATTTAATCATTCTCAAAAAAGAGATATGATGATAACATATGTACATTGTAAGAAAACGGAGGACTATATACTATGAACGCAAAGAAATATGAAAAACAATACTTTATGCCACCTGTATGTGATTATGAATGGGTGAAGAAGGACTATTTGGATACACCACCTATCTGGTGTTCGGTTGACTTAAGAGATGGTAATCAGGCATTAATTGAGCCAATGAGTCTTGAAGAAAAGCTAGAGTTTTTCCAGATGCTTGTAGATATAGGATTTAAAGAAATAGAAGTAGGATTTCCTGCTGCATCAGAGACAGAATTTATTTTTATGAGAACTCTTATTGAGCGAAATATGATTCCAAAGGATGTTACAGTTCAGGTTCTTACACAGGCTAGAGAACATATTATTAAGAAAACATTTGAAGCTGTTCAGGGTGCGCCACACGCGGTTATACATTTGTACAATTCTACATCTGTAGCACAAAGAGAACAGGTATTTAGAAAAGATAAAGAAGAAATTAAGAAGATTGCTGTAGAAGGTGCTAAGCTTCTTAAGAAAATGGCTGATGAAACAGATGGTAATTTCTCGTTCGAGTACAGTCCTGAGAGCTTTCATGGAACTGAGATGGAATATGCATTAGAGGTATGTAATGCAGTTCTTGATATCTGGCAGCCAACACCTGAAAAGAAGGCTATCATTAACCTTCCGGCTACAGTTGAGACAGCAATGCCACATGTATTTGCTTCGCAGGTAGAATATATGTGTAAAAATCTTAAATATCGTGAAAATGTTATTGTTAGTCTTCATCCACATAATGACAGAGGCTGTGCTGTTGCAGATGCGGAACTTGGATGTCTTGCAGGTGCTGACAGAGTAGAGGGAACATTATTCGGAAACGGTGAAAGAACAGGTAACTGTGATATTATTACGGTAGCTATGAATATGTTCTCGCATGGTATTGATCCGGGACTTGAGTTCTCTAATATGCCTATGATTCGTGAAAAATATGAGAGACTTACAAGAATGCATGTATATGAGCGTCAGGCTTATAGTGGAGATCTTGTGTTTACAGCATTCTCAGGTTCGCATCAGGATGCTATTTCAAAGGGTATGAACTGGAGAGAAGAGAAACAGTGTGATACATGGACAGTTCCATATCTTCCGATTGACCCTGTTGATGTCGGTAGAACTTATGACTCTGATGTTATCAGAATTAACAGTCAGTCAGGTAAGGGTGGTGTAGCATACATACTTAAGCAGAACTACAGTCTTTCTATTCCGGAAAAGATGAGAGAAGAAGTAGGATATGCGGTTAAGCAGGTATCTGATGAAGAACATAAAGAATTGTCGCCACAGTGGGTATATGAGATATTTGAAAGTAATTATATAGATTATACACCAACATTCAGAGTGGTTGATTGTCACTTCAAACAGAATGACGGAATTATGGCGGAAACAACTATTGTTTGTGGTGAGAAGAAGACGGTAGTAGACGCAAATGGTAATGGTCGTCTTGATGCTGTAAGTAATACGATAAAGCAGTATTTTGGAATTAGTTATGAGTTATCAATATATGAAGAACATGCTTTATCACAGGGCTCATCTTCAAAGGCTATGTCTTATGTGGGAATTACATGTAATGGCAAAATGTACTGGGGTGCAGGTATTGATGAAGATATTATTAAATCATCAATTCGAGCTTTAGTAGTAGCGGTAAATAAGCTTCCTGACATCGCGAATGATGAAAAATATCAGGATGAAAGATTTGTTGAGATGATGAATTTTATTCAGGCAAATTATCAGCATATAACACTTGAAACAATGTCGGTTCAGTTTAATTTATCAGAGCCATATATTTCAAAATATATTAAGGATAAATCAGGCAAGACATTTGGAGATATTGTTGCAGCTACAAGAATGAAAAAGGCTAAAGCATTACTTAAAAATGGGAACATGACAGTAGAAGATATTTCTTATGCAGTGGGATATCAGAATGTGGAACATTTTAACAGAAGTTTTAAGAAAATATTCGATATGACACCTGTTGAATATAGAAAAATGAGTAGAAGTAACATATAAATTGTGGTATTATGAAGGAGTTGGATTATTTCAACTCCTTTATATATTAAAATATTAAGAATGAAACAGGAGGTAAATTATGTCACTAGAGGTTAAAAATATTGTAAAGAAATATGGAGAGAAAACTGTTGTAGATAATATCAGCTTTGAAATGAAAGAACCGGGTGTGTATGCGTTGCTCGGTACAAATGGAGCAGGTAAGACAACTACTATCAGAATTATATTAGGTATGCTTTCGCATGAAAGTGGCGAAGTGCTATGGAATGGAGAGACACTTGATGCTATGAAGGTAAATGTGGGTTATCTTGCTGAAGAAAGAGGCTTATATCCTAAATACACATTGATGGATCAGCTGTTGTATTTTGCAAAGCTTAAAGGTGTATCTAAGAAGGAAGCAGAGAAGAGAATTAAATATCTTGCAGAGAGATTAAAGGTTGAGGAGTACATTTATCCTGAAAATACATCAGGTAAGAAAGGCAAGAAAGCAAAGCCAAAGACAGCCGACCAGTTATCTAAGGGAAATCAGCAGAAAATACAGATGCTTGCTGCATTAATATCTGATCCTGATATTATTGTGCTTGATGAGCCACTTAGCGGACTTGACCCTGTAAACGCAGATTTGTTTAAGGAAATTATTAAAGAAGAAATAGAAAAAAATAAATACATAATTATGTCAAGCCATCAGATGGAGACTATAGAAGCATTTTGTACGGATATTACCATTCTCAATAGAGGGAAGGCGGTTCTTCAGGGTAATCTCAATGAGATTAAGAAGAGTTACGGAAGAGTAAATATGATAGTTAAATGTGATGTTGATATTGATAATTATGTAAATGAATTTGATTTTGTTAATGTTGATAAGAATGCGGATGAAGTTTGCATAAGAGTTAAGGATGAAAATCAGGCAATGGATTTTCTTGCAAGGCTTACACAGAATAAAGTGCCGGTTGTAAAATTTGAACTTAGAGAACCATCATTACATGAGATTTTTGTAGAGAAAGTAGGTAATGATAATGAAGAAGAGTAATTTTACAGGTTGGAGAGATGTGTTTAAATTCGCATTTGTTCAGGATATGAAGCATAAGGGAACAATAATATTTACAGCGATATTATTTGCTATAGCTGCACTTGCATTACCTATAACCTCTCTTATTAGCGGGGGTGAAAAGGAAGTTGAGAAAAGCCCAATAAAAAAGGTGTATTTATTAAACGAGAGTGGAATTGATATTATTGATGCATTAAAGGAAGTTAATAAGGATACGGAATTTGATGAAATTGTATATGAAGAAGTAACAGATATAGAGAAAACTGAGAAAAAGCTTGATTCCGATGAAGATAGTAAAAAGGCAATATTTATGAAATTTAGTTTAAATGCTGAGGAAGGTTGTTATAGTATGCAACTTGAATACAGTGAAAAGGGTAAGCTTGATGAAGAGGATATCAATGATTTTTCAAATATAATTAACGAAAAGTTCCCAAAGATTATGTCGTTGTCACTTGGTGTTACTGACGAGCAGATGGATTTTGTTAATATGCAGGTAATTACAGAAGTGGTTGATTATACAGGCGAAGTTAAAGATGATTCAGAAGAAGATGCCAATATGCTTGATATGATGCAGTATAGTCTTTTGCTTGGTGTAATATCGGTTATGGCATTTGTGGTGGCAATTACCGGAAGTAATGTGGCAACTGCAATTATTACTGAGAAGTCTTCTAAAATAATTGAATTCCTTCTTACGAGTATCAAGCCTATGGCGATTATAATGGGTAAAGTGTTTGCAACGATTTGTGTAGTACTTGTAGAGATTTTGGCAGGGATTGTTGGATTCTTAGTATCATTTGTGATTGACAGCTCGATAAGAGGAATTTCAATACAGGAATCTGCTAAGGAGACTATAGGTAAATTCCTTAGTGTAGAAGCATTATCAAATGTAAGTGTGATAAATATAGTAATGGGAATAGTTGCAATTTGTTTAGGGCTGATGCTCTTTGGTATGATGGCAGGATTGGTAGGAGCAACAGTAAGTAAGATTGAAGAGGCAGCAGAAGGTCTTAAAGCGTTTAATTTTGCAATGATTATTGGAGCCTATATTACTCTTGGTGTTGCTATGGCGGGGATGTCTGGTGGATTAAGTGAAACTGTAATTAGAATTGTGTGTATGTTTCCTTTGTCAGCACCATTTGCATTACCGGGCTTTACACTTATTGGAATGATAGATATTGTATCTATATTAATAGCAATAGCAATAATACTCGTTTGTATTGTGTTGTTTACAATATTTACTGCAAATGTTTATGAGGAGGTTATTTATCATAATGGTGAACCTTTGAAGGTTAAAGACATTGTAAGAATATATAAGAGTAACAAAGGGGGTAAGCGATAGTGAAAAATAAAAATATGTTTACGGGCTGGAAGGCGGTATTTGACTTTACTATTAAGCAGAATACCAATTCGAAAAACTTTAAATTAGTTACGATTCTGATAGCGGTATTTGCGTTTATTGCTCTTTCTGCTATTAACATAATATACGGTCTTGTTACTTCCGAAGAGGAAGAAAAGATGGAGTTAAAAAATGCGATTATTTGTGATGAAACAGGTCTTATAAATGATGAACTTGCATTATTTAAAGAAATGTTTGCAGAAGATATTAAAGACATAGAAATTGAACTTGGCAATGAAAAAGCAGAGACGGTAGCAGATAAATATATTAAAGACGAAAATGATACTATAGTTTTAAAGATATATAAGGATACTGTTGACGAAAATGATGTATTTAAGATAGATGTTCTTGTTCCTGAGGCTTCTAATGTAGATGCAGATAGTGCGAATGCTTTTGCGGATTTGTTTGTAGGATATTTTGAAAATATGAAGCTTATGAATTCAGGGATTGAGGGTGATAAACTTGTCGCAATATTAACACCATTGTCTGTCAGCATAAATAAAACAGGCGAAGATGCAGATACAGTAGGTGAATTTATTATAAAAATGATCGTGCCTATGTTGTATTCATTAATATTCTATATGATGCTTATTTTATACGGACAAAGCATTAGTAATTGTGTTATTGCTGAAAAGGTATCCAAACTAATGGAAACTTTACTTACTTCAGTTACACCATATGCTGTTATAACAGGAAAGGTTTTGGGAATGGCAACGGTTGCAATTGGACAGCTATTATTATGGATTGTATCAGGAATAGCAGGTTTTTTACTGGGTGATGTTATAGCAGAGAAATTTGTTCCGGGTTATACTAATATTGTTATGGAAGTAATTGAGCTTGTTCAGAAGGATGCAGCTAAAGCGTTTACTCCGGGAGCAATTATATTGTTTGTTTTCTCAATGTGTATAAGCTTTATAATGTATTGTGTATTCGTTGCATTGCTTTCATCAGGAGTAAAACAGGCAGATAAGTTAAATGTTGCTATTACACCATATATGCTTGTGGTTATGGTGGGATTTTTCTTAAGTTATTTGGCACCTATATCTGGAGAAATGGAAATTGTGAATAAAATATCTAGTTATATTCCACCAATTGCTGCATACAAATTGCCCGGTGACATTTTGATAGGTGTAGCATCCAACGTTGAAATTATAGTTGGAAATATTTTAATATTAGCAACAACGTTTGTTCTTGTAGTAATAACAGGGAAAATATACAAGAAAAAAGTATTTTAATATAAAAAACTCTTTAAAAATGTCAAAAAAATTGGTATAATATAATGAAATGTTAAATGGGCTGGAGGAAATATGCAATTAACATATTATATGCTGACAGATAAAGGTAAACGAAGAAATAACGAAGATTATGTTGGCAGTTACGAATTGAATAATGAGTATTGTTTTGCACTTGCAGATGGCCTTGGTGGACATGAAAGAGGAGAAGTCGCATCCAGATTAGTTGTTGAGACAGTAGGAGAAGTGTTTGCTCAGGAGAATGGATATAGTGAATATTTTCTGAGAGAAGCATTTGAACTTGCACAGCAGAATCTCCTTGATAAGCAACAGAGAGAAGATGCCTACGATGAATTAAAGACTACGCTTACAGTGGTTGTTGTAGGAAAGGAAAGTATTGGCTGGGGACATGTGGGAGATTCTCGTATATACAGATTTGGGAATAAAAAACTTATTAGCCAGACAAAAGACCACAGTGTTCCACAGATGCTTGTTAAAATGGGTGAGATAACAGAAAAAGAGATTAGAAATCACCCGGACAGAAGCAGGCTACTTAAGGTTATGGGAGTTGATTGGGATCGCCCTAAGTATGAGATAGAAGAAAATGTGCCTATTGTAGCTGGAGATTCGTATTTGATGTGTTCGGATGGTTTTTGGGAGCTGATTGAAGAAAAGCAAATGTTGAATTGTCTAAAAAAGGCTAAAACTCCACAAGAGTGGATAGAATTAATGCAGGTAATTGTGTTAGAAAATGGAAAAGAACGAAATATGGACAATTATTCAGCACTTGCGGTGTGGATAAGGGAATAAACTAATTGCAAATAAGTAAGTAAAGTGATATACTATAAATAGACTGATTTTAATATACAACGTAGGGAGGAGTACGGTATGAGTAACATTAATCCAGATAGTTTATGTCCGGGATGTATGGCCGTTTTAGATGAACCGGATTTAGCATGTCCGCTTTGTGGATTTGACAGAGCTACATATGCACCATCACCAAGAAGTTTGAGAGCTTCAACTATACTTAATGAGAAATATTTAGTAGGTAGTGTAATTGGAGAAGGTGGATTTGGAATAACATACATTGGTTTTGATTTGGAAGCAGGACATCCTGTAGCAATTAAGGAATATTTTCCGTCAGAATTAGCTACAAGAGATGCTTCGGCAGGTAACGCTTTGACCATATTTACAGGTGAAAGTGCAGAATTATTTAAAGAAGGTTTGGAGAAATATCTTAGAGAAGCAAGAAACCTTACAATGTTTTCAGAATTACCTGGTATTGTAACTGTTAAGGATTTCTTCTATGAAAATGAGACAGCTTACATTATCATGGAATATATTAATGGTATGAATCTTAAGCAATATCTGACAAAATGTGGTGGAAGCATGAATCAGAACGAGGTTATCAAGCTTATGAAACCTGTTCTTGAAGCTATGGTTAAGATTCATGAAACAGGAATGATTCACAGAGATATCAGTCCTGAGAATATTATGATAACAAAGAATAAACAGATTAAACTTACAGATTTTGGTGCGGCAAGGGTAAGTAATAGTGAAGATCATAAGAGTATTACTGTAGTGCTTAAGAGAGGATATGCACCGGAAGAACAGTATCGTGCAAAGGGTGTTCAGGGAGCATGGACAGATGTTTATGCACTTTGTGCTACTATGTACAGAATGATTACAGGTGTTACTCCACAGGAAGCACTTGAAAGAAATATTGAAGATAATGTTGAGCCATTATCAAAGTTTGATCCTAATATTTGGCCTGAGACAGAATATGCTATTATGAAAGGTTTGTCTCTTAAGGCTGAAGACAGATATCAGAATGTAACAGACTTAATTAATGCTTTATATTATAGTGTTCTTGAAGAGGACGCTGATGGTAATAAGGTAATGGTGGTTAATGCACCGGGACAGACACCTGTTTCGACACCGGCGCCAGCAGTAGCACCAGCCAAACCTAGGGATGAATTTGAGTCTAAGAAAATAGTAGTTAGTATAGGTGGAGGAGCAGCTACACCGGTACCATCGGCACCAGCGCCAGCAGCTACACCGGTAGCACCAGCACCAGCGCCAGCACCGGCTACACCAGTAGCACCGGCACCAGCACCAGCAGCTACACCGGTAGCACCGGCACCAACTGAGCCGGCGCAAATGACTGAGGATCAGCTTAAGGTACAGAAAGCTATTGAAAAAGGTGCTAAGGCGGCTGCTAAAGAGGGAGGTTCATTCTTTAAGAATACTCTTAAGAAGATGATTAAACTCCAGCTTGGTAAGGTAAGATTCGATGATGATATAACAGAACTTGATGTTGAACATATGGATGTAGGAAGTATTCAGGTTCTTGAGAAGTGTACTGAATTGCAGAAGCTAATACTTAGCAATAATATGGTAAGTGATATTTTACCTCTTATGAAATGTAATAAGCTTACATATTTAGCACTTAGAAATACAAGAGTGTCAGATATTACGCCATTAGCTACACTTACAAAACTTACATATCTTGATTTATGGGGAACAAGTATTTCAAGTCTTACACCAATTTCAGGATTAAGAGAATTAAAATATTTGAATGTTAAGAATACGAATATTTCTAAATCTCAGGTTGAAGAATTTCAGGCGATTGTTCCTAACTGTAAGATAGATTATTAATGATTACTAAAGAGTCTCTGCTATTTATAGTAGAGACTCTTTCTACTTTATAGGGAAAATATTGTAGTATCAAAGTGTGAATGTTTTATAAGTAATGAATGGAGATAACAAAAATATGAAGGAAATTAATGAGATTAAAAAAGAAATTCAAAAAGTTATAGTTGGAAAAAATGACATTATAGATAAGATTCTTGCTGCTATATTAGCAGGCGGTCATGTGTTGTTGGAAGATGTTCCGGGTGTGGGAAAGACAACCTTGGCTTTGGGATTTTCAAAGGCAATGTCCTTGGATTATAGAAGAATGCAGTTTACGCCTGACATTTTACCGTCAGACTTAACAGGATATTCGTTATATAATAAGAAAATCAATGATTTTGAATATAAGAGTGGCGTGGCTATGACTAATCTCTTGCTTGCTGATGAAATTAATAGAACATCACCAAAGACACAAGCAGCATTACTTGAAATTATGGAGGAAAATAGTGTTACTGTAGATGGTGTGACTAGAAAATTGCCTGAACCATTTATTGTAATTGCAACCCAGAATCCGGTAGGTTATGTGGGGACTCAGAAATTACCGGAGTCACAGTTAGATAGATTTATGATTAAATTATCTATGGGATATCCCGATATAGAAAATGAAATTGAGGTATATATGGGTAAAAGTTATGCATCGCTTGGTAAGGTTGATGCTGTTATCAGGGATGTTGACCTTATAAAAATGCGTAAAGAAGTTGATGATGTATCAATGGAACAAAGCATTTACAGGTATATTGCTGATATCGTATCAGCTTCAAGAAAGAATGACTATGTACAGCTTGGTATTAGTCCAAGAGGTGGCATTGCAATGGTTAAGATGGCGAAGGCTATTGCATATATGAATGATAGAAATTATGTTATTCCGGAAGATGTTGTGGAGTGTATGGAGTGTGTAGCAAGTCATAGAATAGTACTAAATTCAAGAGCAAAAGCAAATGGTATACTTGTTGATGATGTTATTAACAATATAAAAATGAGTGTTAATATGCCAAAGGGAAAGGAAGCATAAATAAATTGGTTGGTATCATAAATTATATTACTATAATGATAATTTTGGTGTTGGGATTATTATTTTACCATAATTATGCAATGTTGATTCTTTTGATTATAATGGCGTTATTACCTGTGTTCTCGAATATATGTGCTTATATTGTTTCGAAGAAGGTTAATGTTAAGCTTGAAATTGATCAGATAAGTGTTGCAAAGGATTATGACATTCACTTAAAAATAAAGATAGATAATCCTACCATTTTATCTTCGGATAATGTTGTTTTAAAAATAAAAGTATATAACGCTTTTTATAATAATGATGAGATATTTACAATGACTGTGCCTGCATCTGCAAAAGAAATAAGACAGATAGATTGGAAGTTTAGAAGTAAATATTGCGGAAGGATTATTGCCTCTCTTGAAGCAGTTAAGGTGAAGGATTTGTTTAAAGTTTTCACCTTTAATTCCTGTGCAAAAAGCGAAGCGGAAATTATAGTTATGCCGAATTCAATAGCAGTTAATAATAGTTTCAATATGTTAAGTGAAGGTGAAGGTGAACAGAACGAAGTTCAATATCGCAAAGGTAGTGATGTATCAGAAATTTCAGAAATCAGAGAATATATACCAGGGGACAAGCTTCAAAGTATACATTGGAAATTAAGTGCCAAGCAGGACAAAATGATGGTTAAGGAATATGGAATGCCGTTTACAAATGAGTTTATAATCGTTCCGGAGTTATATTTTGATGGAGAAAACCCACAAGTTCTTGATAATATATTTGATAATATGTATTCAATTGCTGTATCATTTTTAGAAAATAGAAGACAATTTTATCTTGGCTGGCTAAATGTTTTAGATGAAGAAATTATATATCAAAAGGTTGAGACGGACATAGATATTGCTATTATTTTTAAACAGCTTTTTTATGCAAAATTACAGAATCAACCTGAGCAGACAAAAAATCTTGTAACATCGCTTGGCAGGATTGATGGAAAAAGTGTCGTGTATATAGGAAAGGCGGTGGCAAAATGTTTTTCCTAAATAAAAGAAAAGGTAAGCTTTTATATGAAAGAGAAATGCGTACAGGAATAGTCGTTGATTCGAACCCACAGATTGATTCTAATAAAATACTGTATACATGCCTAATGAATGGCGTGCTTTTGTATTTGGTAATGATGGGCGTTATTGGATGTTTTGTTACTGCATTTGAAATAACATGTAATATGCCGGTAGTTTTGATTGTATCTTTTTTTATTTGTATTGCATATGGAATGTTATATTATAATACAACTATTAAGACGATAGGATATATAACGGTATTAATTGGATTTGGTTATGGAATTTTTAATTATGGATGGGTTGTTAGAAGTGGTTTTGCGGCAATAACCAACATTTTTATGGTTTATATAGAAGAATATTTGGATCTGCCTGTTGAAAGAGAGTATACGGAATATGTAAAGGACAGAAATTATACAGTAACTCTTTGCCTGATATTTATAGTTATAGCATTTGGATTGTTAATCAATATTGTGATATCGGAAGTGAAAGGTAGTCTTTTTATAGTTTTAACAACATTTCCTATAGTACAGCTGGGTATGTATTTTGAAGAAAATATAAACATAGTATATTTTGGTATGTATATCATAGGTACTTGTGTAGTATCTGTTTTTAGAAATACAACGCATTACAAATTAGATAGTAAGAAAAAGAGTGGTTATCAGTTATCATATGTAAAAAATAATAGAACCTATAACTATATAACTGATGGTAAAAATAATTGGAAGATGGCCGCTTTATTTGCGTGCTTTATGCTGAGTGTTGTACTTTTAGTAACAACTGTTATGCCAAGGGATAAGTTTGTTATGAGCGAAAAGTATGATTATCTTAAGGATGATACAGAAGAGTTTGCACAAAAATTTGCGTTAGTTGGGTTTTATGGAATGTTATTTGATGGCGGTGCAGCAGGCGGAATAGATAGAAATCGTCTTGGTACTGCAAAATATGTGAGGTTTGATTTTAATAGGGATTTGTTGTTATATCTTCCGGATGTTGAAGAAATAAATAATGTTTATCTTAAAGGCTATGTGGGAGCTATATATAGAGATAATAGCTGGCTTACATTTAAAGAGAGTGGAATAGACAAATCAACCGAAGAAGAGGCTTATATTAATGTGAATACCCTTTCGTTGATAGCTGAAAACATAATGGAAGAGAATGATAAATGTTTAGAGTATAGAAGTATACTTGTAAATGTAGGGGCAAGAGAGCTGTACCCATATACAGCATACTATAACCGTGACGGAGATGGTTTGTACACATATCTAAAGGAAGAGGATAATTGTCTGACGGAATTTGGATTAAATGTTGCCCAAAAGAATACTAATGTCTATTGGGATAGCCGTATTACCTATAATCAGGCGGTTGAATTGGTTAAGAAATTTGACGAAAATAATGACAGAGATATATTCATATATGATTGGGAAAAACGTTATAGAGATTATGCTTATGAAATGTATATGGATGTTCCGAAAGAGAATTCTAAAGTTATAAGAGACATTATAGAGGAATACGGAATTGATGAATGTGAGGATAAGGTTGAAGGGGTAAATGATTTTCTTGAGGCAAATTATGAGTATACATTAATACCCGGAAAAGTACCTAAGGATAAAGATTTTGTAAATTATTTTTTGACGGAAAGTAAAAAAGGATATTGTACTTATTTTGCATCAAGTGCGGTGTTGTTTTATAGAGAACTTGGGATTCCGGCGAGATATGTTGGGGGGTATGCAATAGACAGAACAGATATTACAGGAAGTCAGATGACCAGTGATGAATATTACAGTGATTTTATTTTGGATGATGGTGATGATTCGATAGGAATTAGAGAAGTTGAGATTGATGACAGCTTCGCCCATGCATGGGTAGAGGTGTATGTTGACGGATTGGGCTGGATTGTAACTGATCCAACACCTCCTGACTATGACAGTGAAGAGGAAATGGAGGAGATTGCAGAGGAAGAAGGAAATGGAGCCTTAACAAGATTTATAACGACTGTCTTTAGTAGGGAAAATGCTTCAACGGTGAAAACTACTGTAAAGTATATATTGATTACAGTATTTGTTTGTTTCGTGAGTTTTGTTATTGTGTATTTTTTTGTAGGAATGTATATAAGAAATAATAGACGTAATAAATTTATTTGCAGTCTTAATCCGAGAAAAGATATTTTTAGCATAAAAAAATATTTGTTCAGAATATTAAAGTCTTACAAATGTAAATATTTACAAGGAATGACTTATAAAGAATATGCGGACAGGATAAAGGAATATAAACTTATATCCGATAAAAAAATAGATAGAGCATTTGAAATATATGAGAAAGCAAAGTATTGTGAAGATAAATTGACTAGTGAGGAATGTAGTGAACTTAGCAGTATTGTATATGAGTTGAGAGAGAATGTGTATGTTTATCTGAAATGGTATAAAAAATTTGTGTTCAAATATGTAAAATTACTTTAATTCTATTGAAATTGCTGTAAATTAATGTTACTATAAAAATAGAAAAGAAGGAAAATATGTCGAAAGGAGTGGTAATATGGCTGGAATTTCAACTAATTATTTTGCACAGAATTCAGGCTCGGTTGGAACCTTGTTTTCCTCGCTTAATACATCAAGTGGCGTTTCGTCGACAACTAGTTTACTTAGTGATTATTATAGTATAAGAAATGGAAGTTATAAGAAGCTTCTTACTGCATATTATGATAAACTTGATAAGGGAGAGGTTGAGTCTGTATCAAATTCAACTTCTGTTGATTCAACAAAGACACTTGCACAGATTAAGTCAGTAACTACTGATTTATCGGAGGCAACCTCGGATTTGTTAGAAAAAGGTTCTAAGTCAGTATTTTCTAAGAAGGACGGAGAATATGATATGAATGCTATTTATGATAGTGTAAAGAACTTTGTAGACAGCTATAACGAGGTTATAGAAGAGGGAAGTAAGGCTAGCTCGACATCAATTGAGAGAAGTACTAATAATCTTATTAATACTACATCTGCAAATGCTAAGAATTTAGCTAAGCTTGGAATTAAAATAGGTTCAGATGATAAGCTTACAATTGATGAGAAGGTATTTAAAGAATCTTCGGCAGAGGCTGTTAAGTCAATGTTTAATGGAGCAGGCTCTTATGCGTACAACGTAGCTGCTAAAGCATCGCAGATGATGTATAATGTTAACACAGAGGCTAATAAGTCAGCTACATATGGAAGTAGTGGTTCCTACAGCTATAATTATTCCGCAGGTAACATTTACGATTCGATGTTCTAATATGAGTTAAATACAAACGCTACATATCAGTTGATATGTAGCGTTTATTATTATTATTCAAAATCTTCTTCGTTATACTCGACTTCAGTTATTTTTGCATTGGTGTAAAGGAAATCAAGAACTTTTTCTTCGAGTATCCACTGATATAAGGTGGCTTCGTTTTGCTCTGATAGTAAATCATCTATAGTTTCATATCCATAGTCTTTTACTAATTTAACCAGACCATTTTCATATTCCTTGTTAGTAAGTGCAAAATCCTCTTTTTCGCTGATTGCATCAATAACTATTATTCTGTAAACCTGATTTAATATCTCGTTTTCAACATCTTCCTCGGTCATTTCAAACATTTCATATAGTTCTTCTCTACTTGAACAACCAAACATTTCAACGTATTCATCATACGAAGCTTCAACAGAAGCTTTGCAGTCGTTATATAAATCTTTTGAATAATCATTAAATGTAGAGTTTTCAATTATAGTTGAAATTATATTTTCTTTTGCCGAATTGATACTTTCTGTTTTGTATTCGTCTTCTAAATCCTTGGTAATTTCATCTATCATAGCATCCTGAGATTCATAGCCTAAAGTATCTTTGATGAATTCGTCTGTAAGTTCAGGGTAGGTTTCGAGATATACCTCCTTGACAGTAACATCATAATCTATTGTCCTTCCGGCAAATTCAGTATCATAGTAATCCTCAGCATAAGTTATTGAGAATTTACTATTGTCACCTGCCTTAAGACCTATAAGCTTTTGGTCAAACTCAGGACCAAATTCTTCATAACCAATATTAGTATAATATTCTTCTTCTGTATAGTCGTAAAGAACTTCTCCATCACAGGAAATAGTTAATGTAATAGCAACACTATCATCTTCTTTTGCACCACGCGTTACAGAAGTTGTCTCGACATAATCATATAATAATGACTCGATTTGCATATCAACATCTTCCTCTGTAACAGGATAGATAGGTTTATCAGCTTCGATACCCTTGTATTCGCAAAGTTTTACATCGCCATAGGATTCGTGTGAGAATTCTTTTAGATCTTTTTTTGGTGTATCTTTGCTGCAACCATATGCAATTAATGCAAATGAGACAACAACAAAAAACAAAATATGTTTTTTCAATATATTTCCTCCGTTCCGTATATTAATGAATTTGCCTTTAATTTTATCAAAAAAATCTGAAAATTACAACTGTTTAAATCTGCATCTTTAATTCTGGAAATACGATAAAACACTTAGTATTCAAAAATATAATTATGCAAATTTATTGCACTTAGAGTGGGAATGAGATATAATATGTAAATTAGATTACAGAAAGTTGAGGATATGTGATGAGTAATAAGATTAGAACAAGATTTGCACCAAGTCCAACAGGAAGGATGCATGTTGGGAATTTAAGAACGGCATTGTATGAATATCTTATCGCTAAACACGAAGGTGGCGATTTTATTTTAAGAATAGAAGATACAGACCAGGAAAGATTTGTAGAAGGAGCTTTGGATATTATTTATAGAACAATGGAAAAAACAGGTCTTTCACATGATGAAGGTCCTGATAAGGACGGGGGATATGGTCCGTATGTTCAGAGCGAGAGACAAAAGAGTGGAATGTATCTTGAATATGCTAAACAGTTAGTAGAAAAAGGTGAGGCGTATTACTGCTTCTGCGATAAAGAAAGGCTTGAAAGCCTTAAGCAGGAAGTTGCAGGTAAAGAAATAGTTGCATACGATAAGCACTGTCTTCATTTATCAAAGGAAGAGGTAGAGGCTAATCTTGTAGCTGGCAAGCCTTATGTAATTCGTCAGAACAATCCACAGGAGGGAACAACAACATTTGTTGATGATATTTATGGAGAGATTACTGTGGATAATGCAGAACTTGACGATATGATATTAATTAAATCAGATGGTTATCCTACATACAATTTTGCAAATGTAATTGATGACCATCTTATGAATATTACACATGTAGTAAGAGGTAATGAATATATTTCTTCATCGCCTAAATATCAGAGATTGTATGATGCATTTGGCTGGGAATCTCCTGTGTATGTACATCTTCCGTTGATTACCGATGAAAATCATAAAAAGCTCAGCAAGAGAAGCGGACATTCAAGCTTTGAAGACTTAATTGAGCAGGGATTTGTGCCTGAGGCAGTGGTTAATTATATTGCTCTTCTTGGCTGGAGTCCTGAGGATAACACAGAAATATTTACTCTTGAAGAATTAATTGAAAAATTTGATTATCGTCATATTAATAAGTCACCATCAGTATTTGATATGGTTAAGCTTAGATGGATGAATGGTGAATACATCAAGGCTATGGATAACGACAGATTTTATGAGATGGCAATGCCATATGCCAAGCAGGTTATAACAAAGGATTTGGATTTGAATACAATTCTTGATATGGTAAAAACAAGAATTGAGACGTTTGTTGATATTCCCGGACATATTGATTTCTTTGAGGAATTACCGGAATATGATATAGCAATGTATACTCATAAGAAGATGAAGACTAATTCTGAAAATTCGCTTGAGGTACTTAAGGAAGTTCTTCCGTTATTAGAGGCGCAGGAGGATTTTACAGTAAATGCTACACATGACCTCATTATGAAATATGTTGCAGATAAGGGAATTAAGAATGGTCAGGGGTTATGGCCAATCAGAACAGCAGTATCAGGTAAGCAGATGACACCTGGTGGTGCATTTGAGATTATGGAAGTTCTTGGAAAAGAAGAAAGTCTTAATCGTATCAGAAAAGGTATTGAATTACTAGAAAAAGCGTTAGCATAAAGAACAATCTATTCAGCTAATGATGATTATTCATCATTAGCTGATTTTTAAGGGCAAGGTTAGAAATGAAAAACACACTATATAGCAATTCTCAAATTCAAGCCATACATCATGGCAAAGGTTCAATGATGGTTCTTGCAGGACCGGGAAGTGGAAAAACAACTGTTATTACAGGAAGAACAAAATATCTTATAGAAGAATTTGGCGTTAATCCATCAAATATTCTTGTTATTACATTTACAAAGGCTGCAGCACTGGAGATGCAGACAAGATTTGAAAAAATGATATCCTCTAAATCAATGGTAACATTTGGAACCTTTCATGCAGTTTTCTTTAAAATACTAAAATATGCTTATAATTACAGTGCAGATAATATTTTGAGGGAAGAACTTAAGTACCAGTATATAAGAGAGATAATTGAGAGAATGGGGCTCGAATATGAGGATGAAAATGAATTTATAAATAGCATTTTAAGCGAGATAAGTATGGTTAAGGGGGATATGATTTCAATTGACCATTATTATTCGAAGAATTGTTCGGATGTAGTCTTTAAGAAAATATATGAAAAATATGAGCAAAAATTACGAATAATAAATAAGATTGATTTTGACGATATGCTGGTTATGTGTTATGAATTGTTAAAAGCACGGGAAGACATATTGAAATTGTGGCAGGATAAATACAAATATATTTTAATAGATGAGTTTCAGGATATTAATAAGGTTCAGTATGAGGTGATAAAAATGCTGGCAAAACCTTTGAACAATCTGTTTATAGTTGGTGATGATGATCAGTCAATATACAGGTTCAGAGGAGCGAGACCGGAGATTATGATTAATTTTACCAGAGATTTTCCTGAAACGGTAACAGTAGTTCTTAGAGAAAATTACAGAAGCACCGGAAATATCGTTAAAGCTTCTTCAAAGCTGATAGCAAATAACAGGAACCGATTCAATAAAGAAATTGTTTCTGCTAATGAAGAAGGAGAATTGGTTGTATTGCAGGAGTTTAACTCGCATATGGAGGAAAATGAAAGAATTATAGAACTGATTAAAAAACATTTGAGAGACGGAGGGAAGCTTTCTGATATTGCAATACTTTTCAGAACAAATATTGGACCAAGATATTTGGTACATAAATTTATGGAGAATAATATTGCGTTTAGGATGAAAGATTCATTGCCAAATATTTATGAGCATTGGATTGCAAAAAATATAATCACATACATAATGTTTTCGCTGGGTAAAAGGAATAGAGGCGATTTTTTTACTATTATGAATAAGCCTAACAGATATATTTCGAGAGATGCAGTAAGCGAAACAGAGGTCAGCTTCGAGAAGCTTGAAAAGTACTATTTTGATAAGGAATGGATGCTTGACCGCATTGGGAAATTAGAATATGATTTGCAAATGCTTAGGAAAATGTCTCCTTATACAGGCATAACATATATATGTAAAGCCATCGGATATAATGAGTATCTTAAGGATTATGCAGAGTGCAGACATATAAATACGGAAGAACTGATGGATGTTGTGGAAGAACTTAGGGAGCTTAGCAAACCATTTAAGAGTTATGAAGAATGGTTTCAACATATAGAGGATTATGAGCATGAATTAAGAAAACAGGCAGATATGGCATGGAAGGGGCATGATTGTATAGAATGTCTTACTATGCATAGTGCAAAGGGGTTAGAGTATGAAATTGTATTTATAATTGATGCGAATGAGGGGGTGACGCCGCATAAAAAAGCTGTGTTGGAGGATGATATAGAAGAGGAAAGAAGGATGTTTTATGTGGCTATGACAAGAGCAAAAAAAAGACTGTATATTTTTAGTACAAAAGAGCAATATGGAAAGCCAGCAAATGTTTCCAGATTTGTGGAAGATATATCATAAATAGTTTGAAAAAAGTCGAAGAATGTAGTATAATGTCTACTATACATACAAATTGAGCGGATAATTTGTGCAAATCTACTACACAAGACTTGGAGGATTTATATGTTGAAGGAAAAGAAAGAGAAAAAAGAAAAGGCACCTAAGGTGAAAAAGGTTAAAGAACCTAAGGTAAAGAAGGAAAAAGTGCCTAAGGTAAAGAAAGAGAAAGTAAAGAAAGAAAAGGTTAAAAAGGAAAAGGTTAAAAAACAAAAAGCACCTAAGTTAACTAAGGAACAAAAAGCTAAGTTGGCAGTTAAACAGTCTGTTAAGTTAAAAAAGAAGACTAAAAAGATGTTTATTATGTTAGGTGTTGGTGCAGTTGCTTTTGCTGCTAATATGGCTATTAATAATATTATGATTAGCAAAGTACAGACACAGTATGAATTTGCTAAATATGCAAGACAGATGACAACAGCTATAGAGAGCCAGTATTCTAATGTTCGTGGTGCTGCTGCAACTGGTGATAAGAAGTATTTTGAGGCATATAATAAAGAGCTTAACGAAGGTAAGAACAGAGATAAGGCTATTGAAAAGATAAGAAAGATTGGTCTTACTAAAGAAGAAACAGAACTTATGGATAAGCTTGTTCTTATTGCTGATAATCTTATTCCACAGGAACAGAGAATGTTCCAAACAGCACTTGCAGCTAATGCAATTGGAGATAAGACATCAATTGAGTTGGCGTTTGACGTTAATGGGTTAGGATATTCAAGAAGTATAACCAATGTTAATAATATTTCACAGGAAGTTCAGGATAAGATATCAAAGAGAATGCAGGACGAGGTTGATACATATGAAATTATTGCATATGCAATCGACATTATTCTTGCAATAGTATTTTTAATGATTGGTTTTGAAATAGTAATGTTCATCAAGTTTGTTCAGAAGGAATTCCTTAACCCTATCATTGAAGTTAAGGGCGAGATGATTTGTATTGCAGAAGGTGATTTCTCACAGGAATTTGCTATGGTTGATGATGGCTCAGAAGTTGGTGAGATGGTTGGTGCTATCCACTCAATGAAGTCAATGATTAAGGATGTAATTCATGATATTTCAAGAGTGTTAGAGAAATTATCTGCTAAGAATCTTAATGTTACAACAGAGGTTGAATATATAGGTGAATTAAGGCTTATTGAAGAATCAGTACATAATATCGTTGATAATCTTAATGCTATTATGAAGAATATTAATGTTACCGCTGAAGAGGTTGCTAATGGTGCAGATCTTATAGCGGGTGGTTCACAGTCAATTGCTGACGGTGCTACAGATCAGGCAAGTTCTGTACAGGAATTACAGGCAACACTTACAGATGTTGCAGCTGAGACTGATAAGAATGCAGAGATTGCTAAGGCAGCTGATGATATGGCTAAACAGGTTGGTAAGGAATTGTTATCAAGCAATGCAGAGATGCAGACTATTGTTGAAGCTATGGATGAAATCAGTGAAAGTTCTAATAAGATTAGTAATATTATTCAGACAATTGAATCTATTGCGTCTGAGACTAATTTACTTGCACTTAATGCGGCTATTGAAGCTGCCAGAGCAGGTGAGGCAGGTAGAGGATTTGCAGTTGTTGCAGATGAGGTTGGTAAACTTGCTAACGAAAGTTCAAAGGCAGCAGGAACAACAACTCAGTTAATTGAAGATTCGTTAGAAGCAGTTGAAAAGGGTATTAAGACAGTTAACCATACAGCTGAGAAATTAAATACAGCAGTTGCAAGAGCACAGGAATTAGTTGAAAGTATTAATAAGATTTCAGAGGCATCAAAACGTCAGGCATATGCTCTTGATCAGGTAACATATGGTGTTGAACAGATTTCATGTGTTATTGAAGAGAACTCAGCTATGTCAGAAGAAAGTGCATCAGCTTCGGAAGAACTTACAGCACAGGCACAGACACTTAAAGAAATGGTTGATGAATTCAGACTTAGACATTAATAAAATGAAAAATGAGAAGCTCAGGTTTTTGACCTGAGCTTCTTTTGTGGTATTAATTAAATTATTCTTCGGATATGAGTTCGTCATATTCCTGTTCGTCTAAATATTCATCAAATGCGTCTGAAACCTTTTCGAATTCTTCGTCATTTTCAATGTTGTTTAGAACAGGTTCGCCAGCTTCGTTCTCTTCATAGCGATAAATAAATACCTCTCCTTCTTCAGCTTCTTCACCTTCAAGAGGTAATAAAACGATGTACTCTTTTTCTTCGACTTCGAGAATAGTTATGATTGAGCATTCTAATTCTTCGTTATTGTCCAAAGTTAAAATCATAGTAATATCTTCCGGGTTCTCTAATTCCATATTTTCATTATTATCTGCCATAAGTCCTCCTTGATATCCATTAGGAAATTTTTGTTATAATAATTCTAGCAAAGATAATAATAAAAATCAATTAATAAAACATTGACTTTATCTGAAAATATTATAAAATAATAGTGTATTATTTACAAACATATGGAAGGAGAACTTTTGTGGTTACGAGTAACGGTGGCGAAGGCTGCAGCAGAGAAGGAAAGGTATATACTGTAGATAACAGGAAAACAGTTAAGAAAAATGTTAAGAGCGATTATAAGAAAAATAATCGTAGTGAAGAGGGAAGAACAGAAAAGGGAAATTATAAGGGTGGAAATAAGGATAACAACTTTAACCGAAGCTCTCATGGTAAACCTCAGAATGGTGGAGGAAGACAATATGGTAATAAGGGATATAATCCATATGATAAAGATAAGGATGATGATATAAGACCTAATCAGAGGCCTAAGTCATCTCAGAGGGATTCTAAGAAGGAACAACAGCCTGATAAGGTAGAAATTATGAATAGAATTCAAAAGGAAAAGAAAGCTATTCAGAAGAAACAGTCAGAAAATAGAAAGAATAATAAGTCTGTAAGACAGCAGGCAAAGCCAAAGAGAAGTAATAACATAGATTGGACCAGAGAATATGAGAATGGTTCATATGATGATGATGATTTAGATATGTATTTATAAAGTTAGCCCCGCTTTTGACAGCGGGGATTGTTTTAGGAGGAAGCCTATGCTTAATGAAAAATTAATTGAAGAGCTTGAAAAATATAACCAAACACATCTTATTGATACATATAATACGCTGGAAAATACAAGAAAAGAAAATTTTGCTAATCAGTTAGATTCTTTGGAATTTTCTCTTTTAGATAAACTTAAGGTGTTTAAAGAGAATAATGTTAGTGCTTGTAAAGGTGTGATTGAACCATTACAGGCTATGCAGCTAAAGGATATTGATGAGTCAAGAAGTGAGTTTAGAAAGATAGGCTTGGATGCAATAAAGGCAGGCAAGGTGGGAGCAGTGCTTCTGGCAGGAGGTCAGGGAACAAGACTTGGCTTTGATAAACCAAAAGGTATGTTTAATATAGGAATTAATAAACAGGTGTTTATTTTTCAGAGATTAATAGAAAATCTTATGGACGTCGTTAAAGAAGCAGGTTTATTTATTCCGCTTATGATTATGACTAGTGAAAAAAATAATGAAGATACTGTTAATTTTTTTAAAGAGAATAATTATTTTGGATATAATAAAGAGTATATAATGTTTTTTGTACAAAAGATGGCACCTAGTGTGGATTTTGAAGGAAGACTTTTGCTGGAAGATGTGGGAAGATTGTCATTATCACCTAATGGAAATGGTGGTTGGTATTCATCGCTGGCAGCATGTGGTGTGCTTGATAAGGTAAAGAAAATGGGGGTAGAATGGCTTAACGTATTTGCAGTGGATAATGTGTTGCAAAGAATTGCAGACCCTGAATTTATTGGGGCAACTATCGAATCAGGATGTGTATCAGGCGCTAAAGTTGTGAAAAAGGCAACTCCTGATGAACGAGTTGGTGTAATGTGCAATGAAGATGGAAGACCATCTATTGTTGAATATTATGAATTATCTGATAGTATGCGTGATGCAACAGATAAAAATGGTGAACCGGCATATAATTATGGAGTTATTCTTAATTACCTTTTTAGGATAAGTGAATTAGATAAGATATATAATAATGAAATGCCAATACATATAGTTGAAAAGAAAATCCCTTATATTGATGAAAATGGCGAATATGTTAACCCTACAGAACCTAATGGATATAAATTTGAGGAACTTATTCTTGATATGATTCATATGCTTGACAGCTGTTTGCCATATGAGGTTGAACGTTCGAGAGAATTTGCACCGGTTAAAAATAAAGAGGGTGTAGATTCGATAGATACGGCAAGAGAATTATTAATAAAGAATGGAATAGAAATATAAAGGAATGGATGGATATTATGAAGAAGATATTAGATATTTTAGCAGATGAATTTAAAAAGGCATTTGTCGAATGTGGATACGAAGAGAAATACGGAATGGTATCTATATCTAACAGACCGGATTTGTGTGAATATCAGTGTAATGGAGCAATGGCAGCAGCTAAGCAGTACAAAAAAGCTCCAATAATGATTGCTAATGATGTTGTAGCTAAATTAGAGTCGAACAAAATAATTGAAAATGTTTCAGCTGTTAATCCGGGATTTATTAATTTTAATTTGAGCTCTGCATATGTTGCAGATTACATTAATAATATGTCTAAAGATGATAAGCTTGGTTTGGAAAAGAACGAAGAAAAGACAGTTGTTATTGACTTTGGTGGTGCAAATGTTGCAAAACCTTTGCATGTAGGACATTTGCGTTCTGCTGTAATTGGTGAAAGCATAAAGAGAATTCTAAAATATGCAGGACATAAAGTGGTAGGAGATGTACATCTTGGAGATTGGGGACTTCAGATGGGTCTTATTATTACGGAACTGGAGGTTAGAAAGCCGGAACTTGTGTATTTTGATGAAAAATATGAAGGCGAATATCCTAAGGAAGCACCATTTACAATTTCTGAATTAGAGGAAATTTATCCTTGTGCAAGCGGTAAATCAAAAGAAGATGAAGAATATAAAAAGAAAGCACTTGAAGCAACTTTAAAATTACAGCAGGGTTATCCGGCATATAGAGCATTATGGAAGCATATTATTGATGTGTCAGTTGAGGATTTGAAGAAAAATTATGGTAATCTTAACGTTTCCTTCGATTTATGGAAGGGTGAAAGTGACGCAGACGAATATATTCCTGAAATGATAGACATTTTAAATGCTAAGGAGCTTTTGCATGAGAGTCAGGGAGCAATGGTGGTTGATGTAATGGAAGAAACAGATACAAAGGAAATACCACCTTGTATAGTTCAGAAATCAGATGGAGCTGCCTTATATGCAACATCAGATTTAGCAACTCTTGTTCAGCGTAGAAAAGATTTTGATCCGGATATGGTGCTTTATGTGGTAGATAAGCGTCAGGAAATGCATTTTACACAAGTGTTCAGAGTTGCTAAGAAGGCAGATATAGTAAAAGAAGATACTAATCTTACATTTATTGGTTTTGGTACAATGAATGGAAAGGACGGCAAGCCATTTAAGACAAGAGAAGGTGGCGTAATGCGTCTGGAACATTTGCTTAAGGATGTAAATGAGGCAGTATATAACAAAATAATGGAAAATCGTTCTGTTTCTGAGGAGGAAGCAAGAGAAACTTCTAAAATAATAGGCTTATCAGCAGTTAAATACGGAGATTTATCTAATCAGGCATCTAAGGATTATGTGTTTGATATTGAGAGATTTTCATCATTTGAGGGAAATACAGGACCTTACATTCTGTATACAATAGTTCGTATCAAGTCAATTCTTGCTAAATATAAGGAAACAGGTACTAAGGCAGATGATTTAGTGGATGGTATTTTAAGTGCCGGCAATTCAAGTGAAAAAGGCCTTATGTTAGAAATTTCTAAGTTTAATGATGTTATGGAAAATGTTGTTAAAGAACTTGCACCACATAAGATTTGTTCGTATATTTATGATGTTTCAAATGCATTTAATAAGTTTTATCATGATACAAAGATTATGTCAGAGGAAGATAAGGTGCGTCAGGCGAGCTATATTAAGCTGTTAGAGCTTACAAAGAGAGTGTTAGAGACTGAGATTGAACTTCTTGGATTTGAGGCTCCGGATAGAATGTAGTTTTTGATAAGAAATTTTTACAAAATAAAAAGGACATTGCTCATAAAGGGTAATGTCCTTAAATTATTTACGGTATATTATTCAGCAGCTTCTGTTGTGTCTTGTTCATCAGAGGCTTTTTCACCGGATGTTTCTTCATCAGAGGCCTTTTCACCAGAAGTTTCTTCGCCGGAAGCATCTTCTGTAGAATTACCGGAAGTAGTTCCTTCTGATGAGCTTGTTGTGTCTGAAAGCTGTTCTATTAATTTGGACATCTCCTCTTCTGATAAAGTGACTGTCTGTTCTTCGTTGGATTCGTTATATTTATCAACAACCGTCCATACTAAGAAACCTACAAGTGCAAGACCAATTATGCAAGCAAGTATAACTCTAAGTACATGTTGTCTCTTTTCCTTTTTCATAATTTTTTTTCTGTTGGCTTTTTCCTGTTTATATTTGTCAACTTTTGCCTGACTCATAATTTCCTCCATTCCAACATCCTGCGGATGTTGTGTTTAATACTTATATGTATGTCTGTTACACACAATACAACTATTATATAACAAAATGCTGAAATAATAAATATATATTTTTAAAAAAATTGTGTTTTTTTTGTTACAATTTACTATAATTCGGGTTGACATTGCTTATTTACTGTACTAAAATACTAGTATATATAATTTACGAAAAATAAAGAAACGGGGACGTGAAACATTATGGTAAAGACATATGTACAGATTTTAAACGTTGGTTTTGGTATTATTAATAATACAGAGCCAGTAGAGACAAGAGACACAGATGCAATCATGGAGAGAGTAATTAGTCTTGATGATCCTGCAAGGGATATTAAGATTATTGGTTTCAGATTCTATGATATGGATTCGGATACTAATATGATGAGTAATCAGAGTGGTATCTACTATCTTGAAGGTGAAGAATTTACATATCCTAAGGTAGACCCAGAGATTACTGCTTATATGAAAGCGAATGGTATTGAATTTGAAAAGGGTCAGCAGGTAATTAAGATTAAGAAGCCTAATACTTTAGTTAGACCATTTAATCCTGGTGATCAGATTCTTGATACAGCAGCAGTTCTTCTTAAGATTAAGCTTAACAAAGAGCAGGAAAGAAAGAAGAGACTTGAAGAAGAGATTAAGAGCTACAAGGATAATCTTGTTGCAGAGCTTCATAAGATTGAAGAGCTTGTTGATGCTAACCAGTTCAATACAATACCAATGATTGAGATTGGTGATTCAACAGATGCTAAGAGTCTTAACATTATGGGTGACAAGGGTAACTTCAATAAGCATATTGAACACTTAAGAAATATTCGTGTAGAGATTATGTCTATTGATAAGTTTATAAGAGAGAATTCGTAATAGGATAAATAAAAGCCTTACCAGAACATATCACTGGTAAGGCTTTCTTGATTCATAGGAAATTCCTCTAACAGAATTTTTTATTAAGTACATACTACAAAAAATACTCTACAATATAAACCATAGCAATTGCTCCAATTGCTACTGTTACAAGGCTCTGTTCCTTCCAGGCAAGGTATAATGCAAAAATCGTGCCAACAATCGCACTCGCAATATAACGTGTTGAGGTAAACACATCAGGAAATGTAAGCGAAGCCAAAACTGCATATGGAACATAGTTTAGGAATGACTTTATGTATGTTGATTTTATTTCATGTTTAAATAATGTTATAGGTATCATACGTGGAAGATATGTAACCAGACACATAAGTAATACTGCTATAATCGCTTTGTTAATTGGTAGCATTTTCTTCACCTCCGTTTTCTGAATGTTCAGGGAAGAGATAAGCTCCTACACCCGCACCGATTAAGGTTGCTATAATTATCCTAAAACCCGGAGAAATATTTCGAAGTATCGGCAAATATTTGAGTGCACAGGTTGTTATAACTGAAATAATAATTATAAACAGGACATTTCTTGATTTCTTGGATGCGGGAATAATTATTGCGATAAACATTCCATATAAGGCTATACCCATAGCACCGCTTAAGGAATCAGGTAATAAATTAGAGGCAATGGCACCTAACAATGTTCCTAGCGACCATCCAATGTATGGCATTGTAACAAGTCCGTACATATATGGAGTATTCACGTTATTTTCTTCGGTAGAAGCAACGGCGAATACTTCGTCTGTAATACCAAAACTAAAAATTAGTTTATCACGTGTTTTGGTGTTTTTATCTATTTTTTGTGAAAGTGATAATGACATAAGCATATATCTAATATTAATGATAAATGTTGCTAATGTGATTTCAAAATATCCGGCACCGGCAAGTATTAAATTAGTGCCTGCAAATTGACCGGAGCTGGTAAGGTTAGTCATAGATATAAAGAGAGCCATCCACACAGGAAGTCCGCTGTTTACAACCATTATTCCAAATGTAAATGAAACTGATATGTAACCTAAGCAAATAGGTATTCCTTTTTTAAATCCATTTAAGTAATCTTTCATCTTAGTAAACCTCCGCAATGAAGTATTGTAGCACAGTTTGTCATTATTGACAAATATATCCTTGCATTTTATAATTTATTAAGCTTTAAAACTGTTTTGAATATGAGAGGAAATATGAAATACGAATCGATAGAGCAAAAAATGTTAAGAATTCTATATCCCCCGGTATTATATCTGCTTATTTGTCTTGTAACACAGGTGACGGTTAGTAGTGTTCTGATATGGCTGGATGCAAAGGTGACTGATGTAAGAGGTGTAAGTGCTACAACAGCTGCAAATTATATAGAGCATATAAATGAGATAATAAATACACATTCGGTTCTTATGAATTTTATAGGAGCCGGTGTAGGACTTTTGGTGTTTGGTATAATTTTCAAAAGAGACAAGAATGAAAGCAAGAGAATAAAAACACATGAAGTAATATATTCATATGCCATAGGATTAACAGCGGGAATGGGGATTAGTCTGTTTATTTCGATTTTGCCGATTGACAATATATTAGGCAGCTATGAGTCTGCATCAAAATTACTTCTAAATGGAAAATTCATTCAGTTATTTGTGGTTCTTGGCATAGTGGTTCCGCTTACGGAGGAAATAATATATAGAGGCATTGTATTTAATAGGATTAAAAAATATCTGGATGTTAATAAAGCAATAATAATATCAGCATTATTATTTGGATTTTTTCATTTGAATCTTATGCAGGGATTATATGCATTTATTATAGGAATCATAATGGGATTTTTATATTATAAATTTGAAAATATATGTGCACCAATTGCGCTTCATATGGCGGTAAATCAGTTGACGGTAATTTTTGCAACTATAGGATTTTCGGATTTTCTTAATAAAAATATATGGGCATATGTATTAACTATGCTTAGTGCATTGGTTATTGGTGGTATACTTTTGTATCATAGATTTTTTAAATCTTGATTATTTGGCATTATCAATATATAATATAGGTTAAATGAGCAAACGGAAGGAATAGTTTATGTATGATTATATAATTGTCGGTAGTGGGTTTGCGGGTGCAACGGCTGCGAATATACTTGCTGACAGGCATGGAAAAAAGGTTCTGATAATTGAAAAACGTTCGCATATTGGCGGTAACTGCTATGACGAGAATGATGAACATGGAATACTAATTCACAAGTATGGACCGCATATTTTCCATACAGATAGTGAGAAGGTGTATGAATATTTATCTAAGTTTACACAGTGGTATGATTATTCACATGAAGTTGTAGCATATGTAGATGAGGATTTTATTCCTGTACCATTTAATTTAAATACTCTTAAGATTGCATTTCCAAATGATGCAGAAGTGCTTAGAGAGAAATTGGTTGATATATATGGATATGGGAAAAAGGTTCCTATCCTTGAACTTAAAAATAATGATGATGAGGATATAAGAAAAATTGCTGACTATGTGTATGAGAACATTTTCTTAAGATATACAATGAAGCAATGGGGAAAGACTCCTGAGGAAATTGATCCTGCTGTAACAGGAAGAGTACCTGTACTTATTTCTGATGATAACAGATATTTTCAGGATACATATCAGGGAATGCCTCTTGATGGGTATACAAAGATATTTGAAAATATGTTATTGAATAATGAAAATATTGATATTATGCTAGATACTGACTGCAAAGAGGTATTAAAATTTACAGACAAGGGAATTATGTATAATAACGAGTTATTTAATGGTCGAGTTATTTTTACTGGTCCTTTGGATGAATTATTTGATAACAGATTTGGAAGACTTCCATATAGAACCTTGAATTTTGTGAATGAATATTTGGATAAAGACAGTTTTCAGCCAAAAGCAGTTGTTAATTATACTGTATCTGAGGATTATACAAGAATTACAGAATATAAGAAGCTTACAGGTCAGGAAGCAAAGGGAACAAGCATTATGAAGGAATATCCTATGACCTATACAGGTGAAGAAGGGCAGATTCCTTATTATGCAATTATTAATGAAGATAATCTTGCGATATATAATAAATATTTGAATATCTTAAGTAAGTATAATAATTTTTATCTGCTTGGCAGACTTGCAGAATATAAATATTATAATATAGATGCTATTGTGCTTAAATCAATGGAACTCGTTGAAGAATTGGAAAATTAATAAAGGAAGAATATTTTATGAAGATATTAACAATTGCTATTCCATGTTATAATTCACAGGATTATATGGAAAAATGTATCAATAGTGCTTTAATCGGTGGAGAAGATGTGGAAATTATCATTGTAAATGATGGTTCTAGTGATAACACTGCTGCCATAGCTGATGAATATGCAGCAAAGTATCCGACTATAGTTAAAGCTATTCACAAGGAAAATGGCGGACATGGTGATGCTGTTAACCATGGAATTGAAAATGCTACAGGTATGTATTTTAAGGTTGTAGATAGTGATGACTGGCTTGATGAGGCTGCTTTTAAGAAGATACTTAAGGTATTGAAAAAGGTTGTGGAAGAGAATCATGGTCTTGACCTTCTTCTTGCTAACTATGTATATGATAAAGTGGGAAGAAAGAACAAAAAGGTTATGAAATATAAAGGGGCGCTTCCTACTAACAGGATAATTAATTGGGAAAGTGCAAAGATTAAGTTTTCAAAATGGCAATATGTTCTTATGCATTCCGTAATTTATCGTACACAGTTGCTTAAGGATTGTGGTGTTAAGTTACCAAAGCATACATTTTATGTAGATAATATTTATCTGTTTAAGCCTATGATTGAGGTAGATAAGCTCATGTATATTGATGCTGATTTATATCATTATTATATTGGGCGAGAGGGACAGTCAGTAACTGAGAGTACTATGGTTAAGCGTATTGACCAGCAGCTATTGATTAATAGAACCTTAATTGAGTTCTTTAGTAAAAATAAAGATATTAACAAACAGAAATACAAATTTTTATTACAGTATCTTGATATGATGATGTGTGTAGCATCAGTTATATGTATAGTGTCTGATGATAAGGAAATTTTACAGAAGAAGAAGGAATTGTGGAAGTTCCTTAAGGATACGGATCCTGAGCTTCACAGACAGCTTAGAACATCTGTCTTTGGTATTACGATGAATCTTCCGGGAAGATTTGGAAGATTTTTATCTAAGTCGGGATATCATTTAATGCAGAGGATATTTGGGTTTAATTAAAAAAGAAAAAAGGTTTTACTATCGCAAGTGGGCTTGTATAGTAAAACCTTTATTTTTGTTTCGTAAATAATGTATTTTGTTAAGCTTTATTAAAAATCTTTTCCCAATTTGGTACATATACTAATATATACATTATGGCAGCAAGACCAAATCCACCGAATACATCAATGATTGAATGCTGTTTAAGGAACATAGTCGCAAGTATAATAAAAACTGAAAGTATTGTGGCAGAAGCCTTGATTATATAGCGTCCTTTTAGGCCTTTGCTCTTTAACATTGCGATAAGGCAGGCAAGGGTATTAAACACATGCATGCTTGGAAACACATTCGTACTTGTGTCTGTTTTATATAATGATTTTACGATTTCGGCGCAAATATTATTGCGATAAGAAATATCCTGTCTTAAATTCACACCATTTGGCCATACTGTACATATAATCAAGAATATTGTCATTCCTATGAATAAAAAAGCAGAAGCTTCATAAAATTCTTTTTTGGAATAAAATAATAAATAAACTATAACAGCAGGTACAAATAAAAACCATAGATAGTAAGGAATAATAAAATATTCACAAAATGGTATTTTGTCATCTATCGGAAGATGAAGTACGGTGTAGTTTTCAGTAACGGTTTTCTCAAGATAAACAAACCATGGCATATAAATGAAAACATATAGTAAAGTCCAGGCATGTTTATATTTACAAAGAAAATCTTTTATCTTCATTGCAAAAATCCTTTCTGTTTTAAATAAATACTCTAGGGATTATAGCATATAAGAAGTCACATAACAAGTTAAAAGAAAAATATTAAAAAAGTTGTTGACAAAAACAAATATTAATATTATACTATCTAAGCAAGTTTGATTTGGGATCTTAGCTCAGCTGGGAGAGCATCTGCCTTACAAGCAGAGGGTCACAGGTTCGAGCCCTGTAGGTCCCATTTTAATTCAAATATTGCATAAGCTATGGCGGAATAGCTCAGTTGGCTAGAGCACACGGTTCATACCCGTGGTGTCGGCGGTTCAAATCCGTCTTCCGCTACTGAACCTGTAACATTATGTTGCAGGTTTTTTTACTTTACAGGCAAGAGCTGTTTATTTTATTTAGGAAGGTATGGATATAAAAATGAGAGTTGGAATAGGATATGATGTTCATAAATTAGTTGAAGGTAGAAAACTTATTATGGGTGGGGTGGAAATACCATATGAAAAGGGCTTATTAGGTCATTCGGATGCAGATGTATTGGTTCATGCAATTATGGATGCAATGCTTGGTGCGGCTGCACTTGGAGATATAGGCAAACATTTTCCAGATACGGATGAAAGATATAAAGGTATATCAAGTATTGAATTATTGAAGCACGTTGGCAAATTATTGGAAGATAATATGTACATTGTGGGGAATATAGATGCAACTATTATTGCCCAAAGACCGAAGCTTTCGCCATATAGAGAACAGATGGTTAAAAATATTGCGCAGGCACTTGGAATAAGCGAAAATCAGGTAAGTATTAAAGCAACTACAGAAGAGGGCTTAGGATTTACCGGAGCTTTAGAGGGCATTTCATCACAGGCAGTATGTCTTCTTAATCAGGTGGAGGATTATGTATATGACAGATTAGCAGAACAATCTGTATGTGGCACTTGTAGTGGTTGTACAAAGAATAATAACTAGATATGGAGAGTTGCAATATGAAGTATGAACTACATGAGGTAATACCGGAAGATTATGAAGAAATAAAAAAGTATTTTAAGCTTAGAAATCCATGGACATGTGAAAATATTATTCTTGATGCGTATTTGTGGAAAAATTATTATGATGCCAGATATATAAAATATGAAAAAGGAATAATATGGATTTATAGAAATAAGGATGAATTATTTACATGTACTCCACTTGCAGCGAATGAAGATTTAAGAGAAAGTTTTGAATTAACCCAAAAATATTTTAATGAGGAACTTGGAGTAAAGCTTCATATGTATCTTGTAGATGAAGAAGCGATAGAAATACTAAATCTTTCCGAGGATAAATATATTATAGAAGAGGACAGAGATTATTTTGATTATATATATGATGCTGAAAAGCTAAGAAATCTTTCGGGAAAGAAGTATCATAAGAAGAAAAATCATGTCAATGCATTTAAAAAGGAGTATGAAGGAAGATATGAATTCAGACTTATGTGTTGTATGGAAAATGGTCAGGTAAGAGAATTTCTTGATAATTGGATTAAAGAACGACAGATAGAAGATGAGTATAATAGGGTTGACGCAGAGGCAGAAGGAATATACTATATACTTGATAATTGTCATATGCTGAAAATGCGAATGGGTGGAGTGTTTATAGATGGTAAGCTTGAAGCCTTTTCGATAGGAAGTTATAGTAGTACCGAGCGAATGGCATATATTCATGTAGAAAAAGCTAATCCCAATATAAGAGGTCTTTATCCGTTTATAAATATGGAATTTTTAAGACAGGGATTTGAAGATGCGTTATATGTGAATAGGGAAGATGATATGGGTTTGGAAGGTTTGAGAAAGGCGAAACTATCCTATCATCCTATAAAATTAGTTAAGAAATATAATATAATAGAGAAATAGTAGTATGGAAGTAAGATATTTAGAAAATAACGAAAAGAATCGAATAAGAGAGCTGTATGATAAAGTGTTTGATGATTCGGCGGAATTTGTAGATTATTACTTTGACAGAATATATGAAAACGATGTTCTGGTGGCTATAGACGATGGAAATATTTTATCAATGCTTCAGCTTGTTAAGAAAAAAATTATGTGTAATGATGAAGTAGTAAACGTGCATTATATTTATGGAGTTGCTACGGATGAAGCTCATAGAGGAAAAGGCTATATGTCGATGCTTATAAATAGAGCTTTAGAGGATTTGGAAAAGTTAAATGAACCATTTGTTTATCTTACACCGGCTAATCCTGATATATATAAGAAATTTGGATTTGAAACGGTGTATGACAAACAGATATACGAAATGAGGAAAATAGAAGAAAAAGATAAAATATATGCACCGGGTAGTATAGATATGGAAATAATGAAAGTTATGTGTGATAATATATTACACAAAAAATATAAGATGTATGTGGTGCATGATGATAATTATTTTAAAGATATAATAAATCAGCTTAGGATTGATAAAGGTTATATAGTATATCAAAAGGATAAAGAGGAAATAATAGGATATTCTATTGTTGGAAATGATAATTTGGTTTGGGAAAGTGTATATGACACTAAGTCTGTAAATCTTGTCCATAAGAAAACAGTTCCATGGATAATGGTTAAAAAATTTGATGAGAATTTTGATATACGAAAGGTGTATATTAATGATGAAACATAAGAAAATATGGAGGTTGTTATGATTAATGAACTTTTAAATGGAAGTAATATTCAGATTGTTGCAATGCTTGGTATATTTTTTGCATTTATAACAACATGTGTATGTATAGGTGTGTTTAAGAAATATTTGCCTCAAGATATGGGAAGAGAATTTGCGCATAATGGTGCCCTTTCAGCAGGAAAGCCAAGAGGGGCCGGATTTATATTTGTATTAGTGTTCATTGGAGCCACCTGTTTGTTTGCGAAAATGAATTATGAAATAGCCATATACCTTATTTTAGTTGCAGCTGCAATGCTTACAGGATTTCTTGATGATGCTGCAAAGGCACCATGGGGTGAATTAAAAAAAGGATTGCTTGATTTGGTTATAGCTATAATGGTCGCAATAACATTTTTAAATTATAACAGTAATACTATTACTATAGCGATGACCGGTGATGAGATTACAATACATCCGGTAATATTTGGTGTTTTGGTTGTGATTCTTGTGTGGGCATCAATAAACGTTACTAATTGTACTGATGGTGTGGATGGTTTATCGGGAACACTTGCAATAATAACATTAATTTCCATATATATGATTGATAAGGTGCTTCTTATAAATGATGTGTTTAGCTATACAATCTTAATTTTTGTAATCTGTATCCTTGGATATCTTTGGTTTAATGCAACACCTAGTGTGCTTTTGATGGGTGATGCAGGTTCAAGGGCAATGGGGCTTTATATTGCTATTGCAATTTTAAAAACAGGAAGTCCGTTATTATATTTATTAGTAGCACTTATATTTATAGTAGATGGTGGGCTTGGACTTGTTAAAGTATCCTTGCTTAGATTTTTTAAGATAAAGATTTTGAAAAACGTAAGAACACCTATACATGACCATGTAAGAAAGGTGTGGGACTGGTCGAATACGCAGACAGTATTTAGATTTGCAATTATACATATTATGATATGTGTGGCAACTATTTATCTTATTATGTTGTAGAGTTTATATGGGAGGATTGTAAATGAAATTTTTTCGTTTTGTAAAAGAAGAAATAGATGTTATAAAACAACGAGATCCTGCGATAAAATCAAGCTTGGAAGTATTTTTGTATCCAAGCTTTTGGGCAATTTTAAAATATAGAAAAGCACATAGGTTGTATGAGAAAGGTCATTATTTTAGAGCCAGAAGAATTTCTCAGAGAGCTGCAAGAAAAACAGGTATTGAAATTCACCCTGGAGCTAAAATTGGTAAAGGGCTATTTATAGACCACGGACATGGTGTTATAATAGGAGAGACAGCTATTATTGGAGATAATGTAACCTTATATCAGGGAGTAACACTTGGTGGTACGGGTAAAGAAAAAGGGAAAAGACATCCTACCGTATGTGATAATGTTATGATTAGTGCTGGAGCGAAGGTTCTTGGTTCATTTACAATAGGTGAAAACTCTAAGATAGGGGCGGGCTCAGTGGTTCTTAGTGAGGTTCCGCCGAATTCGACTGTTGTGGGTGTTCCGGGCAGAGTAGTTAAACGAGATAATGTAAGAGTACCATATAGTGATCTTGATCAGGTACATTTACCTGACCCTGTTAAAAATGATATTCAGTCATTAAGAGAACAGATAGAATTATTAACTGACAAAATAAACAAATTGGAAAAGGAAGGAAAATAAAATGGAGAATAAAATAAGTATTTATAATACATTGACAAAGAAGGTTGAGAAGTTTATTCCGAATGAAGATGGCAAAGTAGGTATGTATACCTGTGGACCTACTGTATACCATTTTGCACATATTGGTAATCTTAGAAGCTATATTATGGAAGACGTTTTAGAAAAGACGTTAAGATATGCCGGTTATGATGTTAAAAGAGTTATGAATATTACTGACGTTGGACATTTATCTTCGGATGCAGATACAGGTGAAGATAAGATGCTTAAAGGTGCAAAAAGAGAGAAGAAAACTGTTATGGAGATTGCGAAGTTCTATACAGATGCATTTTTCTCTGATTGTGCAAAATTAAACATTAAGACTCCTGACGTAGTAGAGCCGGCAACAAATTGTATTGATAATTTTATACAAATGGTTGATACACTTATTAACAAAGGCTTTGCATATATTGCAGGAGAAAATGTTTATTTTGATACATCTAAGTTGGATGATTACTATGTATTTTCCAGCCAGAGTGAGAAGGAACTCCTGGTTGGTGTTAGAGATGATGTTGAAGAGGATACAAATAAAAGAAATAAAAGTGATTTCGTATTATGGTTTACTAAGTCAAAATTTGATAATCAGGAGCTTAAGTGGGATAGTCCTTGGGGCGTAGGCTATCCGGGCTGGCATATTGAGTGTTCAGGTATTTCGATTAAGCATCTTGGAGAATATATGGATATTCATTGTGGTGGTGTTGATAATATTTTCCCACATCATACAAATGAAATAGCACAGAGTGAAGCATTTCTTGGACATAAATGGTGTAATTACTGGTTACATGTTCATCATTTAAATGATAAGTCAGGCAAAATGAGTAAGTCTAAGGGTGAATTCCTTACAGTTTCGTTGCTTGAAGAAAAGGGATATAATCCTTTGGCATACAGGATGTTTTGCTTGCAGTCACACTATCGTAAACCGCTTGAATTTTCGTATGAAGTTCTTGATAATATAGTAACTGCTTATGATAAATTATTAAAGGCTGTTGCTAAATTAAAGGATGAAGGCGAAGTAGATAAAGAAGCGTTTGAGTCATATAAAACAAAATTTGAAGATGCGCTTAATAATGACCTTAATACTTCAATGGCAATAACCATGTTGTATGAAGTATTAAAGGCAGATATAAATGATAAGACTAAGCTTGAACTTATTAACAGCTTTGATTACGTACTTTCTCTTGATTTAACAGCTTTAAGAAATGCTGACAATGGAGTAGATGAAGAATTTGAGGCACATATTCAGGCTCTAATTGAGGAAAGAACAGCAGCAAAGAAGGAGAAAAACTTTGCACGAGCTGATGAAATAAGAAATCAGCTTCTTGAGGAAGGAATTATCCTTAAAGATACAAGAGAAGGTGTAATATGGGAGAGAGCCTAGATATTTTTGATATAATTCAAAATAAAACTAATTTGCAGGATATAGATATTCATAATTATTCGCCGCTTACACTTGCGTATATTGGGGATGGAATTTATGAATTGATAATTAGGACACTGGTAGTTGGCAAAGCGAATACCTCTGCTAAGAACCTTCATAAAATGAGCAGTAGTCTTGTTAAGGCTGCTACTCAGGCAGAAATGATAAAGGCATTGTCAGAAGACCTGACAGAAGAAGAGATGAAGGTATACAAAAGAGGCAGAAATGCCAAGTCTGCTACAATGGCTAAAAATGCAACTATGTCAGATTATAGATCTGCAACAGGATTTGAAGCATTAATGGGTCATCTGTATATTACAAAGCAGTCAGATAGAATGATTGAACTTATACAAATGGGACTTAGTAAAATCGGAAAGGATGTAAGGTAGTGAGATACGAGGAATTTACCATAGAAGGCAGAAATGCGATAATTGAAGCATTTAGAGCAGGGAAAACTATAGATAAATTATTTGTGCTTGATGGCTGTCATGATGGTCCTGTTAGTACAATTATAAGAGAAGCTAAAAAACGTGATACCATAATTAACTATGTGTCTAAAGAACGTCTTGATTCTATGTCTGCTACAAAAAAACATCAAGGTGTTATTGCATATGCAGCAGCTTACGAATATGCAGAAATTGAAGATGTATTTAAGATTGCTGAGGAAAAGGGAGAGGCTCCATTTGTAATTATTCTTGACAATATTGAGGATCCGCATAATCTTGGTGCAATAATTAGAACAGCTAACCTTGCAGGCGCACATGGAGTAATTATACCTAAGAGAAGGGCAGTGGGGCTTACGGCAACAGTAGCACGAACCTCGGCAGGCGCACTTAATTACACACCCGTTGTCAAGGTGACAAATATCTCTAATACAATAGAAGAACTAAAGGAAAGAGGAATGTGGTTTGTATGTGCCGATATGGGTGGAGAGGTTATGTACAATCTGGATCTCAAAGGCTCAATAGGGCTTGTTGTTGGAAATGAAGGTGAAGGTGTTAGCAGATTAGTAAAGGAAAAATGCGATTTTATAGCGTCAATTCCAATGAAGGGGAATATAGATTCTCTTAATGCATCAGTTGCAGCAGGTGTACTTGCATATGAAATTGTAAGACAAAGAATGAGTTGAGGAGAAAATCATGGTTAAATACAGCCAGATGGCTGACGAAAAAATAATAGAATTGATAAGAGATGGCGATAATAAGGCTATGGACTATATGTTAAATAAGTATAAGAATATAGTCAGAATCAAAGCAAGAACAATGTTCTTGATTGGTGGCGAAAATGATGACCTTATTCAGGAGGGAATGATTGGACTATACAAGGCAATCAGAGATTATGAGATGGACAAGGAAGCCAGCTTTGCCAGTTTTGCCTCTGTGTGTATAAGCAGACAGATATATACAGCGGTAAATGCTTCGAATAGAAAAAAGCATACACCTCTTAACAGCTATATATCGTTTTCAGGTCTTGAAGAGGAAGAAAATATACATTCAGTTTCAGGTCAGAGTGAGCGTAGTCCGGAGGAATTAATAATTGACAAAGAGAATGTCAGTATGATAGAATACTACCTTGAGAGAGAACTAAGTAAGTTCGAGCTTGAGGTTCTGAGAATGTATATTGAAGGCGCCGGATATATGGAAATTGCTGAACGAATGGACAAGAAACCAAAGGCCATAGATAATGCATTACAGAGAATACGAAGCAAAGTTAATAATATTATTGCAAAATTGTAATATTAAGCATAAGCTGATGTGGCTCAGAGGTAGAGCACTTCCTTGGTAAGGAAGGGGTCACGGGTTCAATTCCCGTCATCAGCTTTTTTTGTTTGTAAAAATATTTAAAAAAATTTAAGAAATTTTTTAAAATATGGTTGAATATACTTGAATTATCTAGTATAATTCATTTGATGTAGTTTTAAAAACTAAATGATAAAGTCAAGATATAACATAACAAGTTACAAGGAGAGATTATGAGCAAGTATATTTTAAGTTGCTGTTCTACAGCAGATATGTCGGAAGAATTTTTTAATGAAAGAAATATTAATTATGTTTGTTTTCATTATGAAGTTGATGGAGTAGAATATAGTGATGATTTGGGTAAATCGATGTCATTTGAAGAGTTCTATAAGAAAATGGAACAGGGCGCTATGACAAAGACATCTCAGGTTAATGCCGATGAATATATTAATTATTTTGGTAAGTTTCTTGATGAAGGATATGATATTTTACATGTTTGTCTTTCGAGTGGAATATCAGGTTCGTACAATTCAGCAATGATTGCAAAGAGTGATTTGGAAGAAAAATATCCTGAGCGTAAGATTTATGTTGTAGATTCACTTAATGCTTCTTCAGGTTTTGGTTTGCTTATGGATGAACTTGCTGATTTAAGGGATGCAGGTAAGAATATAGATGAACTTAATGAATGGATTGAACAGAATAAGCTTTATTATCATGCGTGGGTATTAACAACTGACCTTACTTATTTGGTTAGAGGCGGAAGAGTATCTAAAGCAGCAGGAGTGTTTGGTACAGCACTTAATATCTGTCCTATCATCGAAGTAAATGTTGAAGGTAAGCTTTTGTCTCGTGATAAGGTTAGAACTAAGAAAAAAGCTATCAAGGAATTAGTAGCTAAGATGGAGAATCTGGCTGAAAATGGTACTGAATATAGTGGAAAATGTTTCATCTCTAATTCAGCCTGTTTAGAGGATGCACAGGCGGTTGCAAGTTTAATTAAAGAGAAGTTTCCTAATGTAAAAGAAGTTGTTATCAGTGACATAGGTACTACAATTGGTAGCCATACAGGTCCTGGTACAGTAGCATTGTTCTTCAAGGGAAAAGAAAGAATTAACTAATATAAATAAAATAAGGAAATCGGTGGTACTGTTATAATTACCACCGATTTTTTGTTAATATTATTTTGTTGCATTTTCAATGTTTTTAAGGAAAAGATTCTGTATTGTTAAATCTCTGTATTTACCAAGCTTATCCATATTATCAGCAGGAATGACACCACCACTCATGGAAGCATGCCCACCGCCATTTCCGTAATCACTTAAAGCATTTGAAATTAGTTTTCCGGCATGAAGTGAGGATTGTTCGCTTCTGACAGAGAATTTAAGTCCGCCGTCCCTTGTTGCATATACAACTGAGACTTCAACTACATCAAGTGCCAGAATAAAATCTGATATCATAGCAACTAATGCATCGTTACAGTCAAATGGAATATATACAAAACCAAAGTTATCATATACACGTATATTTTCTATGGCAGCACCATATGCCTTAAGGTCATCAAGCTCCATTGAATTATTATGAACTGTTTTTAAGAGTTCCTTGTCACAAATATTATGTAGATATTTGAAAATATCTATGTCAAAGTCAGTAACACCTCTTTCAAATGATGCAGTATCCATTTTTAGTCCGTATAAAAGTGCTGTTGCAGTATTAGTGTCTAACGGAACTCCTGCATTTATATAATATTCAGTAACAATAGAAGCGCATGCACCTGTAATTCTTATGTCAGAATATTTATATTCACATTCTATAAAAGTAGGGTGATGGTCTATACATGCAACTTCATCACCTGGTAAATCAGTAAAATTCGCATTATGCTTTTGACCATCTACAGTAATAATGTAGTCATCAGATGTCATGTCTGTAATTTCATCTTTTGGAAAAGCTTCAATACCAAAGGCAGTAAGCATTTTTTTTGTACTCACCTTTTCAATCTTGCCATCATAACAAATGAGCGAATTAATACCATAATATTTAAGGAAATTCTGAAGCCCAAATGCACTTGCCAGAGCATCCGGATCAGGGAAGTTATGAGTTTGTAAATAAACCTTATGTCCTTTTAACAATTCAATTAGCTGGTTTGAGTCTTTCATAAGTATCCTCCGTATTTTATAATCCTAACATAACAGATGCAATTTTAAAGTAAATAATTAGAGATATTGCATCTACAATTGTTGTTATAAATGGGCTGGCCATAACTGCCGGGTCGAATTTTAATTTTTGGGCAAATATAGGCAAAGTACAACCTATAAGCTTAGCTATTATAACTGTAAGTAAAAGTGTTATACATATAACAAATGCAATTTCTGTGGATATTCCATCGAAAAAAATAATTTTTACAAAGTTGCATATCGCAAGTGTAAGTCCGCAAAGTGTTGCAACTCTAAGCTCTTTCCAGATTACTTTGAAAATATCTCTAAATTCTATATCTCCAAGTGATAATCCTCTGATGATTGTAACTGAAGCCTGTCCGCCGGAATTTCCGCCGGTATCCATAAGCATTGGAATAAAGGCAGTCAACACAATTTGTGTTGCAAGAGCGTCTTCAAATGATGAAATAATTTTGCCGGTAAAGGTTGCTGATACCATCAGTAATAATAACCAAGGGATACGCGACTTGTATGTTTCAAAAATATTAGCTCTAAAATATGGCTTGTCCGTAGGCATAATAGCAGCCATTTTTTCAATATCCTCTGTAGCCTCATCCTGAAGAACGTCGATAGCATCATCAAAAGTAACAATACCAACAAGTCTGCTTTCATCGTCAACTACAGGAAGAGCAATAAGGTCATATTTATTGAATTTATTAGCAACATCTTCCTTATCATCCAAAGTTTTGGCGGTGATAATGTTAGTTTCCATAATATCAGTTACCGGAGTGTCTTCATCTGAAAGCAAAAGAGACTTAGCTGTAACAATACCTAATAATTTGCGGTCATCAGTAGTAACATAACAGGTATAAATAGTTTCCTTGTCGATACCTGTTCTTTGAATTCTTTTAATTGCATCCTTGACAGTCATATTAGTTCTGAGACTAACGTATTCAATAGTCATAAGGCTTCCGGCACTGTCATCAGGATATTTAAGAAGTTCATTTATCTGCTTTCTTGTGTTTGGATCGGTGTTAAGAAGAATTCTTTTCACTACATTTGCAGGCATTTCTTCTACAATATCAACCGCATCATCTAAATATAATTCGTCTATAATTTCACGCAGTTCGTTATCGCTGAATCCGTGTATCAATATTTCCTGTGTATCTGATTCCATTTCGACAAATGTATCGGCTGCAACTTCTTTGGATAGAAGTCTAAATAATATCGGTAATCTGTCGGAAGGAAGTTCTTCAAATAAAACAGAGATGTCGGCAGCATTCATAGTATTTAGAATATCCTTAAGCGATGAATAACTTTTATTTTCTAATAGCTTAAGGATAGAATCTCTGAGTGTGTTTTTTTCTTCCACGTAAAAAACTCCTTTCGGTTATAGTATATTTTTAAGTGGAAGTAAGCTGAAATTTATGCATAAATTAAGAAGTGATACAAATATAGCTCACTCAAACAATTTATGCAGTTTTTCCCTCGGGGCTTACCTCCGTTGCCGGTTTGCGTGTCCATAAATGTCACCTCTTTTTTTTACAATTTTGCAATTTTAATCATAACTGTAAGAACTCTATTTGTCAATTGTATTTACTGTGTTTTTATGGTACAATTGCTTATATTAAATAAAGGAAAATGATATTATGACAATAAGAAAATTAAACTCGTTTATTAGTAAAGCAACCTGTTCGTATATGGTAGTAGAAGAGGTGTCGAATTATTTAGAAAATGCAGGATTTATAGCATTGAATGTAGTGGATGAATGGAAACTTGCAAAGAATGGGCGGTATTATGTAAAAATATATGATACCTCCCTTATGGCGTTTACAGTTGGAGAAAAGGAAGGAAAACTTAGAATAGCTGCAGCGCATACAGATAGTCCGGCTTTAAAAATAAAAGCATCTCCGGATATGTTATCTGAGGGATGTACAAGATTGAATGTGGAGGGTTATGGTGGAGCGGTACTACATTCGTGGTTTAATAGACCGATTGGTATCTCCGGAAAGGTATTTTTAAAGGGAGAGGATATTTTTACGCCTGTTTCAATGAAATTTGATTCTGGTGAAGGTATTGGAATCATCCCGGAGCTTGCTATTCACATGAATAGAGAAGTTAACAAAGGCGTAGAGGTATCTATTGCTAAGGATATGTTGCCGGTTTTATGTACAGGTACAGAGGAAGAGGGGTTTGAAAAATATCTGGCTTCCAAATTAAATGTCTCAAGAGAAGATATTTTAAGCTATGAGTTATATGCATATATATGTGAAAGTGGTGAAATTACGGGACTTAATAAAGAATTCTATGTTGCACCAAGACTTGATAACCTGACATCTTCACTAGCTTGTATCGAGGGAATTATTAATGGAAATAGGGATGAAGGAATCAATGTTTCGGTATTGTTTGATAATGAAGAAATAGGAAGTGCAACCAAGCAGGGTGCTGGTTCACAAATGTTTTCCATGGTTATGGAAAAGATATATTTAAGTCTTGGTTACAGCAGAGAAAGGCTTATTAATGACTATTTTGATGGTATGATGTTGTCTGTTGATGTGGCTCATGGTGTTAATCCGAATAGACCGGAAAAGAGTGACAATATCAATAAAGTAAGATTAAACGAAGGAATTGTAATAAAGACTACCGGTACTTATGCATATGATGGCAAAAGTATTTCAATTATCAAAGGTTTGTGTGAAAAGTACGATATAAAATATCAGATTTTTACAAAACAGTCGGATAGCAGAGGCGGAGGTACACTTGGAGCTATTGCAGATACAATGGTACCAATGAGTACATTAGATATAGGAGTACCAATTTGGGGAATGCATTCGGCAAAGGAAATTATGGGAATAAAGGACCAGAAATACTTAGAAGAGTTAGTAAAGCACTTCTTTTCAGAGTAAAATTTTATATATTTACATTTTAGACAGCATAGGATTATTGCAAAATAAGGCTTGATGTTATATAATTAGTAGAATAACTTGAAAGGACAGTAAGAAAATGGATAACATGGAAAATGAAGTAATATCAAAGAATTTTATTGAGCAGATTATAGATGAGGATTTGGCAGAAGGTCATTATGACCATGTGCAGACAAGATTTCCTCCTGAACCAAATGGTTATCTTCATATAGGACATGCAAAGGCTATTCTTTTAAGCTATGGAATAGCTCAGAAATATAACGGTAAATTTAACATGAGATTTGACGATACCAATCCTACTAAGGAAAAGGTTGAGTTTGTTGAGTCTATTAAGGCTGATATTAAATGGCTTGGTGCAGATTGGGAAGACAGACTTTTCTTTGCGTCAGATTATTTTGGTGAAATGTATGAGGCTGCTGTTAAGCTTATCAAGAAGGGTAAAGCTTATGTATGTGATTTAACAGCTGATGAGATTAGAGAGTATAGAGGTACACTTAAGGAGCCGGGTAAGAATAGTCCATACAGAGACAGAAGTGTGGAAGAAAATCTTGCACTTTTTGAGGCTATGAAGAATGGTGAATATGAAGATGGTTCTAAGGTATTAAGAGCTAAGATTGATATGTCGTCGCCTAATATTAATATGAGAGACCCTGTAATTTACAGAGTTGCACATATTAGTCATCATAGAACAGGTGACGAATGGTGCATTTACCCTATGTATGATTTTGCACATCCAATTGAGGATGCAATTGAAGGAATAACACATTCTCTTTGTACATTAGAGTTTGAAGATCACAGACCATTGTATGACTGGGTTGTAAAAGAACTTGAATATGAACAGCCACCGAAGCAGATTGAATTTGCAAAACTTTATCTTACAAATGTTGTTACAGGTAAGAGATATATCAAAAAGCTTGTAGAGGATGGAATTGTAGATGGATGGGATGATCCAAGACTTGTTTCAATTGCGGCTCTCAGAAGAAGAGGATTTACTCCTGAATCAATCAAGAAGTTCGTAGAGCTGGTTGGTATCTCTAAGAGTCAGAGTTCTGTTGATTATGCAATGCTTGAATACTGTATTAGAGAAGATTTGAAACTTAAGAAACCTAGAATGATGGCAATTGTTGATCCTGTAAAAGTAATAATTGATAACTATCCTGAGGGACAGGTAGAATATTTTGACGTTGTGAATAATCCTGAAAACGAAGAGCTTGGAACAAGAAAGGTACCTTTTAGTCGTGAAATCTATATTGAAAGAGAAGACTTTATGGAAGAACCACCTAAGAAATATTTTAGAATGTTCCCAGGTAATGAAGTGAGACTTATGAATGCGTATTTTGTTAAATGTAACAGCTTCGTTAAGGACGAGAACGGAAATGTAACTGAGATACATTGCACTTATGATCCGGAGACCAGAAGCGGAAGCGGTTTTACAGGAAGAAAAGTAAAAGGAACAATTCATTGGGTTAGTGCAGCTCATGCTGTAGAAGCAGAGATGAGATTATATGAAAATATAGTTGATGAAGAAAAAGGTAAATTAAATGAAGATGGAGAACTTAATCTCAATCCAAATTCATTGAGAATAACAAAGGGTTATGTGGAAGAAAATCTTGCTGATGCAAAGAGTGAAGAAAGCTTCCAGTTTGTAAGACAGGGATATTTCTGTGTTGATATGAAGGACTCTTCTAAAGATAATCTGGTATTTAATAGAATAGTTTCACTTAAGAGTTCTTTCAAATTACCATCATAAGATAAGAATGGAGAAAGTATGAGTAGTAATTTATTTTCAGGTCTTGAAAAAGTTGGTTTGTTTGGGATGTCAAATGTAGACATATTTGATACCGAAGAAAAAAAGAATAATTCAAATGATGATAAAAAAGATGATGTAAAGGTTCATGAAATATCTGAGGAAGAACTGCTTTATGATAAATCTTATAAATGTCCCGTATGCGATTGGGAATTTAAAACTAAAGCTGTTCGTACAGGTAAGGCAAGAATGATATCAGTTGATTCGGATTTAAGACCAAAATATCAAGGCATAGATACAATTAAATATGACGCGATTGTATGTAATAAGTGTGGATATGCTGCTCTTAGCAGATACTTTAATTATATGACTTTACCACAGGCAAAGCTGATTATTAACAATATTTCGTCTAATTTTAAAGGGTTAAATGATAAGCTTAGCAAATATTCATATGAAGATGCACTTATAAGACACAGACTAGCTTTGGTTAATGCTGTGGTAAAAAAGAGTAGAATTAGCGAAAGGGCATATATATGTCTGAAAATTGCATGGCTTCTTAGAGGTCAGGCTGAGAATTTACCTAAAGATACAGAGAATTATGATGAAGTTATTGAGAACATTCAAGCCGAGGAGCAGGACAGTATAGAAAAGGCGTATGAGGGATTTAAGAGTGCCATGAGTAAAGAGGTGTTCCCTATTTGTGGAATGGATGAAAGTACGTATCTTTATGTGACTGCCGATTTGGCAAGAAGATGTAAGGATTATACTGTGGCATACAAGCTGGTTGGTGAGGTTATTACCTCCAGGGCTGCCGGTGCAAAAATAAAAGACAGAGCCAGAGAACTTAAGGAATTATTAAAAAAAGAACGGGAAGAGTTGGTTTAAAATGAAAGAACAGTTATATACAATACCGGTAAATGATGCATATGCTGTGGATTGTGAATGTCCTATTTGTGTGATGTATAATCAATTAGAAAAGGATGCTATAGAGTTTACAATGGGTCCAAGCTATATGGAGGACGATGTAAGACTTGTTACAGATGAGATAGGTTTTTGTACCAAGCATATGGCACAGGTAATGAATGCAGGTAATCGTCTTGGTGCAGCACTGGTATTACATACACATATGAGAAAGATTAACAAAGATGTGGAAAAATTAGCTGCAACAGGTGCAAAGGCATCAGGTGGATTATTTAAAAAGAAAGAGAGCTCGCCACTTGTTGAATATCTTAAGAAGCTTAACGAATCATGTTATGTATGTGACAAGATAGAGAATACATTTAACAGATATATAAAGACTATTCATTATTTGTGGGAAAAGGATTCGGCTTTTAAGAATAAGTATTTATCATCTAAGGGAATGTGTGTTAGACATTATCAGGTTCTTATAGAGCAGGCTCCGGCGAATATGTCAGGGAAAAATCTGGACGAATTTCTTGAAGCTACGCATAAGTTATATCTTGATAATATGAATAGGGTTGCAGATGATTTAGAGTGGTTTACAGATAAGTTTGATTATAGATATAAGGATGAGCCATGGAAGAATTCAAAAGATGCTCTTCCAAGAAGTATTAACAAGCTTACCAGTGACAGAACATTTATTGAAGAATAATAAAAAAAGGAGTATTATATTAGCTAAACTAATATAATACTCCTTGTTAATTAACTTATTTTACAGCATCGTCAGCATCAGCTTCAGTGTCATCAGCTTCAGCTTCATCCACTGTATCTGCATTATCTTCATCAACATCATTGTATGTTATGTTAACATATGAACGATTGCTTTCGTCATCATCTTCGTCTTCAAAGTCGTCATCAAAGTCATCATCGAAATCAATGAAATCATCATCAAGATCATCCTGATTAGCTTTGAATTTGTTATAGAGTGCTAAACCGCCGGCAACAGCTGTACCAATAAGAGCAGTTGCAACTAATATCTTTCCTATTTTCTTTGCCATAGTAAACCTCCTTTTAGTTTTAATTACTCATTTATTATAATACTTTTGGAAGTAAAAGGAAAGAGTTTTTTTGTGTATCCTTCAATTTGAAATGAAGTTATTGGTCTTATCGTTGACAAATGCTTTTAAAATATATAAACTCTACAAAGGAGGAGAAAGATATGGAAAAAAAGGCGATTTTTTTTGATATAGATGGAACCATATATAGTTATGACAAAGGTGTGATTAAGGATACCGGAGATGCTATAAGAGAGTTAAGGGCTAATGGTCATTTGGCGTTTTTATGTACGGGCAGAACATATCCGATGGTTACAGATGATATAAGAAATATCGGTTTTGACGGAGTAATAGCAGGCGGTGGAACCTATATTGAATTTGGTAATGAGGTGCTGTTTAAGAAGGAGATTGAGACAGATATTACAAATAGCGTAATTGAATGTATGAGAAAAAATGGAATAATGCCTATTCCGGAAGGGCATAAATACTTATATTTTGAGATGGAAGATAAGATTAAGTCTGTTTATAGAAAGGCTTATGACACATATATGAGGAGTATACCTGACAGAATACGACTTATAGATATGGGAGAGGTAAGAGCAGCAAAGGTAAGTGGAGCTTTTGATGATAATAGCAATATAGATAGTGTTATTAAAGAAATGGAAAGAGAATTCAGATATGTTATTCATAATGAAAAATTACTTGAGTTAATTCCAAGAGATTATTCAAAGGCAGAAGGGATTAAATTATTGATTAATGAAATAGGCATAAAATGGGAGAATACCTATGCTTATGGAGACAGCTTCAATGACCTAGAGATGCTTAAATATGTTAAACATGGTGTGGCAATGGGAAATAGTCATAAGGATTTGTTTGAAATGGTTGAATATAGAACCGGAGATTATGACAAAGGTGGCATAAGAGAAAGTTTGGAAAGGTTTGGATTACTATAATGGGGAAGTGTAGAGGAAAAATCACATATTTAATAGCTTTTTTTTTACCGGTATTAGTATACGTCATTACGTTGGCTGTTAATAATTCTGTCCCGTTTGGTAGGAACTGGCTTAGTGGTGCAGATTTTGATTCGCAATATGTAGCATTTTATGCCGAGCTGATAAGGAAAATTAATTCTGGTGAAAGTCTTTTGTATACATTTAATGCAGGTATGGGGACTAATTTTGTTGCATTAGCAGCATATTATCTTATTAGTCCGCTTAATGTATTATTGTGCTTATTTAAACCACATCAGGCAGATGTTGCTGTTATAACCCTTATAATTATTAAGGTTGGATTTTGTGGACTTAATGCATATATATATTTAAAAAATAAATATAACAGCAGGTATGCAATTGTATTTTCTTCAGTGTATGCATTGTCTATGTATTTTATAGTGAAAGGCTATAATATAATGTGGCTTGATAGTGTTGCATTATTTCCGCTTGTAATACTAGGCTTGGAAAAGTTATACAAAGAAAAAAAGGTTGTACTATATACAGTTTCTCTGGGATTGGCTATATTATGTAATTACTATATAGGTTATATGATATGTCTGTTTTGCGTGATGTATTTTATATATCTTTTAACTTGTGAAAAAAGATATGAGATAATATGGAAGAGTGTAGGGAGATTTGCGTTATATTCATTGCTTGCAGGGTGTATGGCGATGATTATAATAATACCAGAACTATATGCTTTATCTGATTCTTTTACAGTACAATCTGAGGTGTTATCGGATAAGCTGATGGGATTTCATTGGTATAGAATGATTACAGGAATGTTATTTGGAGATAAAATAGGAACAGTTACGTATTGTACCTTGGGGATTTTTATTTTAAGCATTGTTTATATTGGTACAAAGAGCATACCTTTAAGACAAAGAATAGGCAAGGCAGTTTTATGTGTTGTGTTATTATTGTCATTTTGGCTTAAACCACTTGATATTATTTGGAACGGATTTCACACGGTACACAATGCACAAGGAACAAGGTATGTATTTATTTTTGTTTTTTTGATAGTCACAATGGCTTATGAAACCTTTGTCAGCATTGAAAAAACAAAGGAAATTAATAAAAATATGATATTGGTAGCAGGTTTAGTTCTTTTGCTCGGAATATACATGCTTAATTGGCATTATAAAGGAAGTAAATTTATATTTGATGATGTGCTACTAAATGTTTGTGTGGGAGTATTGTACATTGGAATATTATATGCATTTATTAAGTATAGAGAAAAGGTAAAGCCAGGCATAATAGCAATTACTATAATTCTTGAACTTATATTTAGTGTGTTGCAAAATTATCAAGTGAATCTTTCGTATACAGATTTGTGTCAGGATATTTATAACGGGGAAGAAAAATTTGTACGAACTGTCGATATGGATAAGACCGGTGATTATATGAATGAAGGAATGCTATTTGGCTATAAGTCTATGAGTATTTATTCCTCAATAGTGTATGATTCACAATATAAGCTGTTTGATAAGATGTATGGCAAAAATACTATAAACAGAATAGAATATGATGGAAATGATGAAATAGGCAATATGCTGTTTTCTGTTAAATATATTTATAAAGCTGGGGAAAAAATAGAAAACAGGTATTTTCTTCCATTAGGATATTATGTAGGAAATGATGTTAAGGATTTGTTTAGGGGAAATGACTATGAAGAAATCCGGCGCAATTTTCTTTGCAAGACAACAGGAAATAAGGACATAGATATTGAAGAAGCATATAAAATATTATCTAATAATACATTTAATATGAAAGAAAATAAAATATCTCAAATAAGTGGTGATATAGAGTTGGATGAGGCAGGGTATGTGTTTTTTTCAATACCTTACGATAAGGGTTGGAGTCTGACAGTAAATGGCAGGGAGCAGACAATTGAAAATATAGATAATACATACATATATATTCATCTTGAAGAGGGAGTTAGTGAATTATCTCTTGAATATTTTCCAAGAGGTCTTAAACTTGGAACGGTTATTTCCACCGCTTCACTATTGATATTTGTACTACTTGTAATTAAAAATAAAAGAAATATACATAAGGAGTGATTATTATTAAAATATACGAGAAAGATAACCTAGTTATAATAGAAGCAGTTAATGATTTTAATATAGAACAGACTATGGAATGTGGGCAGTGTTTTCATTTTGAAAAAATAGCAGACCTTGAATATGGTGTGGTATCTATGAATAAATTTATTCATATCAGACAAGAAAAGGATACTTTATATTGTATGCAGACATCATTAATGGATGTAGAGGGATACTGGATAAGGTATTTTGATTTGGAAAGAGATTATTCTGCTATAAAAGCTCATTTAATTAGTACTGACGAAAGACTTAAAGCACCTATAGAGGATAAATATGGTGTAAGAATACTGAATCAGGAGTTTGAAGAAACACTTATGTCATTTATTATTTCTCAAAATAAGCAGATACCCCATATAAAGCAGATTGTAAGGAATATTTCTAAAAAATATGGCATATTTTTAGGTAGTGTAGGAGAAATTGACTTCTATTCATTTCCTGATATATGTGCCCTTGAGAGTATAACAGAGGAGGGCTACAAGGAAATGAAAACCGGTTTTAGAGCCGGTTATCTGTTAGATGCTTCGAAAAATATGACTCTTGGAATGGTTAAAAGAGAAAAATTTGATAATCTAAGTGAAGATGATGCAAGAAAGCTTCTGATGAGCATTAAAGGTGTTGGGGAAAAAGTAGCCAACTGTGTAATGCTATTTAGCTTAGGATACAGAAATTCATTTCCGGTGGATGTTTGGATAAAAAGGATAATGGAAGAAATGTATTTTGATGGCAAGGATACCAAAAAAGAAATTATTGGTGAGTATGCAAAAAAGAATTTTGGTGAATATGGCGGTTATGCCCAACAATATCTGTTCTATTATGGAAGAGAAAAAAATCTCGGAAAATAAAAAATCAAGAAAAATAAAGAAAACAAGAGAAAACAAAAGAAAATAAAAGAAAATAAAAAGTATAAAATGAAATTTGAGTGTTGCATAAAGAGGTTAAGTTGATTAATATATATCACAGAGTTAGCACTCGTTGTTACAGAGTGCTAATAACCTTAAAAAGCCGGAAGGCAAAAGAAATGGAGGAAGTATTATATGAAATTAATACCATTAGGAGACAGAGTTATTTTAAAACAGTTAGTTGCAGAAGAAATGACACAGTCAGGAATTATTATACCGGGTCAGGCAAAAGAAAAGCCACAGCAGGCAGAAGTTGTTGCAGTTGGACCGGGCGGAAATGTCGATGGAAAAGAAGTTAATATGATTGTTAATGTTGGTGATAAGGTTATATATTCTAAATATTCAGGAACAGAAGTAGAGCTTGACAAAGAAGAATATATTGTGGTTAGACAGAATGATATTCTTGCAATAGTTGCAGAATAAATTAGGAGGATTTAAGATATGGCAAAGGAAATTAAATACGGAGCAGAAGCTAGAAAAGCTTTAGAATCAGGTGTAAATCAGTTAGCAGATACAGTTAAGGTAACACTTGGACCAAAGGGAAGAAATGTAGTTCTTGATAAATCCTTTGGTGCACCACTTATTACAAATGACGGTGTTACAATTGCAAAGGAAGTAGAGCTTGAAGATGCATTTGAAAATATGGGTGCTCAGCTTGTTAAGGAAGTAGCTACTAAGACAAATGATGTAGCCGGTGATGGTACAACTACAGCTACAGTTCTTGCTCAGGCTATGATTAATGAAGGAATGAAGAACCTTGCGGCAGGTGCTAATCCTATCGTATTAAGAAAAGGTATGAAGAAGGCAACAGATGTTGCTGTTGAAAATATCGCAAAGATGAGCAGCAAGGTAACAGGCAAGGAACAGATTGCCAAGGTTGCAGCTATCTCTGCAGGCGACGAGGAAGTTGGAAACATGGTAGCAGATGCCATGGAAAAGGTTTCTAATGATGGTGTTATTACAATTGAAGAATCTAAGACAATGTTAACTGAATTAGACCTTGTTGAAGGTATGCAGTTTGACAGAGGATATATTTCGGCTTACATGGCAACAGATATGGATAAGATGGAGGCAGTTCTTGATAATCCATTTATACTTATTACTGATAAGAAGATTTCTAATATCCAGGAAATTTTACCAATTCTTGAGGAAATCGTTCAGTCAGGTGCAAAATTATTGATTATTGCAGAGGATGTTGAGGGCGAAGCACTTACAACACTTATCGTAAATAAATTAAGAGGTACATTTAATGTAGTAGCTGTTAAGGCTCCTGGATATGGTGATAGAAGAAAAGAAATGCTTAAGGATATTGCTATCTTAACAGGTGGTCAGGTGATTTCAGAGGAACTTGGTCTTGAGCTTAAGGATGCTACAATTGCCCAGCTTGGTAGAGCTAAATCTGTTAAGGTTCAGAAGGAAACAACTGTTATCGTAGATGGTGAAGGTGATAAGTCAGAAATTGATGCAAGAATTGCACAGATTAAGAATCAGATGGAAGAAACAACATCTGAATTTGATAAAGAGAAATTACAGGAAAGACTTGCTAAGCTTGCAGGTGGTGTTGCAGTAATTCGTGTTGGTGCGGCTACAGAAACAGAGATGAAGGAAGGAAAGCTTCGTATGGAGGACGCTCTTAATGCGACAAGAGCAGCTGTAGAAGAAGGTATTATCTCAGGTGGTGGTTCAGCATATATCCACGCATCTAAGGAGGTTGCAAAATTAGTTGCAACTCTTGAGGGTGATGAGAAGACAGGTGCGCAGATTATTCTTAAGGCTCTTGAAGCACCATTATATACAATCGCAAGCAATGCGGGACTTGAAGGCTCTGTAATTGTTAATAAGGTTCGTGAGTCTGAACCGGGCTTTGGTTTCGATGCTTATAATGAAAAATATGTAGATATGGTTAGTGAAGGTATTCTTGACCCTGCTAAGGTTACAAGAAGTGCATTGCAGAATGCTACAAGTGTAGCATCAACACTTCTTACAACAGAGTCAGTAGTAGCTACAATCAAAGAAGATATTCCACCTATGCCGGCAGGCGGCGGAATGGGTATGATGTAATAATTGATACACATACTAGCACAATGACGGATATAACACTTATAAGGCTTCCCGACGGGAGGCCTTTTGTTATATATTCAAAGGTTATTATATGTTTGCCAGCCTTGATATTAAATGCAAGAAATGAATCATTTATTCCGTAGGTTTCGACCTCTTTGCCATCAACCTTAACAGTCCATCCCTCACTATAAGGAATAGAAGTGAAGATATATCCATCATTTTGGAGGCCAATACTACCACTTATATAAGAACTGTCAAAATTTTCCAAATCAAGTGAAGAAGAGGATAAAAGTTTTGTGAATTCAAGATATTTTTCATGGTCAAGAGAATAGGCCATAATATTTGAAAGGTCAACGTCTGTCACAAAGCTTCCTCCACTTATTGAATCAGAAATATGGCATATGTAATTCTGTTTTTTTGCAAACATTAATATTTTGCTATTTGGATATAGAATTTCCTCTTCGCCTGATAAGCTTTTAAATGTTACGTTACATATTTTGTCCATTCCGTAAATGTATATATCCTTTCCGGGTTCTATAGTGTTTGATAATTTTACAGGAGTATAAATATTTTCTATGCCGCTTAAAGCATATACAACAGAATTAATTGTTTCAAATGGATTTTCAGTATTAAAAGCTATATCATCAGTAAGCTGGTTATAACTTGCAAATCCAACAGGAAGACAATTCCTGTTCAAGTATATATATTCACCATTACAATCATTTATAAGCTTTAGAATATCAGACTCTAAGTTCGATTTGTCTGATATTACGTATTTAATTCCAAGAAGCGACATTGTGACTGGTTCGAAGGAGGTATCTTCATATGCATTATCTCCAATGTAATATCCAAGAGACATTAATGTATCTGCCATAGTTTGTGAAGTAAATGAAGAATATATAGGAAGGCTGTTATAACCTAAAAGGCAACCTTCATTTTGTAAAACCTTGCAGTCATTTTTGATTCTGAAAAATGAATCATCATTAATCAACTGAATTGTGGAATCAGAATGTAGATAGGTAGTTGTATAATAATCATAGTCGTTTGATGGTTTTATTTCGTAATATGTACTCAATATTATTTCAGCACATATAAAAATGCAGGATACTGTAATTACGCTTTTGTTAGTTTTAAATATTAAATAATATAAAACAAGCAACACAATATTAAATATAGTCAGATATAAAATCCATGTAAGATCATAATAAATATAAGACATGACCATTATTATGGCAGAAACTGCAAATATTATAGTTATAATTAAGTCCTTTTTTACATAGTTAATTAGCTCCTCAATGATAATAAGAAGCATAAGGAAAATAAAAATAAATGATTGTCTTCCGGCAAAGCCCTTTGTAATGTGAAAACCATTCCAAACATAATCGAGAGCCCTAAACTGAAATGATAATAGCATAATTACAATTAAACACGTTTTTCCGATGCGAACCTTCAAATCTATGTTTTTATTCAATATAAATAAAGGAAGAAGTAAAAATGCTATAACGCTGGTGTGTAAATAAGGCGAGTTCATAAAAGTAGGTGATGCATTAAACATAAGTCTAAAGAAGCCTACATAAAAAGGATAATATTCTTTAAAAAGATTCAAGACAGTGGTATTGCCTGAAATTGTTGAACTTAAGCTTAAAAAAGCAGGGATTATTATAAATGCACTTATTCCGCCGGCTAAAACAGAATATAAAAAGAACCTTGATACGTTTCTGATAGCTTTTTTTAATGTGATATTTTTGTCAATAAACAATAGGTATGAATAATAAAGTACACAGAATATGCATATCATAAAGCCTATGTAAAAGTTAGAAATGATTGTAAGTCCTAATATTGCTGAATAAATATAAGGACGTTTATTTTTATAAAGCATTTCAAGACTTAGCACGATAATAGGAAATAGCATAAATCCATCTAACCACATTACATTTGAATAATAATGGATAGAATATGAACATAATGAATAGCAGCATGAAAATGTAATTAGTAATAAAGGGGATATATTACAAAAATGTTTTCTTAAGTATATTCCCATAAACAAGCCTGCAAGACCAAGTTTGATAATAACTGTTAACGAAAAATAAACTGCAATATATTCAGATGGAACAAAAAATAAAATCAAATTAAATGGGCTTGAAAGATAATAAGAAGCCTGAACAAGAAAGTCAGTTCCCATTCCGTTTCTAAATGAATATAGAAGACTGTCACCGGATTGCAATTTATCTGCAAGTTCGGTATGGAATATAGAGTATTGAGACAGGGAATCACTTGAGAAAAAAATGTTATTACCAAAAGGAACGATACCTTTTACGGCAAAAATTATTATTAGAATAATTGCCGGAATAAAGAAGGTTAGTATATGTAAATAGCAAAATTTAGTTTTCATAATTTATCACCTTTCAAAAAAGTTAAATATATTATAACAAATATTGTTGACAAATTCAAAAGATAGTGATATTTTATGTGTAGTGAATAATTAGCACTCTAAAAGAGTGAGTGCTAACAGACAAAAGTTTTATTAAGTTAGCTCTTAGAAATGAGGTGCCTATGGAACTTGATACAAGAAAATTTAAAATACTACAGGCTATAATAAAGAATTATTTGGAGACAGGTGAGCCGGTTGGTTCAAGAACTATTTCTAAATATACAGACCTTAATTTGAGTTCTGCCACAATAAGAAATGAGATGGCAGACTTGGAGGAACTGGGTTATATTATTCAGCCGCATACTTCAGCCGGTAGAATTCCATCTGACAAGGGTTATCGTCTGTATGTTGACCAGATGATGAGCGAGAAGGAAGAGGAATTAAATAATAGGGAAAGAGAAGTTATAGAGCTTAAAGAATTTCTTAGTGAAAAGGTAGAAAAGGTGGAAGAATTATTGCAGGATACAGCGAAGCTGCTTGCCAATAATACGAATTATACATCGTTGATTTCTACACCTAAGTATTTTAAGAGTTTAAAGTTTATACAGCTTTCACAGGTTGAAAGTGGCAAGTTACTTTGTGTAGTGGTTCTTCAGGGAAATGTTATTAAGAATAAGATTATTGATTTGAATAAAGAACTTGATACAGAGACAATTCTTAAGCTTAATATTTTGTTTAACAATACTTTGAATGGTTTGACAATGGAAGAGATTAATCTTGCTTTGATTTCAAGGATGACAGCACAGGCAGGAGAACATACGGAACTTGTAAGAACTATACTGGATGTAGTGGCACAGGCGCTTAGTGGTGATGATGATTTAAAAATATACACAAGTGGTACAACTAATATATTTAAGTATCCAGAATTAAGTGATAGTGCAAAGGCAAGCGAATTAATCTGTACCTTAGAAGAAAAGAAATTATTAACTAATCTTTTGGTTGATAAAGAACATTCAGAGGGTAAGGGAATTCAAATATATATTGGAGCTGAGACGCCTATCCAGACGATGAAGGATTGTAGTGTTGTGACTGCAACCTACGAGCTTGAGGATGGAGTTTCGGGAACTATCGGTATTATAGGTCCTAAGAGAATGGATTATGAAAAGGTAGTTGAAAACCTAAAAACGGTTAAAGAGCAGCTTGATGCAGTATTTAAGAAGTAATAGAGAGGTGGAACAAAAGTGACTGATAATAAAAAAGAAACAACAGAAGAAGTATTAGAAGAAGCTGTTGAAACAGAGGAAAATAAAATAGAAGAGGATAAGACAGAGGAAGCTACAGATGCAGATTCTGCTACAGAAGAAGCTGTTGTATCTGACAAGAAAGACAAGATAATAGAAGAACTTACGGATAAGTATAAAAGAACATTTGCGGAGTTTGATAACTTTAGAAAACGTTCTGAAAAAGAAAAAGCAGCAATGTATGAGATAGGTGCAAGAGATATTATAGAAAAGGTTCTTCCTGTTGTAGATAACTTCGAAAGAGGTCTTGCAACAGTATCTGATGAGGATAAAGGAACTCCATTTGTTGACGGAATGGATAAGATATATAAACAGTTCCTTAAGGTTTTGGATGATGCAGGAGTAAAGCCTATAGAAGCCGTTGGCGTAGAATTTAATCCTGATTATCATAATGCAGTAATGCATATAGAGGATGATTCTTATGGTGAGAATATTATTGTAGAAGAATTACAAAAGGGTTACACCTACAGAGAATCAGTAGTAAGACATAGTATGGTAAAAGTAGCTAATTAATTTTTGAAATAGGAGGAATAAATTATGAGTAAAATTATTGGTATTGACTTAGGAACAACAAATTCATGTGTAGCTGTTATGGAAGGTGGTAAGCCAACAGTTATCGCTAATACAGAGGGTGTAAGAACAACACCATCGGTAGTTGCATTTACAAAAACAGGTGAGAGACTTGTAGGTGATCCTGCTAAGCGTCAGGCTGTTACAAATGCAGAAAAGACAATCTCTTCAATTAAGAGACATATGGGTACAGATTACAGAGTAACAATTGATGATAAGAAATATTCTCCACAGGAGATTTCAGCAATGGTACTTCAAAAATTAAAAGCGGATGCTGAAGGATATTTAGGAGAAAAGGTTACAGAGGCAGTTATTACAGTACCGGCATATTTTAATGATGCACAGAGACAGGCAACAAAGGATGCAGGTAAGATTGCAGGACTTGAAGTTAAGAGAATTATCAACGAGCCTACAGCGGCAGCTCTTGCATATGGTCTTGATAATGAAAATGAGCAGAAAATTATGGTATACGACTTAGGTGGTGGTACATTTGACGTATCAATTATTGAAATCGGTGATGGCGTAATCGAAGTATTATCTACAAACGGTGATACATGTCTTGGTGGTGATGACTTCGACCAGAAGCTTACAGATTATATGTTGGAAGAGTTCAAGAAGCAGGAAGGTGTAGATTTATCAAATGATAAGGTTGCACTTCAGAGATTTAAGGAAGCAGCAGAGAAGGCTAAAAAAGAATTATCTTCTGCTACAACAACTAATATCAATCTTCCGTTCATTACTGCTACAGCAGAAGGACCAAAGCACTTTGATATGAACCTTACAAGAGCAAAATTTGACGAACTTACAAGAGACCTTGTAGAAAGAACAGTAATTCCTGTTCAGAACGCATTAAAGGATGCAGGTCTTACAATTAATGATATATCTAAGGTGTTATTAGTAGGTGGTTCTACAAGAATTCCGGCAGTTCAGGATAAGGTAAAACAGCTTACAGGAAAAGAACCTAACAGAAGTCTTAATCCGGATGAATGTGTTGCACTTGGTGCTTCAATTCAGGGTGGTAAGCTTGCAGGTGATGAAGGCGCTGGCGATATCTTACTTCTTGATGTAACTCCACTTTCGCTTAGCATTGAAACAATGGGTGGTATTGCTACAAGATTAATCGAGAGAAATACAACAATTCATACAAAGAAGAGTCAGGTATTCTCTACAGCAGCAGATAACCAGAGTGCAGTTGATATTAATGTATTACAGGGTGAAAGACAGTTTGCTAAGGATAATAAGAGTCTTGGACAGTTCAGACTTGATGGTATACCACCGGCAAGAAGAGGTGTTCCACAGATTGAAGTAACATTTGATATAGATGCAAATGGTATTGTAAATGTATCAGCTAAAGATCTTGGTACAGGTAAGGAACAACACATTACAATTACAGCAGGCTCTAATATGTCT
>JAFQLS010000013.1 GCA_017396555.1 Lachnospiraceae bacterium | reverse complement strand
TTCTTCCGCTCACCATAAACTCGTAGTAGTCATCATTCAACATAATTGCCGAAAGACTGGATACTTCATCTGAAATATGTAATGGAGTGATTACCATATCACTCTCATGTAACTGATACCCCGGATCTTTTGAAAACAGTTCTATCATTATTGGATAATTCGGATTCTGTGGATCAGTAAAGCGATAGAAATGCAGCTTCTCAGAACTTTTCCAACCACATCTATATGCACCATCCTTAATGAATTTCCATAATACTTCCCCAAACTCTTCAAATCTGTTTTCAATCAACAAAATCATATCAATATCTCTGCTTGCACGGAAATCAAGGTTTGCTTTGTTCATCAGAATATCACAAGCCGTACCACCGATAATTGTATAGCAATCCTCATACCCCTTAAATGCTTCTCTAAAAGCTTCCAATCCTATTACCATTTGTATTCCTCCATAACCTCTTCAATCTGCATTTCCACTCGTTCATCTTCCACATCCTTAAGACTTTGCACCAATGACACGATATCTACCATTTCATCAGCTGTGTATATTGATGGATTATATTTCCATAATTCAATTTCCACATAATCATTATCTGTCATAAACTTTGGTTCCACTATAGCTTCCTTCGGAATGTCCTTTAACAGCTTCTTATCCATAGCATAAACCGTACATTTCGGATAATTCAACATACTTTTTTTTGCCAATGCAGTCTCTCCGGCAAAAGGTAAATCCATGTCAAAATACTTAAGACTCACATAAATTTTCTTCTGAACCGGTGACTGTAAATATCCACTCGAAAGCTGATACAGTTCCTTTCCTGTTGCTACAGATTTGATTACCTTACTTGTTCCTTCCTTTCGGCTTTCCAACAAACCAAGTTCCTGTAACTCCTGTACAGCCCTACTAACATTCATGGCTGACATATTAAGGTATTCTGCTATCTCTGACTGACTCTTTTCTTCATGCTTCTTTTGATAAATGAAGTATAAAAGAAGAAATTGTGTTGTCGCAGTCATTTTTTCAACCTTCTCTCTCTTGCCTGCACAAAATTCTTTTAAACACATACCTAATTCCGGCACATAAATCTGTGAATTTGGTACAATGAATGGAATTCTATTTTTAACCAATGCATTCCTCTGATAAGTGGAAACAGCATCCAGCCACAGTATAACTGACATTTCAGCATATTTTTCAATTTCCTGCATTTCTTTTTCAAAACCGGAAACATTAAAATTATCAGAGTTATTCTTCATTAAAACACTCTGTACATTTCCCATAGAAAGCACGAAATATTCCCTTTTATTTCTCAAATACAGTGGCAGTTTACTCATACCATCCCAGTTTTCAATTTTAACGTTTAACCCGAATATCTCAGCCAAATATTTTTTCATAAAAACACCTTTTAACATTTTTATTTTATTCTAACATACATTTTGTTAGTATTCAATATTTTTGTTACTTTTATTAATTTTTGAGACAATAAAAAGGACTTTCAAGATCATCTCTTGAAAGTCCTCAAAGAACTTAATATTAAAGCATTTTTAATTAGAACTTACCAGCGTCAGCTGCTTCCTGGATAGCAACTGCAACTGCAACAGTCATACCAACCATTGGGTTGTTACCTGCACCGATAAGTCCCATCATTTCAACGTGAGCCGGAACTGATGAAGAACCTGCGAACTGTGCATCTGAATGCATACGTCCCAAAGTATCTGTCATACCATATGAAGCAGGACCTGCAGCCATGTTATCTGGGTGAAGTGTTCTACCTGTACCACCACCTGATGCTACTGAGAAGTAATTCTTACCCTGCTCTACACATTCCTTCTTGTATGTTCCTGCAACTGGGTGCTGGAATCTTGTTGGGTTTGTTGAGTTACCTGTAATAGATACACCAACATTTTCATGATGCATGATAGCAACACCTTCCTGAACATCGTCGGCACCGTAGCACTTAACCGTAGCACGAAGTCCGTTAGAGTATGCCTTTTCATATACAACATTTAACTTAGCTGTAGAATAGTCATATTTTGTCTCAACAAATGTAAATCCGTTGATACGTGAGATAATCTGAGCTGCATCCTTACCAAGACCATTTAAGATTACTCTTAAAGGTTGCTTACGAACCTTGTTAGCCTTTTCAGCGATACCGATAGCACCCTCAGCAGCTGCAAATGATTCATGACCTGCTAAGAAACAGAAGCACTCTGTCTCTTCTTCAAGTAACATCTTTCCTAAGTTACCATGTCCAAGACCAACCTTTCTGTGGTCAGCAACTGAACCTGGAATACAGAAAGCCTGAAGACCTTCACCGATTGCTGCTGCAGCGTCTGCTGCTCTTCTACAATCCTTCTTAATTGCAATAGCTGCACCTACAATGTATGCCCAGCATGCATTTTCAAAACAGATAGGCTGAATATTCTTAATCTGTGTATACACATCTAATCCAGCATCCTTTGTAATTTTTTCAGCTTCTTCAATTGAGCTGATTCCATAACTATTTAATACAGAATTGATCTGGTCAATTCTTCTTTCATATGATTCAAATAATGCCATTATTGTTCGTCTCCTTTCAATTATTCTTTTCTTGGGTCAATAATCTTAGCAGCATCTGCCACACGACCATACTGTCCCTTAGCTTTTTCCCAAGCTGTGTTAGGATCATCACCTGCTTTGATGAAATCTGTCATCTTTCCAAGTGAAACGAACTGATATCCGATAACTTCGTCATTTTCATCAAGAGCGATACCTGTTACATAGCCTTCAGCCATCTCAAGGTAACGAACACCCTTTTCTTTTGTTGCGTACATTGTACCAACCTGTGAACGAAGTCCCTTTCCTAAATCTTCAAGACCTGCACCGATTGCAAGACCATCATCAGAGAATGCACTCTGTGTACGTCCGTAAACGATCTGTAAGAATAATTCTCTCATAGCTGTATTAATAGCATCACAAACAAGGTCAGTATTAAGAGCTTCAAGTATTGTCTTACCCTGTAAGATTTCAGCTGCCATAGCTGCTGAGTGAGTCATACCTGAACAACCAATTGTTTCAACTAATGCTTCTTCGATAATACCATTTTTAACATTTAAAGATAACTTACAAGCACCCTGCTGTGGAGCACACCAGCCCACACCGTGTGTGAAACCTGAAATATCTTTAATTTCTTTAGAATATACCCATCTTCCTTCTTCTGGAATTGGAGCCGGCTCATGCTTAGCACCTTTAGCAACCGGACACATGTTTTGTACTTCGTGAGTGTAAATCATTTTAAGACTCCTTTCGATTACTCTTTCTTCTTGCGTGCTATGTAAAATCATCGCACTATGTATTTATTCTCTCATAAAAATACATTTTCGTCTATAACTTTTTTTAAATTTGTTAAATTTTTATCAAATTATTGGTTTTGTTTTCCTATAAAACTTCGAATTTTTCCGTCAAAACACAACATATAGTGTTTTGTATCAATAAAAATACCTATATTTTGTTTACAACTCATTTTCAAAATGTTATAATGAAACCCATTCGATTTGAAAATAATAAACCAGAGGAGGCAAATACTATGAGAGTTATTAAAAGAGATGGTCGCCATGTTGATTACGACCGCAATAAAATTGTCATTGCAATTCAAAAAGCAAATGACGAAGTTGAACCACACGAACAGATTAGTGAAGACAAAATATACAATATAGTAGCTTCTATTGAAAATAGAGGTCTTGATGAAATGGCCGTTGAGGATATTCAGGATATAATTGAACAAAAATTAATGGCTGAAAAGAAATATGTCCTTGCAAAAACATATATAATTTACCGTTACTCAAGAGAAATGGTAAGAAAAGCCAATACTACCGATGATTCAATTATGAGTCTTATCAGAAATAGCAATAAGGACGTAATGGAAGAAAATTCTAACAAGAATGCTATTATTGCTTCTACGCAGCGTGACCTTATTGCTGGTGAGGTTTCAAAAGATTTAACCAGAAGAATTCTTCTTCCCGAGAAAATTTCCAAGGCACATGATGAAGGTATTCTTCATTTCCATGATGCAGATTACTTTTTACAGTCAATATTTAACTGCTGTCTCATTAATATAGGAGATATGCTTGATAACGGAACTGTAATGAATGGCAAGCTTATAGAAAGTCCTAAGAGCTTCCAGGTAGCATGTACAGTTGTTACTCAGATTATTTCTGCAGTTGCCAGCAGTCAGTATGGTGGACAATCTGTAGACATTAAGCATCTTGGTAAATATCTGAGAATTAGCCGCGAAAAATATCGTAAACATTACACACAAAAATATGCAGGTCAAATGTCAGACGAACTTATGGAACAATTTATTGCTGACAGACTTAATGATGAATTGCGTTCAGGTGTTCAGACTATCCAATATCAGATTAATACCTTGATGACTACAAACGGCCAGTCGCCTTTCGTTACCCTTTTCTTAAACCTCGAAAAGGATGATGAATACATTGAAGAAAATGCAATGATTATAGAAGAAATTTTAAGACAGCGTCTTGAGGGTATCAAAAACGAAAAAGGCGTGTATGTTACACCAGCATTTCCTAAGCTTATATATGTCCTTGATGAACACAACTGCTTACAGGGTGGCAAATATGATTACATTACTAAGCTGGCTGTAAAATGTTCTTCTAAGAGAATGTATCCTGACTATATTTCAGCTAAAAAAATGCGTGAAAATTATGAAGGTAACGTATTTAGCTGTATGGGTTGCAGAAGCTTCTTAAGTACATGGCAGGATGAAAATGGCAATTACAAGTGGGAAGGACGTTTCAATCAGGGAGTTGTAAGTCTTAACCTTCCTCAGATTGGTATTATTGCAGATGGTGATATGGAAAAATTCTGGCAGTTATTAGAAGAGCGACTTGCACTTTGTTTTGAAGCTCTTATGTGTCGTCATCATTCACTTGAAGGAACTTTATCAGATGTAAGCCCAATTCACTGGCAATACGGTGCAATAGCAAGACTTCCAAAAGGAACTAAGATAGACCCATTACTTCATAACGGCTACTCTACCATTTCTCTTGGATATATTGGTTTATACGAGCTTACCAAGCTTATGACAGGCGAAAGTCATACTACTGAAAAAGGGCAGGAATTTGCACTTAAAGTTATGAAGAGACTTCGTGCTGCTACAGATACCTGGAAGGAAAATACCGGTATCGGTTTCGGTCTTTACGGAACCCCGGCCGAGTCATTATGTTATAGATTTGCAAGAATCGACAAGGAAAAGTTTGGTGATATTAAGGATGTTACAGATAAGGGTTACTACACTAACTCATACCATGTAGATGTAAGAGAAAAGATTGATGCTTTTACCAAGTTTACTTTTGAGAGTCAGTTCCAAAGCATTTCTTCCGGCGGCGCAATCTCCTATGTAGAGGTTCCTAATATGAGAAATAATTTAGAAGCCCTTGAAGAGCTTGTTAAATTCATATATGACAACATCCAGTATGCAGAATTTAACACAAAATCTGACTACTGTCACGTATGTGGATTTGACGGAGAAATTGTAGTTAACGAAAACTTAGGTTGGGAATGCCCACAATGCCACAATAAAGACCATTCAAAAATGAATGTAACAAGAAGAACCTGTGGTTATCTTGGTGAAAATTTCTGGAATGTTGGTAAAACCAAAGAAATAGATTCCCGCGTTCTTCATATTTAGGAGAATATTATGAATTATGCTGATATAAAACAATATGACGTGGCAAATGGTCCCGGTATTAGAATCTCTCTTTTTGTAAGCGGTTGTACACATCATTGCAAAGGGTGTTTTAACCGCGAAGCATGGGATTTTAATTATGGAAAACCATTTACTGACGGAACTATAGATACTATAATCGAATATATGAAGCCACCTTATATTTCAGGTCTCACACTTCTCGGTGGAGATCCTATGGAACCTTCAAACATCAAGGCATTACTTCCTCTACTTCGCAGAATAAAGGAGGTCTATCCTAACAAAAATATTTGGTGTTTTACAGGATATGAATTCGAAAAAGATATCCTTGGTGAAATGATTGAAAATGTGGAAGGTACTAAAGAGTTTATTTCTTATATAGATGTACTTGTTGACGGAAAATATGTGGAAGCGTTGCATAACGTCAACTTAAAATTCAAAGGGTCATCTAATCAAAAAACAATAATGGTTCAGGAATCACTTAAGACAGGTAAAACTATACTTTGGAATCCTCCTGAATATGTAACTGTGGATGTAAAAACAAACAGAATAGGAGATGTAGGATAAATTATGAACACACAGGTTAATATAAAAAAACTGAAAGAAAACGCAATAATACCAACATACGGCACCGAATTTTCTGCCGGTGCAGACCTTTATGCATGTATGGAAAATACCATAACAATTAAACCAAATCAAACAGAATTTATTAAAACAGGTATTGCTCTTGAAGTTCCTGTAGGATATGCAGGACTTATTTACGCAAGAAGCGGACTTGCTTGTAAGAAAGGATTGGCTCCAGCAAATAAGGTTGGTGTTATTGACGCTGACTACCGTGGAGAAATCATGGTTGCTCTTCATAACCATTCTGATGAAGCAAAGACTATAGAACCAGGTGAACGTATTGCCCAGTTAGTTATTACCCCATTTATTACAGCCGTATTTAATGAGGTTAATGAACTTAGCGATACCGTAAGAGGCGAAGGCGGATTCGGCTCAACCGGTAAAAAATAGTATTAAGACAATAAAAGACCTTGCTATACATAAGTGTACAGCAAGGTCGTATTTATTTAAATAACTCTATTAAATAATCCGGAACTTTACTTTTTGTAATCTATTCTTTTTCTCCTTCTCCACTAAGTGTCATATGAAGTAGCACCGCAAGAGGCTCCATAGCATTTAATTCTTCCTGAAATGTATTAGTTTGTGCACCCACTTCTATAAGCATTGCTTTTGGCAAAAGACTAAGATTATATTCGTAAGCATGAAGATAATTCTTCCTTGTCAGTCCCGGATAATAGGCCTCTGCTTTCATTTTCATTTGAAGACTCAAAGCAAGATTATCTTCTCTGTTAGGATTATACAAGTAGTCTATTTCACCCACAGATGCAAGTCTGCTAAGCCCATTAAAAAACATTATCTGTGCTGTAGGCTTCCCATTAACTTCTGTTACAAGATGCATAGATTCATCTACCCCGTCTCTATGCAAATCAATCATCAACTCTATTGAAGGATATTCCTCTAATACCTGCTTTACCTTAGCTAATGACTGGTCATATGCTTTATGCCTATCAAGAACTCCATTAACTATATCAAAAGAATCTGTCAAATGAATCACGTTATAATTATATTGTTCAGTTAAAATTTCCGTAAGATATGTTCCTACACCCACAATTGACATATCCTGTTTACCCATTTTACTATCTATAAATGTTTCCTGACTATGAGTATGATAAATAAGTATCTGTGGTTTTGAATTATCCTGCTTCATTGTCATATCTTTATTTAGCAATACATTAGGGTCTAAATCACTTTTATATACTTCCGTACTTGATGCCACAGTATAAAAATTATTTAGAAGAAAATCAAAATCTGATAACTTTTTTACAGAATAAGTATTACCTGTTATCTTAGGAATTGAAAATACATTAGCAACATTCTGAGTTTTTTCGGTTGTTTCTTCTTCCTTATTAGTATTTTTCTTCTCTTCTTTTTTTGCCGTTGTTTCTTTTTCTGATTTTGACGACTCCTTCTCTGTATTTTCAATAACAGTTAACATCGGGTCAGAATTATCCGGTTTATCCGTCTGATATTCATCTACATATGCAAACATAGGGTTAGAATCCGCCACTATTCCTAAAACCGAATTTTCTTTACCCTTATTATCATCTATAGCATTTGCCGAGGAATATCCAAGTACACTTCCCGTAACAAATGCATGAAAAATATCCTCATTAATAACATTAACTGATAACGAAATTATGATATAAAAAGACAAAAATGATATAATAAATTTATGTGTAGTTCCTCTTTTTTTCACTATAGTCACCTCTCATTTATTATATTGCACTTTACTCATTATCATTCCTGTTTAGTCCAAATCTTGTTTAAAGCCCTTGAGATTATTTCTGATAAAGTATCTATATTTTCATCAATATCCTTTGGAGTAACAAACAATTCTTTTACTGATGTATCAATAAGTTCAATAACAGTCGGAATTCCAAGTGCAATAACATCTATTCCCAGAGTATCATAACACAGGCCTCTTCTGTGATTTCTTACTCCTGAACCCGGAGTAATACCTGTGTCACTGATTTGTATTGATGTAATAAGTCTTTTTACACTTCTTGCTGCCAGAGAATCTATAACTATTGCAATATCCGGTTTCATTTCCTTAACAATTGCTTTTATTATTGATGCTGTTTCCATTCCTGTTTGCGCCATTACACCCGGAGCAATTGCCTGTATTTCCCACTCTTCGTTTCCGTAAATATTAAGTTTTTCCACAGTTCTTGGCCCTAACGAATCAGGTGTTGCATCTCTGTTCCCAAGACCTACCACTAAAATCTTTTTATTTGTCTTAGTAAGCCTTTTTATTTGCTTAGATAATTCATTTACTAAATATTCCTCATCAAAAAACGCATCTTCTATTAACATTGGTGCCTCAATTGTTATATAATTCCCAATAGGCTTTCCCATTGCCTTTGCACCAGCTTCATCCTTAATTATTACCTTTGTTATAGTCAAATTATTATTGGAATCCTCTTTTTCAAGTACTACTCCCGGTATTTCTACGTTGGTTCCTGCATAGCTTTCTCTTGTTTCTAATGCCAAATCTGTTCTTATATCCATTCCCTATCCCTTCCTTAATAAGATTTAAATAAAATATAATTTTTTATATTGACATTATTCCCCTAATAATATAAAATATCCTAGTGTGTTTGCGTTAGACACGTCCGCGTCGATAATACGTGAACAGTTTACATGGTTGATTTCTTACTCTCTCAAAGAAATCACTGGATACTTTATGAAATAAAACAGTTATTATTTGGAGGTGCCCATAATGGCAAATATTAAATCAGCAAAGAAGAGAATTTCAGTTGCAAGAATTAGAACAGAAAGAAATAAATCAATCAAGTCTGCAGTTAAAACAGCTATCAAGAAGGTTGACGCTGCTATCGCTTCAGGTGATAAGGCTGCTGCAACAGCTGCATTAACAGCTGCAACTTCAGCAATCGATAAAGCTACATCTAAGGGTGTATTCCACAAGAATACAGCTGCTAGAAAGGTTTCTCGTTTAGCTGCTGCAGTTAACAAAATGGCTTAATAAAATTAGACATAAAAAATGTCAGGCAACTAACCCATTGCCTGACATTTTTTTATGTTATAGGAAAGTTCTCTAACAGAATTTCCTATAACATAAAAACGCTCCGCTAGGATGCGCAGAAACGCATTTTGAAGCAGACTTGTCCGCTTTGTTCTTCTTTTAAATTAACAACTAAACTCTGTGAGTAGCAGTTCTACTGCTACTTTTTCATTCATGTTACCATTCTTAATTGCTTCCTCTAATTCAATAGCTTTTTCCAATGCTTCTCTAATAGATTTATGCGTGAAATTCTTGAGTTGCCCTTGTATCTTTGATATTACAAAGCCTTTCATATTAAGCTTTTCTTCTATTTCCTTTTTACTCATACGTTTATCCGATAATTCCTTTACCTGAAGCATTATATTAAACTGTCTTGAAAGCATAAATAATATTCTCATCGGCGGTTCTTTTTGAGACAACAAATCATAATATAATTCCAATGCTTTTTCTTTATTTTTATTACCCATAGCATCAATCATTTCAAATATCTTTCCTGTTATTTCAGGAATACATACTGCATCAACATCAGCTATCTCTATCACATCCTTATTAAGAGTGTAACATAAAAGCTTTTCTATCTCGCAGGAAATTTTCTCCAAATCATTTCCAAGACTATTTATGATATAGTTCATCGTATCTCTTGTAATTTTCTTATTTTCCTTGCCAATCCTGGTTAATATCCATTTCATAAGCGAATCATTGTTTAGATGATTACATTCACACACATAACCATTACTTTTAACCAGTTTAAACAGCTTACTTCTCTTATCTACTTTTTCTTCAACAAACACAAGATAAGTTGATGTTGTGAGTTCAGGAAGATATTCAAGCAGTTCGTCACAGGCTTTTTCAAAGCATCCTGTGTTTTCAAACAGAACAAGTCTTCTATCCGAGAAAAATGGCATAGTTTCACACAAATCTATAACTTCTTTGAAGTTAATGTTCTTTCCCTCGTAGTAGCTTCTGTTCATATTGTCATCAGCCGAAACTATAGCTTCCGAAAGATTTTTTTTGATATTTCTTTTCAAATACTCTTCTTCACCACAAATAAGATATATATTATTAAATTGTTGCTCTTTTATGTGTTTCTTAACGTTTTCCATATATTTAATTAACTCCAGCCTTTACATACATCAATCCACTCTGTATAATTAGAATATTTTTCTAATTCTTCAATAGTAAGCTCTATTGCACTGTTACTGCTGCCGCATGCAGGAAATACTGTTTCGAATCTCTTAAGGGATTCATCAAGATATACAATAACTCCGTCATTTATACCAAACGGACACACTCCACCAACAGCGTGCCCAATTAATTCAACAGCCTCATCAGGTGTAAGCATTTTTGCTTTAGTACTAAATTGTGCTTTGTATTTTGGATTATCAATCTTTGCGTCACCGGCTGCAACTATTAATATTGCCTTTCCATCAACCATAAATGATAATGTCTTAGCAATTCTGCAAGGTTCACAGGAAAGTGCCTCTGCCGCAAGCTCAACAGTTGCACTCGATACATCAAATTCCTGTATTTTATCTTCTATACCATATTGTTTAAAATATTCTTTAACCTTTTCTATAGCCATATTATTTTTCCTGCCTTTCTTATTACATACACATTTATATTATCACAAATAAACATCTTTCTCAATTGCTGATTATTTAGAAACAAATATCATATACGTTTTTCAATTTACGGAAAATTTTTCTTATTCGTTCTATGTTTTTACTTCCTGTAATTTTAGAAGCAATATTTGCAATTTTGAGTTTTATATAAAGAATTTAATCAACACATAAAACAAGGCTGGAATATCACCAGCCTATTAATTTATTCTTTTTTTCTATTAAATCCATATCCTATAATTCCACCAATAATACCTCCAACTATGTGAGCCATATTTGAAATATTATCATCAACTGTTATGCCTTCAAATATTTGTTGACCTATATAAAATATTGCCACCATAATAAATGTTATTGGTATTTCCCCATCCTTGAAGCTTGTAAATGACGACAGTAAAATAAATGCAAATACCACTCCACTAGCTCCGCATAATGCAATATTAGGAAAAAATATGTAGTTAATTATACTTGTTACCACCGCTGTAATTGCGGCAACCTCAGCTAAGGTCTTTGAAGAATATTTTTCCTCAAGCAATGGACCCAACAATAATATGTAGCTCATATTTCCAACCAGATGTGACCAATCCGCATGTCCAAAAATATGTGTAAATGCCCTTATCCATGTAAGTGGCGATAAAAGTGACGAATGATAGGTCATAAACAGAAGTCTTCCCGACACTCCAAACGTAATATAATTAAGCAAAGTAGCAACAAAACTTACTGTTACGAGTATTAGTACCACTGGGGCATTAAACTTAATCTTTAATTTACTTTTCATTTTTGCCTCCGTTAATTTTCTATTTTAACTTAATCATAAGCCATATTACAAATTTTATCAATGTTGAATTTATTCTATAAACACATTCTTCAAAAAGTCATCTAATACCTTTGTATTTAATGGTCTTCTACTTGTTTCATATGTGATATAGAGTTCCTTGCCCAGATATATTCCATTTTCCTCATAGTTCTTTATTCTATCCATAGCACTTTCTACATATTTCGAATCATCCATCATTCCTAAATGCTCTAAATACACCTCTTTTCTTTCAGGCATCTTTAAAATTGTAAAATCCGGATGAATCTTTATATTTCCTTTTAAAATTTTAGCACATTCATATTTGTATGGTATTTATTCTTTAATCCTTTCATACTTTTTCCTCTCTTTCTTATTTTAGTATGACATAAAATATCGTTTATATCATACGGTTCCACTATTTTCTTTATTTAGTATGACATTGCTTAATACATAGACCATACCTTTTCTTTTTTTATTCTATTTAGTATGAATCTAACAAATATTCCAGTCATACTTTTTTAATATTTAATTAATTAGGAATGACAACCCAAATTAACCACATCATACTTTATTGTTATTTTGCGAATTTAGTATGACATAACATATCATTAGCATCATACTTTTCTAATTTTCACTGTATTTAGTATGACTCAGCAATATATATACTTCTCTCGTCCACTTTCATTCTTACCTCCCCATAATCCTTAGTCATCATAATCTTACTACTAACTCCTTTTAACCTCTCCAATGTTTCCAAATGTGGATGTCCGTATGAATTGTCTTCTCCACATGATATTACTGATACACAAGGAGATACTATTCTCAAAAAGTCAATGCAGCTTGAATTCTTGGAGCCGTGATGTCCAACTTTTAATATATCACACTTAAGTTCAGCTTCAGAATATCTTGAAATCAGTTTATTCTCGCCCTCTGTCCCTAAATCTCCCATACATAATATACTTGTATCATCATATTCCACCTTAATAACCGTAGACAATTCATTAACATCCATAGATTCACTATTTATAAAAGGATATAAACACCTCAATTCCATACCACCATCTTCTAACTTCATTCCTGCATAAAGATACTTAACCTCCACATTATGTTCACTTGCAAAATTAACAAGTTCTAAATACTTTTCGTCTTTACTGTTAAGAGACGGCAAATACAGCTTATTGAGTACACCATCCTCAATTATATCCTTAACTGCGCTAATATGGTCAGTGTCTGCATGTGTAACAATAAAACCATCAATTTTTTCTATTCCCTTTGCTTTAAGAGTTGATTCTATTCTATACTTATACAAACTCCCTACATCACTACTGCCTGCATCTATCATATATACTGAAGAATCTTCATTATGAATTAAAATGCAATCTCCCTGCCCCACATCTAAAAAAGAAATATAAAAAGCTTTATCCTTATTTCCATACAAAAACAATAGAACAATTGGAATTATAAGCAGCATATATAACTGACTTTTTTTCCAATATACAATGAACATAACTCCTATGATAAAAACATAAAAAATAACCATCAACCATAATTGTGGCTTACCTGTAACAATATTATTACAAGGAAAAGAACTAACAATATCATACAATTTCTCATACAACCACAAAATCAGTTTACCTATTCCTGATATAAAGCTACCTATTCCAAGAGAAAACATACCTAGAATTCCTGATAGCAAACCTGATACAACTAAAATACCTACTGTAGGAATAACCAGTAAATTAACAATCAAACTATACAATGGAACCTCATAAAAAAACATCATCGTCAATGGTAGTGTAATGCACTGTATAAATCCAGTAACAGATAAAATATTAGGTTTTTCAATTATATTGCCAATGACACAAATAGCAATTATCGCACCAAAAGACATCAAAAAACCTGAATTATAAATTATACAAGGACAATCCCACAACAAAACAAGTGCTGAAAATGATGTAGCAGATATGATGTCATAAGTTCTTCCCAAAATCATAGCAATAATATGCATTACAAACATAATTGTTGCTCTTTTAATAGATGCCGAATCTCCAATACACACCCCAAACAAAAAAATTGCTATTATTGATATTGCTCCCGACATCAAGTACCTGAACCTTTTCCTTAATAACTTAAAAATACCCATACCAATTATGGACAAATGAAGTCCCGATATAGCTAAAATATGTGAAATACCTATAACCCTGTATTCCTCTTTAACCTCATCACTGAGATTATCTTTATTTCCAACCGTAATTGCACATATAATCGGTGCTGTATCACTATCCCAAATTTCATATGTAGCAGCAATATATTTCATTTTTAACCAACCCACCAACTCCCTTAATCTATCTCTCTTATCATCTACAATTTTTATATCTACAGCCTCTATCTTCTTAGTAAATCCCATAGAATTATAATATGATTTTGCATCAAAATTTCCCTCGTTGTGTGCTATTTCAAAATGTTTAACAATACCCTTAACTTCAATATAATTTCCCACATACAAATCACAATAAACATCATAATCTGCCTGTATAAATATATCGTCTACATAAATATATATAACATTTTCCTTTTCTATGATATCATCTACATATCCGGAAATAATTACCCTACTATTTTCTTTCTTCTTTTCCCACTCATTAACAGAAATACTATACTCTTTAGTATTTAAAAATGATATAACAAATATAAATACTCCTAAAAAAGCATATATACAAACACTCCTAAATCGTTTCAATTTAACAGCTATCATACACAATAATACAACAAAAAAAGGCACCAAAATAAAGCTTTCGATGCCTATATCAACATAGGTAGCCGCAAATTCTCCCAATACAAAAGACACAATTATAAATAATAATGGTCTTTTAATAACTACCTCTCCTATTCTATTATTTCTTGTTATTTGATTTTACAATATCCAAATTTCTTTCAAATAATTTCTCTAAAGAAATTTTATCACGAAACTTCTTATCATTAGTACCGTTAATAGTTATTTGAACCTTATTAACGTGTGGCAATTCACATAAAGAATTTACAATTGAATACAATTCAACCTCTGGTGTAATATTAGGAACGGCACTTAAAAACTCTTCACTAAAATCAACATAACACACACCGTCCTTGGTATTCACGCCATTTATTTTCACACCGGACGGAATAGTGCTTCTTGCATTTTTATCAGAAGTTCCTTTTTTTAACTGTTCAAGAATAAACATTTCCATAGAATCCGTAACTGCTGAAAGAGTTTCTACTGTTACTGCTTCAAGACCTGTTCCGCCTTCACTTGCAAAATAAATCTCTGCTTTTCTCTTTTCATAAGACTTAATGGATGAACCCGAATTATCTATAAAATCTGCAGATTTCATATTTCCTACATTCTTTCCAAAGCTATCCTTTATAGGCTCACCCTCAACACTTATATGAACATATTCAATTCCCGTAATCTGTGTAAATGTCAAAACTAAAGCTGCTCTGCACAATATCTCATTTGACCTGTCCATCTCAAGATATTCACTATCAAAATTAATATACATAACAGAATCATCAACATTCCAGCCTACAACCTCTACATTACTTGGAATAGCATTAATCATATTAATTTTGCTTGATGTTTCATTTATTGCATTCATCAATTCATTTGCCAATTCTACCTTATCGGTTTTTTTTGCATTATATTTCACAGTTTTCAAACTATCTCTAGCAGAATTAATATAATAGAGCTGATAATCCTTCTTAACTTCACCATCTGAGGATTTACAGCCGGTAAAAACAGATGAAACACCTGCCACAAGCAATAAGCTCACAAGTAATGCAGTTAATCTTTTACTTTTACTTACCATTTTTCTTCCTCTCTACACTACTTCTTGATATTTTGACAACCTTAACATAATTCAAAGGAATTCTAACAGTAAATGTTGTTCCTTCATTTTCTTTACTATATACCTTAACTGCACCTCTATGCATAAGAATAATGTTCTTCGTAATTGCAAGTCCAAGTCCTGTTCCACCGGTTTCTCTTGACCTTGTTTTATCAACACGATAAAATCTATCAAAAATCATTTCCTGCGATTCCTCCGGAATACCAATTCCCGAGTCCTCTACCTTTACATAAAAATATTTATGGTCAGCATTAAGTGAAACATGTACCCATCCATCTAAAACATTATATTTGATAGCATTTTCAACAAGATTAGTTATAGCACTTGTAAGCTTGACTTCATCAACCTGAGCTATTATAGGTCTAAAGCTTTCTATTACAAGTTCAATATTCTTATTTGCCGCAATAGGTCTAAGTCTCTTAAGTATTAATTCTACCATTTCATTAATATTAACCTCTGTAATATTAAGATCAGCAGATTTTTTATCCATTTTAACCAGAGTAAGTAAGTCCGAAATAATATCATTTTCTCTATCTATTTCCTCAACAATATCACTCATAAACTCTCTGTATAATTCTGCCGGAACATCTTCCTGCATAATCAGTGAATCTGCAAGAACTTTTATTGAAGTCATAGGTGTCTTCAATTCATGTGAGACATTAGAAACAAATTCCTGTCTCGAATCATCAACCTTTTTAATCTGAGCAAGCATCTGGTTAAATGCTTCGCCTATTTGCATAGTCTCTGTATAACCCTTAACCTGAATCTTCTTATCTAAATATCCATCACTGATATCTTCAATAGACTGTTGTAATTCAACAAAAGGCTTAACCATGAGTTTTGCTATAAAAATCGCTCCTGCGACAATAATAACCATTATAATTAAATCTACAATTCCAACTCTGTATTGTACACTTGATAACGCATCTTCTATATCTGCTGTAGAAAACGAAACAAGCAATGTTCCAATAACTTCCTTATCGAATTTTAATGGCATTGCTATCTCTATGTACTGCTGAGCGTCATCATATTTGCTAACTAATTCTCCCTGTGAACTTCTAATAACACTGCTGGAAATACACATCTTATTAACATCCATAGAATATGTATCCTGTATTATTCTAAAATTCTTATCTACTATTAATATTCTTCCATTATACATAGAAGCAAATTGTGCTAATTCGGCATTAACTAATTCCACACTTGTATTTTCCATATAGCCTTCACTAACAATCTTATTTCCAAGCATATTACACTGTGACATAATTCTATCTGTTTTCTGGCTAACCATTTTATCTCTCATAGAATCAATCTGAATGTAATTCACAATAACGATTGGAAAAATACCAATAACAATAAGTAACAGACTGATAACAAATCTCATGCTGCGAATATATTTATTTTTTATTTGAAATTTTTTTGATAAAATTTTCATATTACTCCTTGAAATAATATCCTAATCCCCATTTTGTGTATACATACTTTGGTTCACTTGGATTTGTCTCAATTTTTTCACGTAATCTTCGCACATGAACATCAACCGTACGAACGTCACCCGGATATTCATATCCCCAAACAATACTAAGAAGCTTTTCCCTGCCGTACACCTTATTAGGATTAGTAATCAAAAGCTCTAACAAATCAAATTCCTTAGCTGTAAGATTAATTTCCTTTGATTCAATAAACACTCTTCTACTTTCCAAATCCAGCTTAAGTTCACCTTTAATAATAACCTTTGAATTATCCTGTTTCTTTTCTGAATTACTGCTTCTTCTTATTATTGCCTTAATTCTAGCCTTTACCTCTAAAATATTAAAAGGCTTAGTAATATAATCATCTGCTCCATACTCAAGTCCGAGTATTTTATCCATATCATCACCTTTTGCAGTAAGCATAATGATAGGCATACTCGAAAATTCTCTTATCTTCTGGCAAACTTCAAAACCATCAAGCTTTGGCAACATAACATCTAATAATACCATGTCATATTCATTCTGTTTTGCAAGATTAACAGCTTCCTCGCCATCATAGGCACAATCAACAACCATATTTTCTTTTTCCAGACTAAATTTAAGTCCCTTCACAATAGATTTTTCATCATCAACAACTAAAATCTTATTCCCCATGTCTAATCCTCTTTTCTAAATTTATCTTACTGATATTGATTCTTTAATCTTATCAAAAACGGATTGCTTTATACCGTTTATCTTCATAATATCTTCTATAGATTCAAACAAACCATTATTATCTCTATAGTTAATTATTGCTTCTGCTCTGGTTTTACCTATTCCCGGCAAATCCATAAGTTCATCAATAGATGCCGTATTGATATTTACAAGCTTATTATCCGTTTGCACATTTTCAAGTATTGCAGTAGATGCCTCAGCCTTTGAATAAACATACAACTTCTCTCCATCCTCTAACAGTGCTGCAAGATTAAGATTATCCAGTGATGCATCTTTTAAAACACCACCTGCCAGCTCTATCCCATCACACACTCTCGAACCTGAATCTAACGCATATACACCCGGTTTTTTAACCTGACCACATACATACACATATATCAATTCTTTGACTGTAGTTTCAAGAGTCTCTGATTCATAGACAGATTCATCTTTTTCAAAATCCTCAGAAATAGTAGTTTTTCTATCACCACATCCTTGTAAAATCGATACCATAGCAACAATAAAACATATTATTAAATTTTTCATACAAATCATCTCCTTGCCTAAGGGAGACTACCTAATACATTAAGCTTTATTTTACATAAAATATTTTAATAAAACAAGTCTAAAAAAATTATTTTTTCATTTCCATACTCATTTCATCTCTTAGCTTATTCAAATTATCTTTAATGCTACCACCATTCCAAATAACATTAAGCGTATTTTGAAGTCTTTGCTTATAATCAAGCGAATTCATAAGCTTAGGCATTATAGTTGATTGTGCATAGCAATCCAAAATAATATTCAGATTTTCATCCTCATAATCATAAAATGCCGGTGCAAGCCTTCCTGTATACTCATATACCATTTCCGGCTTATCATAGGTCATATACATTGCCAATTTTTCAGCCTCGCGCAAATAATCCGAAAATGGATTAACAACAATAACATTTGTCATGGATAAAGACCTTGATTGCAAATCCTTTTTCAAATTTGGAAACTTTGCAACTCCAAGCTTTAATTCCTTTTTCAAAAAATAATTATAATAATCCATACCGGCAAGTGTATATACTATTTTTCCTTTTACAAAATCCGTTTTAACACTTTTATCGTTAGCGTTTTCTATATCAATAGAAAAATACTCCTGCAGCTTTTTATAGTATTTAAGAGAATCCTTGACTTTATCGTTTGTCACATCAAATACAGAAGCATCATCACCATTTATTCCACCGCATTCCATATATGCACCCACAAAGCCATAATTATAAAAAATGTCTGATGGATTCCATTCAATAACCGTTTTTACATCCGGATAATTTTCTCCATCAAAGTTTTCCGCATATTCTATAATCCCCTCGAAGCTTTCAGGTGCTCCTTCCGTATATTCCTTGTTATATGCAAGAAAACAGGTATCAAATGATAATGGATATGCTATCTTCTTATTTTTATACGTTATACTAGATAACGCCACAGAACTAAAATTATCCTCCGAATACTGTTTATCATGTTCATTAATCTGTGCCAATCCCCCAAGATATGCTTTTTCCAGCATTTCCTCCGGCAAAATATATAAATCCGGATATTCGTCATCATTAGTACTTGCAGTATTTATGGCTTCAAGATATCCGTCTGGGCTTACCTTTACCACCTCAAGCTCTACGTCATATTTTTTTTCATATTCTTTGCTTAAAGCATTAAGATAATCAGTGTATATTGAGTCATAATACCAAACTATAAGTTTATCTTCTCCATCATCTTTGGTAACACTATTACTCTCATCCTCGCTAACATCCGTAGATAATCTTCCCGATACAAATACAACAAGTGCTGCCATTATAAACATAACAACAACACTTAAAACTATATTTATTTTTTCTCTATTATTATCTGTCTTTTTCATATCCTACCCCATTATGAAATATCATCTAATATACTACGAAGAATTTCTATCATTTCATCTACATTTTCTTTGGAAATAATAAGTGGCGGAACAAATCTTAATACATCTTTTCCAGCCGAAATAACTATAAGCCCCTTTTCCAAAGCCTTAACTACAATATCATTTACAGGGGTTGTTACAACAAGTCCCTGCATAAATCCTTTACCTCTGTGAGCTGTAATAATATCATAATCCGCTACAAGCTTGTCTAATTCTTCTGATAAATATTCAGATACAGTATTGACGTTTTCAAGAATATTCATACTTTCAAACATATCAAATACTTTATTCACTGCAGCCGTAACAAATGGATTTCCACCATATGTTGAACCATGATCTCCCGGAACCATAGCCGATGCAACCTTTTCTTTTGCCATAAATGCTCCAACAGGCACACCACAGCCAAGAGCCTTAGCACTTGTAACAATATCAGGTTCAATTCCATACTGCTGATATGCAAACATTGTTCCTGTTCTACCCATACCACACTGAATTTCATCTAATATAAGAAGTATGTCATTTTCTTCACAAATTTTCTTAACACCATCCATAAATTCATTTGTTGCAGGATATATTCCACCTTCGCCCTGAACAGCTTCAAAAATAATCGCACAGGTTTTTTCATTTACCAGACTCTTAACACTGTCAAGGTCGTTAAAATCTGCAAACCTGACATTTCCGATCATAGGCTTAAATGCTTCCTGGTATTTAGGATTACCTGTAACTGACAAAGCTCCCATAGTTCTTCCGTGGAAAGAATGATTCATAGCTATAATCTCATGGTCATTACTGCCATCTTTATTAAAAGCATATTTTCTAGCAAGCTTAATAGCACCTTCAATCGCTTCAGCACCACTATTTGTAAAGAAAACCCTGTCCATTCCGGCAGCTTTTGTAAGCTTAGAAGCAGCCTCTGTTGCCGGTACGTTATAATAAAGGTTCGATGTATGTATAAGCTTATCAATCTGTGACTTTAATGCATCATTGTATTCCTTATTGTTATATCCAAATGCAAATACCGCAATACCTGCTGCCATATCCAGATATTTTTTTCCATTTATATCATACAGATACACTCCATCGCCTTTTTCAAGAACAATTTTATAGCGATTATATGTATGAAGAAGATGCTTGTCAGCTTCCTCCATATATTCCTGTGCGTTCATAATTACACCTCACATTTCCGTAAATTATTTATGATAATACTTAGCTTCTTCGTCTCCAAGAATTGCTGTACCAATTCCTTTATTAGTAAATATCTCAAGCAAGAGACAGTGTGGTATTCTTCCGTCAAGAATATGAACTCTTGATACACCATTTTCAATGGCATCAATACAATTATTAAGTTTTGGAAGCATTCCTCCACCAATATTCCCACTCTTAAGCAATTCATTTGCCTCTGATACATACAGCTCTGAAATAAGTGTACTCTTATCAGCCGGATCTCTGTATACACCTTCAATATCAGTTAAGAAAGCTAATTTCTCTGCATTAACAGCCTTCGCAATGGCACATGCAGCATCATCTGCATTTATATTGTAAGAATTATATTCATCATCAAGACCAATAGGACATACAATCGGAAGAAAATCTTTTTCAAGAAGATCATATAACACTTTTGCATTTACTTCTGTTACTTCACCTACGAAGCCAACATCTTCTCCTCCTGCCAACTTCTTCTCTACCTTAAGAAGCTTGCCATCTTTACCACTTATTCCGATAGCATTCACTCCTAATTCCTGTACCATGCTAACAAGCGACTTACCAACTCTGTTAAGTACCATCTCAGCAATTTCCATCGTAGCCGCATCAGTTACTCTAAGACCATTGATGAACTTTGGCTCCATACCAGCCTTACTAACCCATGAACTTATCTCTTTACCGCCACCATGAACAATAATTGGCTTGAATCCGACTAACTTAAGTAATGTTACATCCTGAATAACTCTTTTCTTAAGCTCGTCATCAACCATAGCACTTCCACCATACTTAACAACAATAATTTTTCTGTTAAATCTCTGTATATAAGGCAATGCCTCGATTAACACATTAGCTTTATCCAAAAATTCCTGCATTTCTTTTTCCATAGTTCTAATCCTTTCATCTTCCTACGAACGATAGTCCGCATTTATCTTAACATAATCATAAGTGAGGTCACATCCCCATGCAGTTGCACATTGTGAACCCTCCTTAATATCTGCAATAGCTGTAACTTCTGACTCAGACAAAATCTTTGTTGCTTCTTCTTCACTATAATCTGTTGCAACACCATTTTCAACAATTTTAATTTTACCTGCAGCACTTTCAAAATAAATATCCACTACCTCGGGATCAAATTCTGCACCTGAATATCCCATTGCACAAAGTATTCTTCCCCAGTTTGCATCATGTCCGTATATTGCAGCTTTAGTAAGTGATGAGGTTACTATTGATTTACTGAGTGTAACTGCCTTTTCTTTTGTAGCCGCATTTAGAACCTTAACCTCAAACAAAGCTGTACAACCTTCTCCATCGCCTGCAATCTGACGTGAAAGAAATGTTGTAACTGTATTAAGTGCTTTTGTAAATTCTATGTAGTCTTCATTTTCCTCTGTTATTTCTTTATTTCCAGCCAAACCATTTGCAAGCAGGAGCACTGTATCATTGGTTGATGTATCTCCATCAACAGATACCATATTAAATGTATCAACTATATCATCACTAAGCGCCTTCTGAAGCATTTTCTTCGAAATAGCTACATCAGTTGTAATAAAACCGAGCATTGTACACATATTAATATGTATCATTCCTGAACCCTTACACATACCACCTATAGTAACTTCTTTTCCATCTATAGTTGTCTTAACGGCAATCTGCTTGCTGTGTGTATCCGTTGTCATAATTGCCTCTGCTGCAAGCGTTGCATCCTCAAAAGAGGTGCCAAGCTTAGGCGCCATAAGTTTAATTCCTTCATTAATTTTATCCATAGGAAGCTGTTTACCGATAACTCCTGTTGATGCAACCAAAACTCCCTTTTCAGATATATTAAGTACATTTGCTGTTGTCTTTGCCATTTCCTCGCAATAGCTCATTCCTTCTGAACCTGTACATGCATTGGCAACGCCACTATTTACAACTATTGCACAAACTTCTTCATTACTATCTATAACCTGTCTATCAAATTTCACCGGAGCCGCTTTTACTACGTTAGTAGTAAATGTACCTGCCGCTTTACAAGGTCTTTCACTATACACCATAGCCATATCTTTTTTAGTCGACTGACCTTCCTTAATACCAACGCGAAGTCCTGTTGCGCTGTATCCTTTTGGTGCTGTAATACCACCGGTAATAATTTCTACCATAATAAAACCTCCATTTCAAAATCTTCTTTATTATAATACCATATCAGAAATTTTTCCATAAGAATATTTATGCATCATCTTACATCTTACTGCTTATGCAAATTTCTGTTAGCATAATTATACATATTTTATGCATATTATGCAACTGTTTTTTTGTATTTATACATTTTTATTCAACTATATTCAATTTTTGCTTGCATTTATACAAGTCGTGTTGTATAGTAGTTGTAGTCATTTAATATGAATATTTATTAATAATACATACGGAGGTATATTTATAATGAAAGAAAAAGTTGTTTTAGCTTACTCTGGTGGTCTTGATACTACTGCTATTATCCCATGGTTAAAGGAAAACTTTGATTACGAAGTTATCTGCTGTTGTATTGACTGCGGTCAGGGAAATGAATTAGATGGACTTGATGAAAGAGCAAAGCTTTCAGGCGCTACTAAATTATATATAGAAGATATTACAGATGAGTTCTGCGAAGACTATATTGTACCTTGTGTACAGGCAGGCGCTGTATACGAAAACAAATATCTTCTTGGTACTTCTATGGCTCGTCCGGGAATTGCAAAAAGACTTGTTGAAATAGCTCGTAAAGAAGGCGCTGTTGCTATTTGTCACGGTGCTACAGGTAAAGGTAACGATCAGATTCGTTTCGAGCTTGGTATTAAAGCACTTGCTCCAGATATTAAGATAATCGCTCCTTGGAGAATGACAGATGTATGGACAATGGATTCTCGTGAAGCCGAAATCGAATACTGTAAGAAGCATGGTATTGACCTTCCTTTCGCAGTGGATTCAAGCTATAGCCGTGACCGTAACTTATGGCACATCAGCCACGAAGGTCTTGAGCTTGAAGACCCAGCAAACGAACCAAACTATGAACACTTACTTGTTCTTGGTGTTACACCAGAAAAGGCTCCAGATGAAGGCGAATATGTAACTATGACATTTGAAAAGGGTGTTCCTACAAGTGTTAACGGTGAGCAGATGAAGGTTGCTGACATTATTAAGAAGCTTAATGAGCTTGGTGGTAAACATGGTATTGGTATCATCGACATCGTTGAAAATCGTGTAGTTGGTATGAAGTCTCGTGGTGTATACGAAACTCCGGGCGGAACAATCCTTATGGAAGCTCATAATCAGCTCGAAGAATTAGTTCTTGACAGAGCTACTATGGAAGTTAAGAAGGATATGGGTAACAAATTTGCTCAGATAGTATATGAAGGAAAATGGTTTACACCACTTCGTGAAGCTGTACAGGCATTTGTAGAATCAACACAGGAATATGTAACTGGTGAAGTTAAGTTCAAATTATACAAAGGTAACATAATCAAAGCCGGTACTACTTCTCCATATTCATTATATGACGAATCACTTGCGAGCTTTACAACAGGTGATTTATACGACCATAATGATGCAACAGGATTTATCACATTATTCGGACTTCCATTAAAGGTTCGTGCAATGAAGCTTGCTGAAAGCAAGAAGAATAATAAATAGTAATATATAGGGAGATATAAAACTCGTCTTTGAATTTTATATCTCCCTAACTTTTTATCAATACAAATCTGCATCATTTAATTCAATCTGTATTCCATTTTCCTTTGCATATTGATATGCATACGAATCCTTATATGCTATCATATTTGCATTTTTAGGAAATGATTTTATACTATTTACGTTTTTGGATAAATAAATACTTTGTATCGAAGCACATTTATCAAAGCAACCTTCTTCTATCGATTCAAGTTCCAAAGATAATCTTACATCTTCTAATGCTACACATCCGGCGAATGTATCTTTAGGCAATATATTTATATTACCTTCAACTCTTACTTCTTTAAGTTTATTACACTCATAAAATATACCCTCTCCTAATTTGTCTGCATCTCCAATAGCTGCCAATTCAAGATTTGGACATTTAGCAAACGCACCATTACCTATGTATTCTTTATCAACAAAAATCGAAACCTGTTTTAATTTCTCCCATTCACTAAAAGCATAATCCGCTATTTTCTTAACCGACACACCTATTTGAATATCTGTAACATAATTATTCTTTTCTAACTTACCAATCTCTGTAACAGCCTTTCCGTCTATTTCATTCGGAAATACTAAAAGAGCATCTTTACCTATGTATTCATCTATAACTATATTATTATCACTATTTAGATGGTACACAAAATCCTCCTTGGGATTTGCTTGTATTTCTTTATAAATATCTATTTTACCATAAACGTTAGTATATTCCTCAATTTTTCGTTCCCGTGTGGTTGTTTCATCTTTTGTAATTGACTCTATCTCACTGCTTTCTTTAGTTATTTCGCCTTTTTCATTATTCATAGAACACGAAATATTTATAACTAAAATTGCCATACATATCAAAATCAAACTAATTTTTTTCACTAAAAGTACCCTCCCTTCTCATCAATTCAAACACCTTTTCTGAAAAGCCAAAACTTTTCTTTCCATATTCAGCAAATGACATATTACTAACTTCCGCAATATCTTGATATTGTTCAACATAATGAAGCGCATATTCTAGCATCTCGTCCTTATCCATATTAAAGTCACTCTCTTTAACAACCTGATTCAATGCAATATAGGATTCTTGAACATATGCTCTTTCTGCATTTTCCACTTCCATTTCTTTTTTTTAATCATTTACAAATTCACTTGTATTCTTATATCCTAACTTCTGTACAACAAATTCATCATTCAAATCATACTGTATATACTCATATATACTATTTATAAACAAGTATACATCAACCATATTTCCTGCTATATCCTCATATTGTTGTTCTTTTGGAACTTTCCATTGAAATTTATAATCTTTTTCTACTTTACACCCTATAATATAATTTTTCAATTCTTCATCATATGAAAAATTTTTCATATTCAAAAGAATATCTTTCTCTTGGTAAATTATATCATCCTTATTCGTTATTTTTATGTCTATAGATATAATATCATCGCTATCCACTTTTAAATCAGATACTTGCACTAACTCATCATAAGACTCTAATATATCTCCTATCCTTTGATTAAGTTCTTCTTCTGATATATCATAACTAATATTTATATAATTTATATTGTTATAATTGCCCAGCTTTTTAATATAACTTTTTTTAATATATCCATATACAACTCCTCCACTATCTCCACCTGTTGCATAAATATCCGTCTTAATCATTTTGCTAAATTCTACACCATACGAAACAATTTCATCTGCAACAATTTTTATTTTACCTGATGTTAAATACGAAGAAGAACCAGCCTTATATATTGTTGTGTTTGTATCCTTAGCATTTAACAAATCTTATTTCTTCCATATCAAATAATACTTTTAACGCAAGTTTTTTTATAAATTGACACTTTTTCCTTAATATAGTAAAATTAATTGATATGCATTTTTTATGATTGGAGGGCTAATTACGAAAAATATAGATGTCGTTGTGCCTTGTTATAACGAAGAAGAGGTACTTAATTTATTTTATACAGAGACAGAGAAAATTGCAAAATCTATTCAGGGATATAATTTCACATATATATTTGTTGATGATGGTAGTAAAGATAATACACTAATGACTATATTACAGCTTGCAAAAGAGAATGATAATGTAAAATACATTTCATTTTCAAGGAATTTTGGAAAAGAAGCCGGAATGTATGCTGGCTTACAGGCTACGACAGGTGATTATGTAATTATTATGGATGCCGATTTACAGCATCCACCTACACTCTTTCCTGCGATGATTAAATCTATGGAAGAAGGTCATGATTGCTGTGCTGCAAGACGAACAACCAGAAAAGGCGAAGCCCCTATTAGAAGTATGTTTTCTAGAATGTTTTACCGACTTAACAACAAAATATGCGATGTTGATTTAGTTCAGGGAGCTGTTGACTATCGTATAATGACACGACAAATGGTTGATTCTATCTTAGAATTATCAGAGGTTCAAAGATTTTCAAAAGGTATATTTGCATGGGTAGGATTCGATACTGAATGGATTCCTTACGAAAACGTCGAACGTACTGTAGGTACTACAAAATGGAGTTTTACAGGATTATTCAAATATGCCGTAGATGGAATCACAGCCTTCTCCATTACACCACTTAGGATGGTAACAGGAATGGGATTTACAATATCTATTTTTGCATTTATTTACATTATTGTTACTCTTATACAAACCTTTGTATATGGTATAGATGTACCCGGATATGTTACAACCTTATCGGCTGTTTTATTTCTCGGTGGAATAATAGAATTTTCTTTGGGAATACTTGGTGAATATATAGCTCATATTTATATGGAGGCCAAGGACAGGCCTATATATATTACCAAGACAAGCAATATCGAAAGAAAGGATAAAAAATAATGAAAAATATTTTTAATAAATTACTAAATAAGGAAACCTTTATGTATCTTATATTTGGTGTTTTGACTACAGTTGTTGACTATCTTTCATACTGTTTATTAAGACTGGCTGATGTCAACTATATGCTTGCAAATATAATTTCCTGGGTTCTTGCCGTTGTATTTGCTTATATAACAAATAAAATTTTTGTATTTAACAGCAAGAAAACTGATAAAGCAACACTTTTTCACGAGATTATCTCTTTCTTTGGTGCAAGAGTATTCTCTCTTGTATTTAGTTTAATATTTATATATGCAACCGTAACATTGCTTGGAATGGACGATCTTATTTCTAAAATCATTTCAAGTATATTCGTTATTGTTATGAACTACTTCTTTAGTAAAAAATATATTTTTAAAGATAATCAGGAAAACAGTGCAAACAGTCAATCATTTATCAAACATAATCTTGCTCATATTTTGGCATTTTTCATTCCAGTCATAATACTTGGCATCATTTATTATTTAAGAGATGTATTCCCATTTGGAGAAGAAATGTATCTTAGAAGTGACTGTTATCACCAGTACGCCCCTTTCCACAAAGAACTTTGGCGAAAAATCACTTCTGGTGAAAGCTTAACTTATTCATGGAACATCGGACTAGGTTCTAACTTCGTTGCGTTATATGCATACTACCTTGCAAGTCCTTTAAACTGGATTATTGGATTAGTTTCAGAAAAAAATATCGTAGAAATCATGAATCTGTTTATTATAGTAAAATTAGGTCTTGCAAGCTTTACCTTCTCGTACTATCTTTCTAAGAGATTTAATACAAAGCAGCTTAATGTTGCCACATTTTCAATATTTTATGCCCTTTCATCTTATGTATGTGCATTCTCTTGGAACTTAATGTGGTTAGATTGTCTTCTTCTCTTACCTATTGTCGTACTCGGCATAGAAATGTTAGTTAAAGAAGGAAAATACAGTTTATATTGCATTTCGCTCGGATTATGTATTATTTCAAACTATTATATTGCAATTATGATATGTATATTCAGTGTACTTTATTTTGGTTTCCAATTAATAGTTAATAATACAAATACTAAGGGATTTTTCACCAGACGAATTATAGGTTTTGGTATTCATTCACTACTTGCAGGTGGATTTGCAGCCTGCTTATTTATCCCGGCATTTGTTGCTTTATCAAATACAGCATCCGGCGAATTTGATTTTCCAGACAACCTACAAAGATACTTTTCAATTCTTCAAATGTTGTCTCGTTCAATGATTAATATTGACGCAGCTATTTTTGAACCACATGACCCTAATATATATTGTACAGTAGCTGTATTTTTACTTGTACCAATATACTGGTTTAGTAATAAGATTGATATTAAAGAAAAAATTGGCAAAACCTTCTTCCTTGCACTTTTGCTTATAAGCTTTAACTTAAATATTCCTAACTATATATGGCACGGATTCCATTTTCCAAATTCATTGCCTTGTAGAGAATCATTTATTTATATTTTCCTTATATTAACGATGTGTTATGAAGGTTTGTTGCACATTAAAGAGATATCAAACAAGCAGTTATTTGGAGCCTATGGTGTTTCACTTGGAATACTTCTTTTATTTGAACAAATATTTGTGGACAATGGAGATTATGCATTTACAAGTGTTTACTTAAGTATATTATTTATTACGTTCTACTTATTTGTTTTAATGGCATTTAGAAGCAAATCAAACTACTATAGTTCAATTGCCATCTATCTGTTATTTGTAGTTATATTTTCTGAAGCATTTATTAATACTTATCTTACAGGATTTAGTACTACAAGCAGAACTTATTATATGAAAGACAATGAAATAATTGAAGAACTTTTAGATTCTGTCGAAGAAACAGACGATAGCTTCTATAGGATAGAAAAATACGAGAGACGAACTAAAAATGATGCGACGTGGCATGGTTACAGGGGTGCTTCAATATTCTCTTCAACCACCAATGCTCCTATTTCTGAAATCTATGGTGCACTTGGCTTTGAAGAATCTTGTAATGCCTATGCTTATTATGGGCATACACCTCTTACAGAAGCTTTATTATCAATTAAGTATATTCTAGGAAATGAATTAAAAAACGATACAAACCTTGTTACAATGATAAATTCAAAAACAGATAACAACACTACTGTATATTTATATGAAAATAAATATGTTTTACCTCTTGGATTTATGGTGGATTCAGCAGCCGGAAATATATTTGACAGTACCTCTCCTAATCCATTTACCTGCCAAAACTCATTATTCACTGCACTTGGTGGAGAAGGCGAGTTATTTACACGACTTACTGTTGATTCATCTACAGGAGTAAATACAATTACAACCGAAGAAGATATGCATATATTTGTATACTCGACAACATCTTGTGAAGCTATTAATATAGATGTTATAAACAATGGTTTGGTATCCTCAGAACACTTTGGAAGCCTTACACACAAATATATTCTTGATGCCGGCAAGGTAAGTTCAGGAAGTACTGTAACCGTTAAATCTTCCGACAATGAAGTGTCAGATATTCAGATTTATGCATATTCATTTAATGAAACAGCATTTACAAATTTAGTTGAATCTCTAAATCAGAATGCAATGGAACTGGAGACATTTGAAGATACCTACCTAAAAGGCACTGTAACAGCTAATGAAGATGGACTATTATTTACTTCCATTCCATATGACAAAGGATGGACAGCTCTTGTAGATGGTAAAGAGGTTGAAATCGAAACTCTCGAGGATGCATTTATTATGGTTCCGGTATCAGAAGGAACACATACAATAGAATTTAAATATGTACCTGGTGGTTTTTATCTGGGTATAATAATTTCACTTTTAAGTTGTGTTGCCTTTATTACTATTCTTGTATGTACAAAAAAACTTGCAACCAAAAAACCGGTATCGCAATTAACAACAACGGAATAACCACTTAAAACATATAAGCTGTCAGATTTAATCTGACAGCTTATTTAATATCTTTGGTTATTCACTCATATAGCTATTATAAATATCATAAAAATTGCATGTTGTAACATTCTTTGATTCTTTAAAATCAATTTCATTCCAAACCTTATCATTGAATTCGCTTGTTACTGAATCTAAAAACGGCTCGTACACTTCCTTAAAACCTTTATCCTTTTCTTGCGCAATTATAGATTCTTTATTGGCCTGTGTTTCTTCTATCATATAATCCTCTATGCATTTAATTATATAATAGCCTGTATCAGTTGTCACAAGCTTACTAATCTGATCATCCTTAAGCAAGTATGCCGCTTCTTCAAACTCTTCAACCATTTCTCCCTTACCAAATACGTATTCCACTTCTTCCGCATCAGAATACTTACTTGCTATTTCATAAAAATCAGCATCCTCTTCCTTAACCTGACTAAGTAAATCCTTTGCCTTTTGTTTAGCATCCTTTTTCTCTTCTTTAGAATATTCAGTAATATTACCCTCTGCATCTACTGAATATGTTTTTATATATATACTCTGAACTTTGATTACAAGTGCATCAGCATCACTCACCTCAGGCTCAATATCTTTAGTAAGCTCACTATATACCTTTTCAGCAAGAGCATACTTAGAATACGCCTCATCTACATCTTCAAGTTCTATATCCATATATTCAATCTCTTCATCTGAGAGTCCCTCATAAAAAGCCTGCGCTGCACGTTTTATTTTTTTCTCTTCCTTTTCACTTAATGTGATTTTATTTTTTTTTGCTAATTGATTCAAAGCACTAACCTGAGCAAGTCTCTCTTTTACAATATTTTTAACATAATCCGTAAGTGTTGTACCTTCTGAAACCTCATGTTCCCATATCTCACTTCCATATGAGGTCTCATATAGATTCTTCTCACAAGTAAGATATAGCATAGCTTCCTGCCTGCTCGTAGCCACACCATCAATTTTGAATATATCATTATCAGATAAACCTGTCGTAAAATAAACATCTCTACAACTACATCCACTAACTAAGCCTAAACACATCACCGCTGACAGAGCGCATGTAATATTTCTTATTGCCTTCTTCATGATAACCTCTGTTTCTCCTATGCCTCTACTACTAAATATTTGCCATTAGGAAGCTTAAATACCTCCAATGTCTCTTCTATTTCTTCATCTGTCATACCTACTTCATCCATTCCGCTTTCTTCCAAATAATTTCTTACATCCTGAATGTTATCTAATACAACAGCCATAGAATCTTCAAGAAATTCTTTTGCTTCTTCTGTATTATTAACAACCGGTTCATCAAATAATTTACCCTGTTCACGCAAAAAAACTTCTGCACACATATCCTCGTATCCTTTCATAGTCATCCTCCTTTTATAAGTATTTCTTTATTTCACGATTAATTCTTCCTATTGGTAATCCCACAACATTATTATAATCACCGTCAATTTTTTCAACCAGAACGGCTCCAAGTCCTTGTATCCCATAAGCCCCGGCTTTGTCCATAGGCTCACCGGATTCAACATAGACTCTTATATCTTCTTCTGCTGCTTCATACATAAATACTCTGGTACATTCTGCAAAAGAAATCCTATCAATAAGCTTATCTTCCTTATACACAAGCAAACAAACCCCTGTGTATACCTGATGCTCATTACCTTGAAGTTCCATAAGCATATTTACTGCATCATCCTCATCAACCGGTTTTCCAAGAATTTTTCCATTCCTTGCAACCACAGTATCCGCACCAATAAAAATAACTATATCCTCAACTGCTGAAAAATCAAAGTTTTCTGCAACCGCCATTGCTTTTTCTTCTGATAATCTGCATACAACCTTATCCGGCTCAGTTTCAGAAATAATCTCTTCTGCATCCGAAACTATACATTCATATTCTATACCTATCTGAGTTAATAACTCTTTTCTTCTAGGTGATTTTGAAGCTAATATAATTTTACTCAACACTAATCCTCCCTTAATGTATTCAATTTCACAGAATACAAATTCATTATACTTGCTTTTATTAAATTTATCAAATTCAATTTTAAAAAACTTGATAATATCTTCTAATTAAGCTATCATATTACTTGTACTATAAAAGATAAATAGAAACGGAGATTAATTATGTACGACTCAAAAAAACAGACCATAGTTTTAATTTTATCAGTCGCATTAGCTTTCTTATGCATATACGGCGTCAAACATATAAAGGTAACTTATTTTTCAGAAACAGTAACAACTCAAAAACCTACCCCAAAACCTACAAAACCTATTGTTACCACTACTGAAGAACCTACAACCGAGGAAACTACAACCGAAAAAGAAACAGAGCCTTATGTAGATATTAATATGCTGTTTGCCGGTAATGTAAGCCTTCAGGCTGAGGCAATTGAATCTATTCCTTCTGAAAATGTGATTACAGAAGAACTTTCAGCGACAATAAAAAACAGTGATTTTTCAATGTTTAATTTACAGACAGCAATTGCATCAAATACAGATTTAGATTTTGGTAATACATCTACCAATTATATTGATACCTCCAACAAGGATTATATTAAAAATTTAGGCTTTTCAGGTGCTGCACTTGCAAACAACTATATATTAGAATGTGGAATGGGTACAGTAAATTCTACAAGATTAGCCCTTGACTCAATCAATATGTTTCATACAGGTATGGGAAGTGATCTAAGCGAAGCAAAAAAACCAATTATTACAGAAATAAACGGTAAAAAAATCAGTATAATTTCAACTACAAGAAGTTATCCTGATGAAAGCTGGGAAGCATCAAACAAAAATATATTTATTGACGAAGATATTTCCGGTGTGTTTACCTGTAAAGACACCGACAATATAACAGAATTGATTCTTGAACAAAAAGATTCTTGTGATTTTGTTATTGTATATATGAATTGCGGTAATGAGAACACAGAAGAATTGGACAACTATCAGCAATATCTCGCACATACTCTGGTTGATGCCGGTGCTAATCTTATAATTGGTTGTTCTCCTAATATGGTTCAGGGAATTGAATATTACAATAATGTGCCAATTATTTATAGCTTAGGAACGTTCCTGACCTCAGAATCAGATACAACCTCAGCACTTTTATCAGTTATTATTTCAGAGGATAATAAAGCTACCTGTACACTTCTTCCGTGCACACTTGAAGATTCCTCGGTTGCAACACTTGATGATGAACAAAAAACAGATTTTTATGATAGAATTAATGAATTATCTGAAAATATGAATGCACAGGTTTCAGATAAAGGAGTTATTTCGCCAATTGAGTAATAACTAACAATATTAATAAATGCAATGGATATAGGATGTAGAAATCATATTTAAACTTACTGCATCCTTTTTTGCCGTTATAAAAGGTTGTAATCACAGCTCCTATTACTCCATAGGTCTGTATTCCCTTTATAACCAGCATATTTATAAATCCCTGATAAATAACATTGACTAATTTTTTATCTCTAAGAAAATAAAATCCCCCTATCATTGCAATGCCATAAATCCCATAATCCATAGGAATAAACGATGCCAACATAAGACACACTGCAAATACAATATACTTTTCTATCACATTAGGAAGCTTGGAAGAAATAATCATAAATACTAATCCAAAGCTAAGCGTTATAAATACATTTCCCTTTTCCTTATAAATCCAATCTCCATAAAACAATTTATCAAAAAAAGGTTCTGAAATAATTGCAAACAATAACAGTCTGGCTAAATATTTATATACATTTTTAGTATGATGATATCCTTCAACAAGCAAAAAGCAGAATATTGGAAAAGATATTCTGCCTATGATTCTAAATATTTGATATTCACTTAAGAAAATTGCTCCACAATGATCTATTACCATCGCTATAACAGCTATAATTTTAAGTGTAAAGCTACTCATTATTTCCTCTTTCCTGTCACACTTACATACACTTCAACCGAACGTGGAGCCACAGTAATTTCCTTTATTAACTGTGCTTTTTTATTTGTATCTTCCTTAACCTCACCTGCGGTTGAGATAACCTTTTTCCATACCTTATCTTTACCCGGTGCAGGCATACCAAAATTCTGTTCTTCCCAGTGCATATTAAATGCTACAAATATATTCTCTTCATTCTTAGTCATATCTGTTCTGCCATAGTCACCACAATAAAGTACACCAAAATGTCTGTTAAGATGGTTACCATCAAGATACCATGCCCTGCTTCCGTGATATGATATATCAGGCAGACCAAGACTTCTATAATCCATTATCTTCATCTCACTCTTCATATGAAGAATCTTATGTTCATTTCTAAATTGAATTAACATCTTAATATAATCAAAATATTCTTTATTCTTTTTTAGAAGATTCCAATTAAGCCACGACATCTCATTATCTTGACAATATGGATTATTATTACCTTCTGTAGTATGCAAAAATTCATCTCCTGCATAAATAAGCGGTGTTCCCTGACTAAGCATAAGAAATGTAAGTATATTCTTTATCTGTTTGCGCCTTAATTCCATAACCTTTTTGCGTCTTGTCTTGCCTTCAAAGCCACAATTCCAGCTATAATTATACTCAGTGCCATCATTATTGTTCTCACCATTAGCTTCGTTATGCTTGCGCTCATAAGAAACCATATCATTAAGTGAAAATGTTCCGTTATTTGAAATATAATTAATCTTCTGAGCCTTGTTCTTGTTGCTTCTTAATCTATATGCCATCTCATTAATCTGACCTTCGTCACTTTTCAAGAATTTTCTAGCTGTAATCATATATGCATCATTACAGTCTCCAAGATTCTTAAAGGATACAGACTTAGCAATATAGCTACTATTTTCTTCCTCATTCCAATCATAACAAATAAGCTTAGTTCTTCCAAGCACCGGATCACTTTTAAGTAAAGATTTAATAGAATCACTAATATTACAGTGAATTCCATCTATATGATATTCTCTGACCCAAAACCTAAAACATTCCAACATAAATGTATGGTTAACATCATTTGGAAAGAAAAATTCCATACAAACCTCAATTCCCTGTCTATGACATGCCTTAACCATATCCTTAAATTCTCTAATCTGCCCCTGCTTATTTCCCTTTGATGCATAAGAAGCCTTTGGCGCAAAATAGTTTCCTGTAGTATATCCCCAGTAGTTAATATTCTTAGTATCCGAAATAACATACGATGGTGTATTCATCTCAACCTCACGAAATTCATAAGCAGGCATAAGCTCAATCATAGTTACCCCAAGTTCTTTAAGATATGGCAATTTTTCAACAATTCCCGCAAATGTACCTTTAGCTTTAACCTTAGAAGATGTATGCTTAGTAAAGCCTCTCACATGCAATCTATAGATGATACTATCCTCAAACATATTACCAATAGGTCTGTCACCTTCCCAATCGTAGTCCTCATCTACAATTACAGATGTTATATCCTCATCATTTGTTTCTCCCCATACTGAAGTTCCAGATAACATTCTTGCATAAGGGTCAGTAACTATCACATTATTAATTCTCAAATTATAATCATATTTTTTCGCACTTATTCCATATACTGCCATAGCAAACACATTTCCATACATCATCTCTGTTGTAAATGGAAGCTCTGCAACAATCTTGGTTGTTCCTTTTTGATATAAAATAAGTGAACAGGTTTCACCGTCACCCACAGCAACCGCAAAATTAACATATTCACCATAGCATTTTGCTCCCATAGGTTCTGGGAAGCCTATTTTAACTTTAAAATCCATTGTGTATCCTCTCAAATTTCTCATAAGTAATTTAATTATAGAACATTTAGCCCATCTTAACAAGAAAAAACTTGCAAAATAAGTAAATTATAGTTACAATAATCAACGGATATTAATAAAAAAAGTGAAAGGATTTGAATTCGAGATGATAGCAGCAAGTAACGTAACACTTAGAATAGGCAAAAAAGCATTATTTGAAGATGTTAATATTAAATTTACAGAAGGTAACTGTTATGGACTTATTGGTGCAAATGGTGCCGGTAAATCTACATTTCTTAAAATATTATCAGGTCAGTTGGAGCCTACTAACGGAGATATTATTATAACTCCCGGTCAGAGACTTTCATTTCTCCAACAGGACCATTTTAAATACGATGCTTACCCTGTACTTGATACAGTTATTATGGGTAATGCAAGATTATATGAGATAATGAAGGAAAAAGATGCTATTTATGCTAAAGAAGATTTCACAGAAGAAGATGGTATAAAGGCAAGTGAATTAGAAGGTGAATTTGCTACTCTTAACGGATGGGAAGCTGAATCTGATGCCGCTACTCTCTTAAATGGTCTTGGTATTGATACAGAACTTCACTACAATCTAATGTCAGAGCTTAAGGGTAGTGAAAAGGTTAAAGTTCTTCTTGCACAGGCACTATTTGGTAATCCTGATATTCTTCTTCTCGACGAGCCTACAAACCACCTTGATTTAGATGCTATTGCCTGGTTAGAAGAATTCCTTATTAATTTTGATAATACAGTTATCGTAGTATCACATGACAGATACTTCCTTAACAAAGTATGTACACATATTGCGGATATTGACTATGCTAAAATTCAGCTCTATGCCGGTAACTATGATTTCTGGTACGAATCAAGCCAGTTATTAGTTAAGCAGATGCGTGAAGCTAATAGAAAAAAAGAAGAAAAAATCAAAGAACTTCAAGAATTTATTCAGCGATTCAGTGCTAATGCTTCCAAGTCAAAGCAGGCTACTTCAAGAAAACGTGCTCTTGAAAAAATCGAGCTTGATGACATTAAGCCTTCAAGCAGAAAATACCCATATATCGATTTCAAACCAAACAGAGAAATTGGTAATGAAGTTCTTACAGTTGAAGGTCTTACAAAGACTATTGATGGCGTAAAGGTTCTTGATAATATTTCATTTATCGTAGGACGTGAGGATAAAATTGCGCTAGTTGGTTCAAACGAACTTGCTAAAACTACATTATTCAAGATTCTTTCAGGCGAAATGGAACCTGATTCAGGTACTTACAAATGGGGTGTTACTACTACTCAGGCTTACTTCCCTAAGGATAGTACAAAGGAATTTGACTGTGATGATGTTATCGTTGATTGGCTTATGCAGTATTCTGATGAAAAGGACGTTACATATGTACGTGGTTTCCTTGGAAGAATGCTTTTCACAGGCGATGACGGTATGAAGAAGGTTAAGGTTCTCTCCGGTGGAGAAAAGGTTAGATGTCTTCTTTCTAAAATGATGATTTCAGGTTCAAACGTTCTTCTTCTTGACGAACCTACTGACCACTTAGATATGGAATCAATCACAGCTCTTAACAACGGGCTTATCAAATTCCCTGGTGTAATCCTCTTCTCTTCAAGAGACCACCAGTTTGTACAGACTACAGCTAACAGAATTATGGAAATCGTTAATGGTACTCTTATTGATAAGATTACAACCTACGACGAATATCTTGAAAGCGATGAAATGGCTAGAAAACGTCAGATTATCGAATCAGATGACATTTAAAATATGAGGTGCATATGATAGATCTGCATGTGCATTCAACTGTCTCCGATGGAACTTTAACTCCATCGGAGTTAGTTATTTATGCAAAAAATAAAAATTTAACAGCATTTGCCCTTACAGACCATGATACTATAGATGGCATAGCTGAAGCAATGGAGGCAGGAATTAATCATAATATAACAGTAATTCCAGGCATTGAGATATCTTCATTTCATTTTGGAAGAGAAATTCACATTCTTGGACTTAATCTTGGCTACAAGGACGGAAAACTCATCTCTGCCCTATCAGAATACAAGAGAATTCGTAAAGAAAGAAATGATAAGCTTATTGTTTTACTAAATCAAAATGGTTTTCCTGTTACCAACGAAGAAATGATAAAAAGATTTCCTAATAGTATTATAACAAGAGCCCACTATGCTGCATGGATGGTTGAAAACGGGTATGTAAAATCAAAAGATGCCGCCTTCAGGAAATATCTTGGTGATGGTTGTCCATGCTATCTTCCAAAGGAACATGTGTCACCAGAATATGCTATTAATCTTATCAAAAACTCTGGTGGAAAAGCCATTCTTGCTCATCCATTACTATATAAATTTTCTAATTCACAGCTTGATACACTTGTATCAGATTTAGCTAAAATAGGGCTTGACGGAATAGAAGCCATTTATTCCTGCAATAAAGGCAGTGATACCTCCAAAATGAAATGTCTGGCAAAAAAATACGGATTATTTATAACCGGCGGGTCAGATTTTCACGGTGAAAATAAGCCAGGAATCGATATAGGAAGCGGATATGGCGGATTGAATGTACCGGATGAGGTATTGAGTGATATTTTACAATAAGCCACCTCAAACAACATAGAAAACCCCACGAGATAACAACTCGCGGGGTTTTGATTTTAGATAGATTTATATATACTTATCAATTACTTTGTTGTTGACATTTTAACTCTTGCAGAAAAACCACCATATACACGTTTTCCATTTACTTTCTTAAATGCTCTTACCTTAAAATAGTATTTTGTACCTTTTTTCAATCCTTTGCATTTATAAGCCAGTTTTCTGGTTGTAGCAACCTTTTTATATGTACCATTTTTCTTTGATGCTCTGTAGATTTCATATCCTTTTGCTCCATTAACCTTATTCCACGATAATTTAATGGAATTCTTAGATGCGGATTTTTGGTTGAGTTTTTTCACACCATCTACAAATTCATTTTTGTTTTTCCACTTTAATCCTTCCTCTTTTGCAAATTTATATGCAACAGATTTTTTACTACTTACTATAGTAACATTTGGAAGATTCCATGATTTGTGATAAGCAATATACTTGACACTATCAGGAATTATTATTTTCTTAACTTTACTGGAAAACGAACCACCTTCAATATAGGTAACGACTTCAGTACCTATTTTCTTAGGTACTTCCACTGTTGTCTTATTACCTAGATATTCAATAATATGACATCCGCCACATCCTTCCTCCAAACAACAATAATACTTCCAATCCTCTACCTCTCTAACCCAACCTGCATGTAGCATATAGTCGTCGGCATAAGTAACTTCATTGTTAAACTTCACTGGAATTACACACATAGACAGTGCCAATGCGGTAGCTACTATTGATTTTAATACATTTTTTAACTTCATAGCTTTTCCTCTCTCCTCTATTTGTTTTTTACTATTATATCACACTTGTTTTAAAAAAAAACTTATTTTTTTCTTGACAAACATTTTTTCTTGTGCTAGTATCGTAAAAAATCACAGAAAGGAGAAATTTACATGATAATCAGAAACGAGGTTTCAAACGTATAACTGAATATTTGGAATACGAATAAGACATTGACTGTCTCTATTTGTGTACCGTTTTAACTAACCTTTTGTGAATGTTTATTTAATATATATTATTTGGTCGTCACATCAGCTTGGTGTGATTTTTTTGTGCCAGAAATCACCGCAGACACAATTTAAGGTTGTTTGCGGTACTTTTTTATCCATTTTTCAGTATAAGGTTTGACAGATTCTATTTTTAACGAAAAAGTAAACTGAAAAAAGGAGAGGAAAAAATGATTGAAGTAAAAAATTTAGTAAAACAATTTAAAAAACCGATTCGTGGCGAAGGAATCAAAGGAATGGTTAAAACCTTATTTTCAACCAAGCACGAAATCAAGACTGCTGTTGATAATATTAGTTTCAAAATCAATGAAGGCGAGATTGTTGGATACATTGGTTCAAATGGTGCCGGTAAATCTACTACCATCAAAATGATGTGTGGCATCTTAAATCCCACCAGCGGTGCTGTATTGATTAATGGTCTCGAGCCTTATAAGAAACGCAGGCAGGTAGCTCAGAATATTGGTGTGGTATTTGGGCAAAAGACTCAGTTATGGTGGGATATACAGCTTATTGAATCCTACAAGGTACTAAAAGAAATTTATGAAATTTCAGACGAAGACTACAAAGAACGTATGGATTTTCTTGATGAGGTACTTGGACTTAGCGAATTTCTTAATCAGCCCGTAAGAACACTTTCTCTCGGACAACGTATGAGAGCTGACCTTGCTGCTTCTCTACTACATAATCCAAAGGTTTTATTCCTTGATGAACCAACAATCGGACTTGACGTTTTAGTAAAAGAAAAAATCAGAGCAGCCATTAAAGAAATGAATAAAAAATATAACACAACTGTTATTTTAACAACTCACGATATGGCTGATATCGAAAATCTTTGTTCAAGAATTATCATTATTGACGAAGGACATATTATTTACGATGGAGATCTGTTGAATATCAAAAATAAGTTTGGCGACTTAAGAACAGTAACCATCGAATTACGGGATAGTTTAGATTCTACTGATTGTTTTAACACATTCGGCGGCAATGTAACATATACACTTAATAACCTTGAATTAACAGTTAATTTCGATGCATTAAAGGTTAATTTTGAAGAGGTTATGAACAACGTTCTTACACACATACATATGAAAGATATGAAAATCAAAGAAATATCTATTGAGGAGGTTGTTCGAGAGATTTACAAAAAAGAAGAAATGGAGGGTTAGCCAGATGTTTAGACGATACAAAGCATTTATGAAAACAGGAATACTAAATATTTTTGCCTATAAGTTCAACATTTTCAGTTGGCTGTTAGTCGTGGCATCATCATTGCTTTGCCTTTTCTTCCTATGGGCAGCTGTATTTAATAATTCTCCTGTCGATATTATCAATGGATTCACTTTCAAAGAGATAATATCTTACACAATAATTGTAAATATTTTTGGATTTACTATGGGCGGTGGTGAGACCACTGATGTCATTACTGACGAAATACAAAATGGACAGATAGCTATGTCATTAATTAAACCTATCAGCTATAGATTACGATTTGTATTTTCCACACTCGGAGGTCTGCTTGCGTCGGATCTGATTGTTGGATTTCCACTACTTATTGTATCTACAATATTATTGACTTTTAATGGATTTATGACAATTGAAAGCCCCGCGAATTTTATAATTATGCTGATATTTTTCCTTGTAGCACAAGTAATCGCTAAAATGTTATTTGATGTAATTGATTACATATTCGGACTAATTTCGTTTTATACAATGGCATCATTTGGCTTAAATCAGATTAAGGAAGTGGTTACTAATTTCCTTTCAGGTATGCTTATTCCTATTGCATTTTTCCCTGAGTGGATGGCAAATATTATTAACTATCTTCCATTTGTTGGTATGGCTCAAAATCCGGCTCTGATATATTTAGGTAAAATGAGTGTAAGCGAAGCTCTTATTTCCATAGGTATGCAGATTCTATGGCTAATAATTTTAGAAACCTTTGCCCACTTCTTCTATCTGAAAGCAATTAAAATTGTAACAATACAAGGAGGTTAGTGCACAATGAAAAGATTGAAAAGATATATAAAACTTTATAAGACCTACCTTGAACGTGCCATAAAGAGCAGATTAGAATATAAAAAGGATGCAATTATCGGAATTATTTCATTCCTTATCACCAATGTTACATCCTTTGCTTCTCTAATGTTCATTGTTCAGTCAATTCCATCGCTTAATGGCTGGACAATGTACGAACTAGGGTTCCTATACGGCTTTTCAATGATTCCACGAGCTATTGACCATCTTTTAACAGATTCTCTGTGGTACATTGGATATTGGTATGTCAAAAATGGTCTGATAGACAGATTTTTAATACGACCTGTTAATTCATTATTTCAGGTTATAGCTGAAGTATTTCAACCTGAAGCTATTGGCGAAGCAATAGTAGGTGTAGCACTTTTAGTAATGTGCGGAAGTAAAATATCAATACACTGGTCTTTTGCAAATGTTGTACTACTTATAGTAGCTTCATTATTTGGTGCAGCAATATTTACAGCAATTAAGCTTATTACATGTTCAATTGCATTCTGGACCAAACGAAGCGGACAGCTCATGTCAACAGCTTACAACTTTGCGGATTTTTCAAAATATCCGATTAAAATTTATCATCCCGTGATTAAATTTATAATGACATTCATACTTCCTTTTGGTCTGGTTATTTCCATTCCTATAGAGGTGGTGCTCAGGGGTGGATATAACGCTGTGGTAATAAGTATAGCTATAATATTTGTTGCCAGTATTTTATCCTTACTTGGATATTCCATATGGAATATGGGACTAAAAAGGTATGAAAGCTCTGGAAGTTAAATATATAATAATAGTCTTTACTAATGAAAATACTGGTGCCAGCTTACTCTTAAGCTCTCACCAGTATTTTATTATAATAAGATTCACACTTCATAATGTATATTAATAAGTTACTCTTTACTATCTTCTTTACAGATTGCTTCATATTTATCTTTAAGTTTTTTTAAATCCTCAAGAGTCTCACAATCTCTTAAATCATTTAGAAATTTCATTCTTTCAAGCTGCTTGGCTAATTTTTCAATTGTTTCACTTGCATTTGGCATTGTATCTCTCACCTTTCCGACACCTCCTGATAAATATATATAAATTATATCAGAAGTGTTTTAAAATGTAAATCTTATATTGATATATATAGTATATTATTAGTATTTATTTGTCAACAAAAAATTCAGACAAAATTGATTATATTACAACCAATTTGTGTCTGAGTTTTTATCTATTTACCTTCGTATTTAATTACAGATTCAACCCTATATCCCTCTAGCTTTTCTCGTCCCTTAAGTCCTTCAAGCTCCATTAAGAATACAATTCCTGCCACTTCTCCACCAAGTTCTTCTACAAGCTTAGTTATTGCTTCAATAGTTCCACCCGTTGCAATAAGGTCATCTACTATAACAATTTTTTGACCTGGTTTTATAGAATCCTTGTGTATCTCGATTGTAGCCGTTCCATACTCAAGCTCATATTCTCTCTCTATTGTTTCACAAGGAAGCTTACCCTTCTTTCTTACAGGTACAAACGGCTTATGAAGGTTATATGCAATAGGCACACCAAATATAAAACCTCTTGATTCCGGTCCAACTACCACATCAAAATCAATATCACTTATCTTCTCCTGCATCAAATCAATAGATAAATGTAACCCATCGGCATCCTGCAACACACTTGTTACATCTCTGAAAATAATTCCCTCTTCTGGAAAATCAGGTATACTTCTTACATATTCTTCAATATTCTTCATTCATTCATCCTCCTGTTTCTAGATTATCCTATCCACTATAACTCTTATATATCGGTTACCCATATATTCATTAATTTCCGGATAATATGTAACACTTACCATTATACCATTATCCCTACCATTAAGTAACTCATTTATTTCATTAATTGAAAATCTATTTTCAAGCTTTTCAACAAATTCCTCCTCGGTACTGAAAAAAGTTCCTTCCATCCTATATCCATATTCATTTACCATATTAAGTCTAATGACGTTCCTATTCTGCCCTAACACAGTAGCTCTTAATAATTTAACATTCTTTTCAGCAAATACAGGCTTGGTATTTGCTTTCCCAAACGGCTCTAGTCTACTGAGTTCTTCAATCAATTCCTCTTTGACATAATTAAATGGCATCGGAACATCAATCCACACCTTTTGAACTAAATCTTCATCAGTAAGCTTTGAATTGGAATTAATTAATTTGATAAATTTTTCCAGGTTGTTTTCCTCTATTGATAAACCTGCTGCCATTTCATGTCCACCATATTTGGCAAGGTATTTTTCGCATTTAACAAGTTCCTCATACATATTATAGCCTTCTATTGAGCGTCCGGAACCCTTGAGTATCGTTTCACCCTTTGTAATGACAAAAGTTGGTTTATTATATCGTTCTCTTATTCTTCCTGCTACAATTCCTGCAAGACTCTCATGGCACTCAGGCAAATACACAACCAGTACAGTCTGTGTCAAATACTCTTTATTTGAGTCAACTATATTAATAGCTAATTCTGTATTATCTATTGTCATAGCTTTTCTTTCATCATTGAGTTCTTTTAATTCTAATGCCAAATCGTCAAGGTTTGGTGCATCACCTTTTATAACCGTATATGACTTCATAGCAGTATCTAGACGTCCTCCTGCATTAAGACACGGACCAATAACAAATCCTATATGATAAGCTGTTATCTTCTTACCTTTAAGCTCGTTAGCATTAATAAGAGCCTGAACACCTTTACTTGGAGAACTATTAATAAGACCAAGACCATATTTTGCAATAATTCTATTCTCATCCTTTAAATCAACCACATCACCAATTGTTGCAATCGCAGCTAATTCTAAAAGATTTATAACCCCATCCAACTTACCCTTGATTCTGTTATGTAATGCACAGATAAGCTTATAGGCTATACTTGCACCACATAATTCCTTATATGGATATTTGCAATCCTTTTGCCTTGCATCGATTACCGCATCTGCTGGAGGAATGTTTTCAGGCACTTCATGATGATCTGTTATAATAATCGTCAATCCCTTTTGTTTACCATAAGATATTGTATCATATGCCGCTATACCGTTGTCACAGGTAATTATTGTATCCACTCCCTCTTCCAGAGCCTCATCAATAATCCTGTCATTTATACCATAACCATCTATTATTCTGTCAGGGACTACAAAAGATACATTTGCATCCAGCATATCCAATCCCTTTACTAAAATATTTCCGGCACATACACCGTCTATATCATAATCACCGACTATCCTTATAGATTTTCCTGCCACAATTTTTTCTTCAATTATATTAACAGCCTTCTCCATATCCTTAAGAAGCCAGGGGGAATATAATTCCTCCAGGCTCCCATTTAAATACATATTAATTTCTTCATCTGTTATGATGTCTCTATTTCGTATTATCCTTGCAGTTATCGGAGAAATACCAAATTTTTTACCCACAGCATCAAAATCTGCTCGTTTGCTGTGCACAATCCATTTTTCTTTCACATTTACTCCTAATTAGAACTTCTGAATAAATTTCTTAGTTCTCTCACTCTTACTGTTATCAAATACTTCTTCCGGTGTACCCTGTTCAACAATTACACCCTCGTCCATAAATATTACTTTATCAGCAACATTTTTTGCAAATTCCATCTCATGCGTAACAATAACCATTGTCATCTTTTCCTCCGCAAGAGATTTTAAAACCTTTAAAATCTCACCTGTTAATTCAGGATCAAGTGCTGACGTTGGTTCATCAAAAAATAACACATCCGGACTAAGTGCCAAAGCCCTAGCTATTGATACACGTTGCTGCTGACCACCTGATAATTCACACGGATACGACTTTTCTTTAGTTTCAAGGCTCATTTTCTTTAATAATTCTCGTGCCTTTTCCTCTGCATCTGCCTTGTTCATTTTAAGCACCTGTACCGGCGCCTCTATTACATTTTGCATTACATTCATATGAGGAAATAGATTAAAATTCTGAAACACAAGTCCTATCTTGAGTCTTATATCTCTAAGAATCTTTTTGTCGCTGTATACTGCATAACCATTCTCGTCATTTTGAAACATTGTCATTCCATCAACAACCACACAGCCTCCGTCAGCCCTTTCAAGCTGATTAATACATCTAAGGAGTGTAGATTTTCCACTCCCTGATGGTCCGATTATTGCAAGCACCTCTCCCTTATTTACATCAAAGGAGATATCTTTTAAGACTTCCAAGCCATCAAAGCTTTTTGATATATTTTTAACTTCTAATATAGCCATAATTATCTCCTTTTATTTGTAATAGTTAAGCTTCTTTTCAAGCATTGAGAATATCGCTGTTAAAATTATAGTCATAGCTAAATAGAATACACCAGCTATAAATAAAGGCGTTAGCGAGCTATATAGCTGCATCTGCTGTTTAGCCTTCATAATAATCTCAGTATACGCAATAATATTTGCAAGAGATGTATCCTTTACAAGAATTATAATCTCATTCGAGCTCGCCGGAAGAATTCTTTTAACTACCTGTGGCAAAATAATTCTAAAGAATGTTTTTGTCTTAGTCATTCCAAGACAAGCAGCGGCCTCATATTGTCCCTTAGGTATTGCCTCAATTCCACCTCTGAATATTTCTGCAAAATACGCTGCATAATTAAGTGAAAATGCTACAACTACCGCTATGAACATATAATTAGGACTTTTAATATCCACCACATCTACTATCTTCTTTAAAAACACCGGCAAATTCTCATTTATCTTAAGATACGGAATAGCATAATATATTGCTATAATCTGAAGCATAAGAGGTGTTCCACGCATTATAAGTATGTAAATACTGGTAAGCCATGAAATAGGCTTAAACTTACACATTTTAAGCATTGCCACAATCAATCCAAGTGGAATTGAAAATACTAATGTAGCTGCAAACAATTTCAGTGTTGGTCCTAGATATTCTAATAAAATTTTAGTTACATCTAATATTTCTTTCTGACTCAATTTCTATTTCTCCATTATTTCACAGTAGTAACATCGCTACCAAACCACTTTGTTGATATTTCACCAAGTGAACCATCCGCCTTCATTTCGCTAAGAATCTTCTGTACTTCATCGCGAAGCTTCTGGTCTCCCTTTCTAAATCCGATAGCATATTCTTCTTTTTCCAGACCCTCTTCTAACACCTTATAATCCTTACCACTTTCAGTTATTTCATAATTAGCTACTACACTATCAAGAAAAACTGCATCTACAAGGTTAAGTTCCAACTGCTGTAATGCTTCTACATTAGTAGCAATTGTTGTAATTGTACATGTCTTACCAACCTCTGATGCTTCAAGAATATCCTGTGCTGTAGAGCCGTTCTGAACTGCTATATTCTTATCTGCAAGATCAGCCATACCTGTTACTTCACTTTTACCTGTTACTACAAATACCATTTCATTTTCCATATATGCCTCTGAAAGGTTCATTGCTTCCTGTCTAGAAGGATTAACAGACATACCGTTCCATATACAGTCAATTTTTCCTACATTAAGATCCTGTTCCTTTGTATCCCAGTTAATTGGCTCTTTTACAAGCTCAACTCCCATTCTCTTACAAACTTCTTCTGCCACATCAATATCAAATCCAACTATTTCATCATTTTCATCTGTATATCCCATAGGTTTAAATGTAGCATCAAGACCAAGGATTAACTTTCCCGCATCCTTAACTTTCTGTAATGAATTATCTTCTGTTGTAGCAACATCTTTAGAATCTTCCTTCTTTGACTCACTACTTCCACAACCTGTAAAAAGCATTGTTCCTGCTAAAACTGCACATAACATGATTTTTGATAATTTCTTTCTCATATGTTTTATCCTCCATTCTATTAACTAAAGGCCTCATGTAATTATGAGGCCTCTATTATACCTTAATTATTTCTTAGCTTTTTTAACTTCTTTAGCTTTTTTAAATGATTTCTTACTCATAACATACCAGAGTGCGCCTGTTATACATACTGATGAATAACCACCACATACAATACCTACCATAATTGGAAGCGCAAATTCTTTAATTGCTGTTACACCTAAAATGTATAATACAAATATCGTAATAAATGTTGTTATTGATGTATAGATACTTCTTGTAAGCGTCTGAGTAATACTCTCGTTAACAATATCCTTAATATCCTTCTTAGAATCAGCCGCTATATTTTCTCTAATTCTATCGAAGATTACGATTGTAGCATTGATTGAATAACCCACAATTGTAAGCATACAAGCGATAAATGTTGTACCCACTGTAATTCTTGATATCGCATAGAATCCAATAACAATAACTACGTCATGAACAAGAGCAAGTACCGCACTTGAAGCAAATCTTAAGTTCTTAAATCTAAACCAGATATAGATAAGCATACAGATTGTTGCAAGAATAACTGCTATAATAGCATCCTGCTTCATTTCCTTACCTACACTGGCACTAATATTTGATTCTTCGTAACTATCCTCGATAGCACCAAATTCTGCAAGAGCATCCTTCATAGCTGCTCTCTTAGCTGTGTCAGAAATATATGGTGTCTTAATAACTAACTGATTAGTTCCCTTAATCTTCTGACCCTGTATATCATTTGTGTCAAGAGCCTCTGCAAGTTCAGGTTTAATCTTATCATTAAAATCATCAATACTGTATTCTTTATCAAAATCAACTGTTGTAGAAATACCACCCTTGAACTCTATACTGAAGTTCATATATCCGTCACCTTTGCTGTTAAATACAAACATAGATGCAATACCAGATACCATTAATACTACAGAAAGTACAAAGAAAACAGCCTTTCTCTTTAAGAAATTAATAGTCTTTCTTTCCTTCTGCACACCATAGAACTTAGTAGACTTGAATCCCATCTTGTAAAAACATGTTACTAATAATCTTGTTACTACCATTGCAGTAAACATTGAAAGAATAATACCTATTGCAAGTGTCTGGGCAAATCCCTGTACCGGACCTGTACCCTTCCACATAAGAACTAATGCAGCAATAAATGTTGTAACATTACCATCTACGATTGCTGATGTAGCCTTCTTAAATCCTGTTGTTATAGCAGAATCAACACTCTTACCAAGTGCAAGTTCTTCCTTAATTCTTGCGAAAATGATTACGTTAGCATCTACCGCCATACCAATCGAAAGAATAATACCCGCAATACCAGGAAGTGTAAGTGTTAAATCAAATGCATTAAGAACCATAAGTTCTGCTGCTGTATATAAAACAAGTGCAATTGCTGATGCAAAACCTGGAATTCTATATACAATAATCATAAAGAGCATTACAAGTAAGATACCAATAAATGCTGCCTGAAGACTTGTCTTAACAGCATCGTTTCCAAGCTTAGCTCCTACTACCTTAGAACTAATTTCTTCGAGTTCAAGTGAAAGTCCACCAATTCTTATATTAGAAGCAAGCTTTTCAGCCTCTTCATAAGATTCCTGTCCGTTAATAACACCCATACCATTAGAAATAACATCATTTACAGTAGGTTCATTAATAACTTTTTCGTCATATATTATATATATTATGTCTCCTTTATATTCTGTTGTAGCCTCTTTAAATGCCTTTGCTCCGGCATCGTTAAATGTAAGTGATACTTCATGCTGTGTATTTTTATTATCATCTACATAACTTATCGCCTGCGCATCATCTACCTCAGCTCCTGTTACCCATATCTTATATTCTTGCTCCTGGCCCCACTTATCTATCGCCTTAACTGACTTTTCACCATCTTCAAGTGGATCTTCTTCTGATACTAAAGTTGCAAAATACAAAGAACCCGGCTTACCGATTTCTTCAAGTACCTCTTCAGCATTATCTGCACCAGGAATATCAACAGTAATTCTGTCATCGCCTTCTTTATATACCTCTGCCTCTGTACTATAGTCATTTACTCTCAAAGAAAGCTTATACTTAGTATCCTCAAAATCCTCATTTGTATAATCCTGACCTTCTTTTACCTGGTAAGTAATACTTACTCCACCTTTTAAGTCAAGACCAAGAATAATATTCTCTGCAGCACCTGACTTAGTCTTACCCCATCCAAAACCTGCAGTATAGCAACAGCCTGCTATCAATACAAGCATAAGGATGAAGATAATAATATTTTTTCCTTTACTGTACTTCATCATAGTTGTTATTTCCTCTCCTTTTTATTTACACCACTATTATATAAGTGGAAGTAATCAATTATTATTCCGCCAAAGCTGCCTTAATCATTATGGCACATTCGACTCTTTTTCGTTCCATTTCACAACCGATATCATAAGCATCTGTTATTGAACCATGAAACTTATATGAATTAGCTGCACATCCACCACTACAGTAGAACTTAGCAAAGCAGTCATTACATTTTTCCTTTGCATATACATTGCATAGCTTAAATTCATCGCATATATCAGGCTTATTTATTCCCTCGAATACATTTCCAAGAAGGAATTCTTCCTGTCCTACAAACTGATGGCATGGATACAAGTCACCCCATGGAGTAACTGCCAAATATTCAGTTCCAGAACCACAGCCTGATAATCTCTTAGCTACACAAGGTCCCTGCTGCAAATCTATCATAAAATGGAAGAAGTTAAAGCCTCTGCCTTCCTTCTCTCTCTTAATATATTCAACAGCCAGCTTGTCATACTCTTCCATAATTTTAGGAAGATCTTCTTCTCTGATAGCATAAGGCTCATCATCCGAACCAACCACAGGCTCAATTGACATTTGCTTAAATCCTAAGTCTGCAAAATGTATTACATCTTCTGAAAAATCAAGATTATCTCTTGTAAAGGTTCCTCTTACATAGTAATCTGTCTGATTTCTGCTTTCTGCAACCTTCTGATATTTAGGAACAATCAAATCATAACTTCCTTTTCCATTTCTAAATGGTCTCATTCTGTCATTGACTTCTTTTCTTCCATCAAGACTTAATACAACATTAGACATTTCCTTATTAATAAATTCTAATATATCATCATTTAGAAGAACTCCATTAGTTGTTAATGTGAATCTGAAATTCTTATTATGTTCTTTTTCCTTTGAACGTCCATATTCCACAAGTTGCTTTACTACATCAAAGTTCATAAGTGGCTCTCCACCAAAGAAATCTACTTCAAGATTTCTCCTATTACCGGAATTTTCAATCAGAAAATCTAAAGCCTTCTTACCAACCTCCAGACTCATAAGAGCACGTCTTCCATGATATTCACCTTCCTCTGCAAAACAATATTTACAGGCAAGATTACAATCATGTGCTATATGTAGACACATTGCCTTAACAACGGTCTTCCTCTTCTTAAAGTCTGTTATATATTCTTTATAAATATCTCTTGTGAATAATTGCTCATTTTCCTTGAGTTCATTTACCTCATCAATGGCTTCCTTAATTTCTTTAGTATCATAGCTTGTACCTAATGCAGTTAATATTTCTTCTTCGGTATGCTCTTCATACATTGATATAACATCATATGTTACATCATCTACTACATGTACAGAACCGCTATTAACATCAAGAACAATATTATAGCCATTATTCTTATAACAATGAATCACCTGGTATCATACCTTTCTTCTCTAATTCATTAAAGCACCTAATAAATAATAACGCACGATAACAGAGTCGGCAAACAGATTATTGAAATCATTCACCAACTCTGTTATTGCATATATCTTATTCATATTAAATACAATATTATTTATTCTCGCAGCTCTGATTTCCTACTGTACAAGATGTCTTACAAGCTGACTGGCAAGATGTCTGGCATTCACCACATCCACCCTTCTTCATTGTATCCTTTAATGTCTTATTAGTTAATGTCTTAACGTGTTTCATAGCGAAACCTCCTTAATAGTTAATATTCTTTCGACATTATAGCATATATCTTGCAGATTTGAAAGTGTTTTTTTAACTAATCATTCCTCCAATCATTCCTCCGGCCGTACAATATAACATTGTAGATATTATACCGCTTGCACTTTCCGAAATATTTCCATTTACAATCATCGAAATAACTATTAAAACTACAAAGTAGCTTATACCTACTAATCCTCCCCACAAGTACTTATTTTCCTTCTCAACCTTTCCAATAATTACTCCTCCTATAAATGTTGATATTACATACGAGAGAATTATTAATACATTAATCATTCCATCTCCAATATCACACTTATACATAAGTGCAGCTATAATAAGCAAAATTATTGCAGATATGAGATATGTAGCTATGAGTGTTTTTATTACGGATGCTATTTTTTTACCAATTTTATTCATATATCCCTCCACCTATCCATTTGTAAAATATATGCAAAGTCCTTTACTTTTATCTCAAAAAATAGTAATATATATTTCAAATATTTTTTAAAGGAGTGAACAACTTGGAATCAAGTGAAATAGGGCAGCTTATAGTCCTAGTAATTTTACTATTACTTTCATCATTTTTCTCATCTGCCGAAACATCTTTAACAACAGTCAGCAAATACAGAATTTTGGCACTTATTGAAGAAGGTAACAAAAATGCTGTAATAGTAGACAAAATAATAAACAATTCATCAAAGATGCTCAGTGCAATATTAATTGGAAATAATATTGTTAATATTTCTGCATCTTCACTTGCTACTTTACTTGCACAAAGTATGTTTGGAAACTATGCTGTAAGTATTGCAACAGGTATATTAACTATCCTTGTATTGATTTTTGGCGAGATTACACCAAAAACAATGGCTACTTACTACACTGAACGAATGGCTCTTTTATACGCAAAGCCTATATACGGCTTAATGTGGATTCTTACTCCGGTAATCTATATTGTTAATATTCTTTCCGGAATAGTATTGAAGCTATTTGGTATAAACAAAAATACAAAAATAACATCTATTACAGAAGGTGAATTAAGATCTTTAGTTGATGTAAGTCATCAGGAAGGCGTTATTGAAACTGAGGAACGAAAAATTATCAATAACGTATTTGACTTCGGTGATACCAATGTAAGAGATATAATGATACCTAGAATAGATATGACTATGGCAGATGTTAACTCTTCATACGAAGATATTCTTGAAATATTTAGACGTGACAGATTCACACGTATTCCTATATATGAGAATTCGACAGACAATGTAATTGGTGTAATTAATATGAAAGACCTTTTATTATATAACAACAATGAAGAATTCAATGTTAGAAACTATTTACGAGAAGCTTCTTATACATACGAATCTAAAAATTTATCTGATTTAATGATAGAAATGAAGCAAAATTCAATGACAATCGTTATAGTTCTTGATGAATATGGTGTTACTGCAGGACTTATCACACTTGAGGATTTATTAGAAGAAATAGTTGGTGACATAAGAGATGAATATGATAAGGATGAAGAAAATCTTATTATTCAAAAAAGCGAAAATGAATATATAGTTGAAGGACAGATGAACCTTGAAGATATTAACGATAAGCTCCAGCTCAGACTCGATTCTGACAACTATGATTCTATTGGTGGAATTATAATAGAGCAGCTCGATAAGCTTCCCGATGTTGGAGATTTTGTAGAACTACCAGAAGTTAAGTTAACTGTTCTTTCTCTTGACAAGAAACGTATTGATAAAGTATCCGTTATAAAACTTACTGAAAAATCAGACGAAGAAACTGAATAAAATATTTAAGAGGAATCATTCATACGAACGATTCCTCTTTTTAATTAACGTATAATATTATTCATCAAACATCTTCAGTTCTTCGGACTGATTGCATAAATAAAATCCGTCAAATCCTGCATTCTCAAGCTTATCAATAAGCTTTCCAACCTTCTTGATTCTCTCATAAAGTGCCACATCATATTCTTCTCTATAGCTATCTGCAATCTTAAGCGCAGAAGCTATATCATCTGCGTCATATATAACGGCAATCTTTTTCTTCTGGTTAGGAATCTTAAAGTCACTCTCAAGAAGAATTCCATATATTCTCTCGAATCCAATAGAAAATCCTACTGCTGGAACATCCTCATTAATAAACTTTCCTATAAGATTATCATATCTTCCACCACCGGCTATAGCACCTCTAAAGTCTGGGCTTTCAACCTCAAATATAGTACCTGTATAATATCCTTGACCTCTTACAAGCTTCATATCATATACAACTGTATACTTACCACCTGAAATGCTTTCTACCGCTGACATAATGCTTTCAAGACTTTCTATACTTTCATCTTCACCTACATATGCCTTCGCCTTATCAAGTGTAAACGGAGCATCCTCTAGCACCTTCATAAGATTGTCTATTGCATCCTCACCAAATTCTTTGCTAAGAAGTTCTTCCTTTACTCCTTCTGCTCCAATCTTATCAAGCTTATCAAAAGATATACATACACTGTCTAACTGTTCATTTTCAAAACCTGCCTTAAGCAAAATAGACTTAAGCAATCTTCTGTCGTTAATCTTAATTCTAAAATTATTAATTCCAATGTTCATCAACGCATTTGCTGTTGTATTGATAAGTTCAACTTCCGCATTAGATGACTTAGTACCTATAATATCTATATCACACTGAACAAACTCTCTAAGTCGACCTTTCTGCGGTCTCTCTGCTCTATATACCTTATCCATCTGAATAACCTTAAATGGAGATACAAGTTTCGCTCTATTATTTGCATAATATCTTGTAAGAGGTAATGTAAGGTCATACCTAAGCCCCATATCGGCTAATTCCTTTTCATCTCCCGAGTCAATAGCCTTTTGAAGCTTATCTCCTCTTTTAAGCACTTTAAATATAAGGTTAAGATTCTCTCCACCCTCACTCTTATCAAGATTCTCTATATCTTCTATAATAGGAGTCATTATCCTTTCGAAACCATACGACTGGTATGTTCTAAGTATAACTGACTGCAAATAATCTCTAATAGCAACTTCTCTTGGAAGATAATCATTTGTTCCTTTAACTGTAGTAATCTTCATATTCTTTTCCTCCACATCATAAACTCTATATGATATTTTGTGATATTAGGCAGAAATTGTCAAGCAGAAGTTAGTATAATTGTAGCACCGGAAAAACAATAGTATTTATTTTGCTGCTCATAAAATACCAGACAGCTATATTTATCTATTGAATTTTTATAATCTTCTCCATCGTTATATGGTATTAATGTCTTATATTTATTTCCAACTATACTATTTATTTTCTGTGATACCTGTTCTACAACTACGGCATGTATATCAGAATCATATTTGATTTCATCTGTCCATTTTCCATTTCTATAACAATAGTATCCGTCACTATCAAGATACAGAAGAAACATTATTCTGGATTCAATAATATTTTTGGAACTTTCATCTATGCTTCCAAGTAAACCTATTGCCGCTTCATTTATTATATTTTCTTTGAGCTCTTCCTTGTCAACAAGCGGTACTCCATTACTATCCGTATCATAAAAAGATACATTAAGACTATCAACTACTACTTCATCCATTGTAAGGTTAATCTGCTGATTATGTATAAGTTCTTTTGATGCAGCATAATTTATCAAATACATACTACACATTATACTTAAAAATATAATTGAAAATATTATTGAAAAATCTGTTATTTTAATTATTTCACACTCCCTCCATAATATGCTATCGGCTTATCATTCTCATATACAATAATTTTTATATAATCAAACCTTGCAAATTCATATTTTTCATTGTTCTTAAAGCCATCTATAATATCATTTAAAAACACAAAATCCTTATACTCCATATCAGATGATACAATTTCTATTCTGGAATTATTAATCATACCTGTTATCTTATTAACATATATATTATACATTTCCTTAGATAAAACACCTGTATTTCTTATATTATCCACAAGATACATTGTCTCTGATAACACATATGTCTGCTTATATTCATTTTGCCTTTCTCTTGTTATACTTATGGGTATAATAAACATAAGGATTACTGATATAAGAATTGCCACAATCTTAGAAAAACTATCGCTCATTATGTATTACTGCTTCCTTTCTAAATGTCGGCTCATTTTTGGTAACATTAATATATTCTTTATACAGAATCAACAGCATACTAAGCGCCAAGGCAAATATTACTGCTGCCACTCCTATATAAATTGTCTTAACAGCCTCTTCCATACTTAATTCTGTGTGAATATTAATCCGGTAATTGCATTATTTGAATTACGAACAACTTCACCCAAATAAGTGGCATAAGGATTAATATATTGCTTGCTGCTTGCATCCGTTGAAGTGCATTTATTCAAAGTCATTTGAATTAGTTCACCTGATTCTATATCAAATTCATAGCCATAAAATGTGTTACTTTCTGTTGTTTTCACATACACTCCTGTCTGCTCACCTTGAAGTCTCTTTATTACACTTACAACTTCACTTCCTGATATATTCGTTCCATCATATATCGTCTTATCACTTTCAGCAAATTCAGTATTTACCTTATTAATCTGATTTGTTCCCGTTGATGCCGTATTCTTAGCCTCTCTGGAAATATAAAATCCAAGCGAAATTACAACACAGGTAATAATCGTACCTGCCGCCAATATTAATCCTTTCAAACTATTTTCCATTAATCTTTACTTCCTTTCTATATATTAAATTCAAAACTTCCTACTTGCTCCATACCCATTATTACAAATGGCAAAATCAACTTAATTATTATTACACTGCATAATGGTATAAAAGCTATAAATTTAGCTATTAGAGCTTTATTCTTAACTAACTCTTCATTTTCCTGCTTATGTTTTTCAACATAATACGCACGATCTCCTTCAACATCTTCAAAAGCACTGCTTATTCCGATTCTGTCACTTGCTATAAAAGCATCTATAAGCCTTTCAAACGGCACAAAAGATACCTCATCCTTTGCCTCTTCAAAAGCCTTTTTCCCCTTAAACACAAGATGATCTGATATTTTTTCAAGTGTGTCCTTAAATACAACTGCAAATGCTTCCATCTGTTCTAAAATTTGTTCAACAGTAATTCTATCCATATGCATAAGTATAAGAATTATTGTTTGGAATCTGACAACTTCATCTTCTCTCATAATGAGTATCATTTGTCGTTTCAAAACAATGCTTATATACATTGAAATATATGTTACAAGCATAGCCATAATCCCAAATGCTAAAGAGAAAATATCCAGTCCAATACTAATTCCTACAATATTTGCAATCATACCTGCAACAAAAGAATATACTATTCTAACCAATAAAAATTCCTTGATATTATACTTATAAACTACTGATTTTAACATTCTGTCCATTTTAAAATATTTCTCATAATTTGCAGATATAATGCTGAGCAAAAATTTTTCAACAAAGCTTATCGACAGCATTTTTTTAACCCATTCACTTTTTACATTATCTAAATCAACCGAGTATTTAAGTCTCTTAATAATCATGAAAATCATTACTGAAAACAGTACTAATAAAATAGTTAAAACTGTTCCTTTTATACTTTGATATTCTTCTATAAGTTCCGGCATATTGCTTAGTGCCCATACTTCTATAGGTTTTATAGCAAACACTGGCAAAATAGTTATACCAGTCAACCCCATAAATTCATTCTGAATCTTTTTTCGTTTAAGCAATTCAATATGTATATCTTCTTTTAAATAGCTGATATTCTTAAGAAACATACTATTACCATTAATATATTTATCACCATATATCATCATCGTTTCACACATAACATAAAAGGTTAAAAAGAAATGATTTGGAGCATATTCCTTATATGGTTCATCATATGTTTTACTTACATTTTCCTTCAAGGTATCAAGTATAAGCTGACCATGTAAAGACATTTCGTATTCTGCAGAATTAATAGCATCCTCAAGTGCATCATCAATCATACCATCAAACCTGAATCTATATCTTACATCCGTAATAAACTGCTCTAACTGAATAAGCATCTTTGTCTCAATTTTATCAAGTCCATTGTATACAATGCTAACACTTACAACGTAAACAATTGTTGCTGTTATCACAGAATAATACAAAGAAATATCCGCAAAAAACATCAGTGCCATAACCGACAGCACTCCCATCAAAAATACCCTGCACAAAGTAATTGCAGTTTTTCTAATAACAAGCTCTCTTGCCCCCGGATATAAAATATTCATTCTTTTTTCTATTTTTCCGCAAAATTCCTTTGTTAGAAAAAATCCCGAAAAACAGTTATAGACCAAAGATAACATTATATTCCTCCTGTTCATCACTCGAAAGATATCTAAAAATTTCCTTCTTAGTATTCTCGCTGATTTTATCGCCAAGAATATACCTTCCATCAATATATCTCACTATATCTCTCGTTCTATATAATTCACTTGAATTTTCCAAAGGAACAATTTCTGTTATTCTTTCTATATATCTGTGTCCTTTAATATCCTTTTCCATATGAATATCAAAATTAATCGCATCTACGACCTGCTCTTCAGCAATTCTTTCATTTGTAAAAGCACCATGTGACAGCAAACAATTTCTCATATACTTAATTAATGCCTTAGTTGTTTTGGCATGGTGAGTAAACATGGTAAACAAGCTACCTACCATAGACATTTGTACAAGCCACGAACTCACGGGAGCCGACGCAACTTCACCTAATATATTTACTGTACCATCTGTTTTCTTCTGTAAATCAAGTGCATCCTGACCATTTACTGTATCCGTTTCTCTAAAAGTCAAAATATTCCTGTCCGGATACACTTCTCTAAGATGAAGTTCAAATGCCATTTCCTGTATTCTAAGCGTATATGCAGGATGAATAAACCCAATCAATGCCATAAGCATAGTTGTCTTGCCCGAGCCCTGAGCCCCTGTAATTCCTACAACCCTGCACCCCTTAACTATGAATTTGATTACATTTTCTACTATGTCAGAACCTTCATCCGTCAATAATTCCTTTACTGTATGATTTTCAATAGTATTAAATTTTCTTACAAAGAATGCAAAGCTTTCGGAGAAAGGCGGGCGAACGACAACCACTCTCGAATGGTCCTTCATTTCATTCACAACATATCCCCTAGCCATTGAAAACTGCCCCGGATAACCAAACCTGTATATATTCATACAAATTCTCTCAAGCTCTTTCTCACTCTCAAACTCAAGAAATTGCAAATGAACAGTCTTACCCTTGATAAATATCCATATACTGTTAAGCATATCTTCAGTTCCTGATACACCACCCGAAATGCCATCTATTACCATATCTCTAAGCTCATCAATAACACCAAGTCCCTTATAACCTGCATAAACTCTTTGCACAAGAATCTCCAGTTTATCTACAAATGATAAATATATCCTTTCCTCTTCAAATATATCTTCTATAGCATCCACTGATACATAATACGAAAAACTATTATCTTTATTTTGTACCGGTTCAGCTAATCTATATTTATCACACAGACTGACAAGCGCATAGTCGCCTTCCTCCTTCTTATAACAGTACAACAATATATCAAACTTTTCTCTTACAGATAACTTATCTACATTTGAAAAACTAATATATTCCTCAATATTATCTTCAGTGATATTAATTTTTTTAATTAGAATATCCTTTATACAGCTCTTGATATAGTTCTTAGCATCCAAATCACCTATCCCGCAATTCTTAAGAGCTGTACGCATTTCCCTCTTTCTCTTTTTTAATTTAGTCATTTCATCATCATTAAGACCAATTTCATACAAATTAGCCCTAAGAATACCATTAAACTCATCACTAACTCTAAATATCAATTCGTCAATTTTGTTATTTATCACCTATTCCCACCTTTCCTAATATCATATCTACAGCACCATTAACCCCGCAAATAAAATTGTAATTATCATTATCTCTATTACAGTTTATATTCCTGCTAAAATAGTCGATAATCTTTCCTTCGCAAACAGCATCCCTAAAATAAATGTTATAAGGTATTGTAGCTATACAGGATTCATCAATGTGATACTTTCTCCTAATATTCCTTATATTATAACGAGAATTATCGTCATATCTTCCAATTAGAAAAAGGCTCTTTTCCATAAATGTTTTTTCTTCAAAAATTTTTTTAGGTATGCAATGTAAACCCTGCTCAAGATTAAACACGACCAAATCTGCATTTTCCAAAAAGGCCCTGCTAAGTCCACCTCTGCAATCTCTGCAATCAATAAAATTAGGCTTATTATATTTGCTGGTAATTGAAACAATTTTAGATATCTCTTTCTCACACTCCCTTTCAAATAATTCTTCACTGATTTCACTTGTAGAAGGAAGATAAAACATTCTGCTACTCTTGACATTAATCAATGCATTTTCAAACGAATTATTGCCCCGTCCAAGACGAATATTATCAATAATCTCATCTATTCCTTCCCTTCTGTAATATGCAAAATCCTCTTTCATACATACCAAGGAGCTTATTGGCATAAAGCAGTCCTCAAGCCTGTTCTCATTAAACTGAGCCTGCATAACCGAAACCTCCATCTGATACTTAACACTTGCAAACGTAGCTACCGCCAGCATATTAGACGAAACAGATGATTTCCCCGGCGATGCTCCAAAAAAAACAATATTCAACAATCAATCCCCTTTCCTGTAAATTAATTTGTGAAATGTTCTGAATCGAACAAAAATGTCTATAACTAATTAATTCTGATATAGACATGAGAAATAAGATTTGCACTAAGATATTTAAGATATTGTTATTATACTATTTATATAATTATTTGTAAAGTACTTTTTTACTTTATTATATTTTTTTCTTGTATTTTACTCTGAATTATATTAATATATTTGCAGTACCAAATAACAGACTTAACGCAATTAGAATGGAGGTAAAGATGAGACATTTACTTAGTCCCATGGACTTTTCAGTTGAAGAATTAGATACTTTACTTAATTTAGCTAATGACATCGAAAAGAATCCTGACAAATACAAGGATTGTTGTCGAGGAAAAAAGCTTGCTACTTTATTTTATGAACCAAGTACACGTACACGACTTAGTTTTGAAGCTGCTATGCTTAATCTAGGTGGTAATGTTCTTGGTTTTTCTTCTGCCGATTCGAGCTCTGCATCAAAGGGTGAAAGTGTATCTGACACTATTCAGGTTATTTCAGGCTATGCTGATATCTGTGCAATGAGACATCCTAAGGAGGGTGCACCCTTAGTAGCTTCCCTCAAATCATCTATTCCGGTTATTAATGCCGGTGATGGAGGACACGAACACCCTACACAGACGCTTACAGATTTATTAACCATACGTTCTTTGAATGGTTCTCTTGACAACCTTACAATTGGACTTTGTGGAGATCTTAAGTTTGGCAGAACAGTTCACTCATTAATAAATGCTCTTGTAAGATATAAAAATATCTCTTTTGTACTAATATCTCCTCCCGAGCTTAGAGTTCCAGGCTATATAAGGAAAGAAGTTCTTGATGCTAATAATATAGAATATACAGAAGTTGAACGTTTAGAAGACGCTATGGACAAGCTTGACATTCTTTATATGACGAGAGTTCAGCGCGAACGTTTCTTTAACGAAGAGGATTATATCAGATTAAAAGATAGCTATATTCTTACAAAAGAAAAAATGGCTTTAGCTAAAGATAATATGCTTGTGCTTCATCCTCTACCAAGAGTTAATGAAATATCTGTAGAAGTTGACGAAGATCCAAGAGCTGTATACTTTAAACAGGCAAAATATGGTGTATATGTAAGAATGGCATTGATTTTAACTTTATTGGAGGTGGAAGTATGTTAAATGTAGGAGCACTTAAAGAAGGATTTGTACTTGACCATATTCAGGCTGGAAAAGCAATGTCAATCTATAAATATCTTGGTCTTGATAAGCTTGATTGTCAAGTTGCTATTATTAAAAATGCATCCAGCAAGAAAATGGGGCGCAAAGACATTATTAAGATTCAAGGTTCTCTTGATATAGTAGACCTAGATATATTAGGTTTTATTGACCACAACATTACTGTCAGTATAATCAAAGATGGTGTAATTGTTGATAAGAAGAAATTGTCGCTTCCAAAGACCGTTAAAAATGTTATCAAATGTAAGAACCCAAGATGTATAACTTCTATTGAACAAGAACTTGAACACATCTTTACACTAACAGATAAGGATAAACAAGTATACAGATGCAAATATTGTGAAGAAAAATATTCTTCTCTATAAACTCAAAAATAATCCGGTCTATGTATCTAAATACATATTCCGGATATTATTATATCTTGCAAAGACATATACGATTTGTTATACTATTTAGTACGAATCATCAACGTATACTTACGATAAATCCTTAGGGGGCACATATGAAGAATCTTAAATATTTAATAAGCAAATACATGTATACCATCACAACAATATTAGTATCAATCATACTTGTATGTGTATTATTAATTCAGTTAAAAATAGAACAAAATAACGCTATTGAAAGCTCAGAAAAAGTTTTTATTCAAATGGAGCCACTTCTTGAAGACAATCAAAGAGACTTAGAAGAAATACAAGAAGAATACAGAGAAACCTGCCTTAAAAATGCAGAAGTTGTTGCTCGCATTATAGAAAGCGATCCTGATGTATTAAATAGTCTGGATGAGCTAAAATCCATAGCTGAATCTATAGAGGTTGATGAAATTCACATTTTTGATACCACCGGTCGCATATTTACGGGTACTCATCCAGAATACTATGATTATACTTTTGATTCTGGTGAACAGATGAATTTTTTCAAGCCTTTACTTAACGATAAAACTTTAAAACTCGTACAGGATATTACACCTAATACTGCTGAACAAAAATTCATGCAATACTCTGCCTTATGGAGTGAAAATGGTAAATTCATAGTTCAAGTAGGTATGGAACCACACAATGTAATGAAGGTCACTGAAAAAAACGAATTATCATATATCTTTTCTCAATTTAGAGTTAATACAGAGGTTATTTATTTTGCAATAGCTACTGATGGACTAATTGTAGGTTCAAACAACCTCGATTTTGTAAATCTTAACTCTAAAAAAATAGGACTTAATACAAACAAAGTTTTTAATGACACTGATGGCTTTCATTGCAAAATAGATGGAATTAACTACTTCTGTGTTTTTAAGAAAATAGACGAAACCTACATAGGAAGATGTATAGCTACAAAAGATTTATATCAACGTATACCTACTATAATGTTAACACTTACCTTAGGTCTTGTAATTGTAGCTGTTTTTCTTTCCAATGCTGTAACTAGACATATGAACAAGCATGTAGTTAATAAAATTCATGATATCAACCTGAAGCTTGAATCTATAACAAATGGCAATCTTGATGAAACAATAGATATTAAGAGCAGTGTGGAATTCTATGAACTTAGCAACTATATCAATGCTATGGTTAAAAGTATTTTAGACAGCAATAAGAAAATGTCTTATATTCTTAGTAAGACCGACCTCTATATAGGAATATATGAATATAGCGATAGTACCCAATCTATTCGTTATACTGAGTACACACCAAGAATATTATCTTTAGATAACGATACAATGAATCAATTGTCTATGGATAAAGAACGCTTCAAAGAATTTATCAATAATATTCTTAATAATCCTATTCCTGACGAGGAGGGAGTATATATGATAAGTGGTGAACCCGAACGATATATTCGAATTGAAGAAATCAATAACAATGGAGAGGTATTCGGAGTTGTTATTGATGTAACAAATGAGATAAAAAAACGCAAACAGCTTGAAGTAGAAAGAGACATCGACTCACTAACCGGACTATATAATCGTCGAGGCTTTGATGAAAAGCTATCACACTTATCAGATAAACCAAAATATTTTACAAACAGTGCCATTGTTGTGATTGATGCAGACGGTCTAAAAAATATCAATGACACATACGGTCATGAAAAAGGTGATATTTATCTTAAAGAAATATCACAATTACTTAAAGAATTTGGAGATAATAATAGTCTTGCGGCAAGGCTTGGTGGCGACGAATTTTTATTATTACTATATAATTATGATAATCAAGGAGATTTGGTAAATAGTCTAGTCAATCTCAAAAATATTCAAGACACTAACTATATTCAATTAGATACTAATACTAAGCTTCCATTGAGATTTTCTTATGGTTATTCTATAATAAATGAAATTACTGACTATAATAACCACCTTCGAAATGCAGACAGACAAATGTATCTTAATAAAATAAAAAGAAAAGAACAACAATAAAAATCAAACCCTCGTATTCAGTAATTACTAAATACGAGGGTTGATTTTATCATAAAACAATTTATTCATCTCCATACATAGCGCCGTATCTTACTCCTCTTGCAAGTCCACCAAATTTATGATAACCAAGCTCACTCACTGTAACTAACTGATACCCCTCATCTGTCAATCTCTTTATTAATTCAATCGTAGCTTCTGCTGTCTCTTCATACGAATCATGCATAAGTATAATAGAACCATCCCTCACATCTTTCATTACATTATCAACTGTTTTCTCCGGATCTCTCGTTATCCAGTCTTCTGTGTCTATTGACCACAAAATAATAGGAGTATCTATCTCTTTAATTATTTCTTCATTTGTTGCACCATATGGCGGACGCAACAATACACGTTTCTGACCTGTTATTGCAGTAATCATTTTTTTAGTATTATTTAACTGAATCCTTCTCTGTGATTTATTCAATGTTGTAAGATTTACATGATCATATGTATGGCTACCAATCTCACAACCAATATCATATGCTCTTTTAACCGTAGTTTCAGCATCAGGAATCTTATATCCAACAACAAAAAAAGTTGCTCTTGCATCATACTCATCTAAAGCATCAAGGATAAGATTAGTACTCTTAGCATCCGGTCCATCATCAAATGTAATTGCAACCATAGGTTTGTCAGGATCTACATCCGTAAATATCCTTGCCCCAACATTTGTCCTATCAGCCTTACCATTTCCCATATGTACAACTACATCATCAACATTTATTGTTTCTTTTTCTTTATCATTTGCATTATTTTCCACAAAAGTTTCCTTTTCAATCTTTTCAACTTCTTTATCTATGACCTGAGTATTATTTTCTATATATTTGTTATCTGTGCTTTCCTCTTCTGCTACTGCATTTTTAGCAAATTGTCTGTCATCATCTGCTCTATCAAGTACAGTAATTCCACATATCATTATCAATGTAATGCTTAAATATATGGAAAACCAGCTAATTAACATTTTCTTGTTCATATTATCACTTTCCATTCTATAGATATTGAGTAGAACTATAAGCCGGGTTATGTCTAGAATGATCATCTATCTAATCCTACTGTTACCAATAGGCTTAAGCGACCAACCCGAAAGCTAAACGGGCCACCTCAACGCTTTCTATCTGGTCTTGCTTCGGATGGGGTTTACATATGCCCCGGATGTTACCACCCGGGCGGTAGTCCCTTACACTACCCTTCCACCCTTACCAGCAATTGCTGGCGGTATATTTCTGTTGCACTATCCTTAGAGTCGCCTCCACCGGACGTTATCCGGCATCCTGCCCTACGAAGCCCGGACTTTCCTCACCTGCACGCTTTCGCTAATGCAGCCGCGATCACTCGTCCTACTCAATTCTCAAACCATAGATTAACACTAATTCTTATTTTTGTAAATATATTATTTTTCCAAATTAAACCTTAAAACAACTTCCGCCAATAAATTCACGCACCAACGAATTATTAGGGATATTTTCACTACTAATTCCAAGGAAATAATCTAAGAATTTAAGAAGTCGCTTCGCCTCCATATATTCCGGACAATCTTTTGGTATCCCAAATAATAGTGGTTCAGCATATACCTTTAACACAGCAAGTTCATATATAAGTGCCGAGTTAAACATAACATCTGCCTCCTCCTGATAAGGGAAAATATAGCTTTCTTCGCCATTCCTTACGGACTGCCATCTGGCAATGGTCTCCTTTGCGCCTGTCCCTCTGGTTCTTGCATCCCTAACCATCCTTCTAATTAGTCGACCGTCTGTGGTTGGTATTCTATTATGTTCATCAACATTAAGCTGTGTCAAGGCACTTATATATATTTTAAATTTATTTTCCTTTGGTAAAGAATATGACAATTTATCATTAAGACAATGAATTCCTTCAATAACAAGAATGTCATCCTCTCCTAATTTCAGTTTGTTTCCTTTATACTCTCTTTCACCTGTTACAAAATTATATGTAGGCAAATTCACTTCTTTTCCTGCTGCAAGGTCTATCATATTTTGATTAAACAATTCCACATCAAGTGCTTCAAGAACCTCATAATTATAATCACCCTTTTCATCCCTTGGTGTATCTTTCCTATTCACGAAATAATTATCTACAGCAATAGGATGTGGTTTAAGTCCATGTGCCTTAAGCTGTACTGATAATCTGTGCGAAAATGATGTCTTACCTGATGACGAAGGTCCTGCTATCATAATAAATTTCTTATTGCCTTCTTCAACTATTCTTGCCGCAATATCAGCTATTTTCTTCTCCTGTAAAGCCTCCTGTACAAGAATCAAATCACTTATATTACATTTCGAAATTTGCTCATTTAAGTCGCCAACAGTAGTTATATCAAGCATTTCTCCCCATTTTGTAGACTCCTTAAGAACATTGAATAATTTTGCCGGTGGATTAAATTCAGGAACCTCATTTGGTTTCTCTACGACAGGAAGCTGCAATACAAAACCTTCATCATACAAATACAATTTAAAATATTTAATATAGCTTGTATTCGGAACCATATATCCGTAAAAATAATCCTCAAAGCCTTTAAGATTATAAATATTTACTCTCGAAGCTCGTCTGAATGCAAATAACTTCTCCTTGTCATACATCTTGTGTCTCTTGAACATTTCCCTTGCACTATCAACACTTACTGAACGTTTATATATCGGAATATTTTCAATTACCATAGCTCTCATTCTGGCTTCAACAGCTTCTAGAAGTGTCTCATTTAATGTAAACTCTCCAGTTGCTCTACAAAAATATCCTTTGCTTATAGAAAAATCCACAAACAATGACTTAACATTTTTTCTTCCAACCACATCATAAAATGCTTTAAGCATAAGAAGAGTAGCACTCCTTCTGTATGCCTGCATTCCAGGTTTCATACCTGTAGTTATAAACTCCAATTTACAATCGCTTGTAATCTTTTTAAATAATTCACACAGCTTTCCATTTCTGATAGCCATAACTATATCGCTATCATATTCTGCCTGAAAATCCTTTGCGATGTCTTCAAGACTTGTTCCGTCCTCATACATTTTTTCTACATCACCAATAGTAACCTTGTACATATCGCCCATACGAATACCTCCATTTTTAAACTAGTAATACATTTTTAGTACCTTCTCAATCCCCTTAAGTTTATTAACAATCTCCTGTCTTCTAATTATTACTGTATCAGATGTCTGTTTATCAAGAGACTCAAAAATCTTATTGTAATTCTTATATTCCTTCTCCAAGAACTCTCTAAGAACCTCATCCCTCTTCTCTAACATCTTATAGCCATAATGCATTTCCCATTCTGAATATGTATTGCTATCCTCACCCGGAACAGCTTTGATTATGGTGTAATATTTTTCTTCATCATACACCATTTTTTCATCTTGAATTACGAATCCTGATTCTTTAAGAAATTCTCTGACAAGAAATATCTCCGACTGTGGAGACAACACTAATTCCTTAATACCCTCCAATTTATCAATACTTGATGATAATATTTTAACAACCAGCGCTCCACCCATTCCTGCAATTAAAATAGTATCTCCCTCACCCTTTTTATATTCCTTAAGTCCATCTGACAAACGAGTTCTTATCTTTCCTGTAAATCCTGCCTCTTCTATATGCTTGTCCGCCCCAACTAACGGTCCTTTATTTATATCCATAGCAAGAGCTTCATTAATTACACCTTTCTGCATAAGATAAATAGGAACATAACCATGGTCTGTTCCAACATCTACCAATCTGTTTCCCGGAGTAACCATTCCTGCTATATTAAGCAGTCTCTTTGATAAATGCATTTTTAGTCCTCCAAAAAGTCTTTTAATTTCTTACTTCTGCTTGGATGTCTTAATTTTCTAAGTGCCTTAGCCTCTATCTGACGGATACGCTCTCTTGTAACCTCAAATTCTCTACCAACCTCTTCAAGTGTTCTTGGTCTTCCATCCTCAAGACCAAATCTAAGCACAAGAACCTTTCTCTCTCTCTCAGTAAGCGTTCCAATTACATTTAAAAGCTGTTCCTTTAATAAAATATATGTTGCTGCCTCTGCCGGCACCGGCACATTATCATCCTGAATAAAGTCCCCCAAATGACTATCTTCCTCTTCACCAATAGGTGTCTCAAGCGAAACCGGCTCCTGAGAAATCTTTATAATCTCTCTTACACGTTCCTCCGGTAATTCCATTTTCTTTGCGATTTCCTCCACTGATGGTTCTCTTCCAAGTTCCTGTAAAAGTTGTCTTTGAATCTTAATAAGTCTGTTAATTGTCTCAACCATATGAACAGGAATTCTAATAGTTCTTGCCTGATCTGCAATTGCTCTTGTTATAGCCTGTCTTATCCACCATGTTGCATAGGTACTGAACTTAAATCCCTTCTTATAATCAAACTTTTCAACAGCTTTTATAAGTCCAAGATTTCCTTCCTGAATCAAATCAAGAAAAAGCATACCTCTTCCGACATATTTTTTTGCAATACTAACAACAAGACGAAGATTCGCTTCTGCCAATCTTTTCTTAGCTTCTTCATCTCCCTCAGTCATTTTTATAGCGAGTTCTACCTCCTCCTCAGCAGATAAAAGCGGAACCTTACCAATTTCTTTTAGATACATTCTGACCGGATCATCAATACTAACGCCCTCTGGTGCTGAAAGGTCAATTTTTTCTAAATCAACTTCCTCTATCACCTCATTTTCAGGTATATCATCATCAGTATCTAAAAGTATAATATCATCACTCTCAACAGTTCTTAATATATCAATTTTATTTTTTTCCAGATTTTCTAAAATAATATCCATTTTAGTCTCATCAATATCTATACCTTTGAAAAAATCCTTAATATTCTCATATTCCACTAGATTTTTCTTCTTCTTTGCATCCTCTATGAGTTCTTTTATCTTTCCCTCAAAATCCACTTCATTATTTTTCATTTTTGCTTGTCCTCCAATATTTTTGTAATTTTCCCCTTATCCAAGAGAAATATGCATGTTTGAAATATTTTTTTGTTCAATAATTATTTTTTGTAATGTCTCTATATCAGATGCATTTCTGCTAAGGTTATCAAGACTATTCTTTTTAACCTTTAATACTATATCGTTAATTGCTTTTTCCTTCTCTTTTATATCCATTTCCGAATCTAACGTAGTATTAAATAGCTTTGCAACCTCGTTTTGTTCTTCTTCATTTTCAAAATGATTTATAATCTTTGCCGGATTAAGTCTATTTTCTTCTAATTGTTCAAACAATTGTCTGGCAACTTCTTTATATAAAGGTGTTGTAAAATCATCCTCCGAAATAATATTCTTAATCTTACTGTAGATTAACGAATCATCAATAAGCCATGTAAGAAGTAATCTCTGTGATTTTTTGACACCATCATCCTTCTCGTTTTTCTTATTATTTCCTGACTTCGGTTGAACATACTCCTTCTCACCGGTATATGTGAGTGCAAGTCTCGCAACCAGTTTTTTAAGAATATCCAGTGGTATCATACACTCTCTACTAACCGATTCCATATACACAGTTCTTTCAATTTCATCATCAAATTCAAGTAATCTCTTAGCAATTTCATTATAATAATCATTTGTCTGCTGAGGATTATGCATATCATAATTATTTTTAAGTGCATTTGCTTCATATATAAAATAATTCTCAGCATCATCAATCCTCTTTTGAAATTCATCCGCTCCAAGATTCTTAATAAATTCATCCGGATCTTTGTATGGTCTCATATTAATTACTCTAACTGTCATTCCAACAGACTTAAGCATAGGTATCGCTCTAAGTGCTGCCTTAACTCCTGCTCCATCGCTATCATAAGTAAGTAATACTTCCTTTGTATATCTCTTAAGCAAAGAAGCCTGTCCTGACGTAAATGCCGTACCTAGCGAAGCCACCGCATTATTAAAACCTGCCTGATGAAGAGCTATAACGTCCATATATCCCTCACAGATTATAATATTGGGCTTTCTTGAACTTCTTGCCTGATTAAGTCCATATAAATTTCTACTCTTGTCAAACACCTTCGTCTCAGGCGAATTAAGGTACTTAGGCTCGCCATCTCCCATAACTCTGCCACCAAAACCAATTACTTTACTATTAATATCCATAATCGGAAACATAACCCTATTAAAAAATTTATCATATACTTTTGCATCCTTAAACGTAAACAAACCTGTTTCCTTTAATATATCATCCGAATATCCCTGCTTTTTAAGATACATATACAGTGCATCTGCATATTTACCCGAATAGCCAAGTCCAAACTTAGTAATTGTTTCCTCAGACAAATTACGATTAGCAAAATATTTTCTTCCAATTTCACCACTTTCATTACGAAGCTGGTATACATAAAACTTTGCTGCCAATTTATTAATGTCTAATAAAGTATTCTTTAACTCCCGCTTTTTCTTATCCTCACCTGATAACTCTACCTCAGGAAGCGATACTCCTGCTCTGTCTGCAAGCATCTTAATAGCCTCCTGAAATGTAGCATTTTCGTATTTCATAAGAAATGTATACACGCTTCCTCCTACACCACATCCAAAGCAGTAGAACATCTGCTTATTAGGCGATACAGAAAAAGAACCTGTCTTTTCATTATGGAACGGGCACAATCCGAAATACGTTCCACCCTTTTTGTTAAGCTTCACATATTCAGATACAACATCCACTATGTCGTTTTTATTTTGTATATCTTCTATCAATTCATCAGAATAAAACATTCTATAACCTAACCTTTCATAGCTTTACAGCTACATTTTCCAAAAGAATGGTACAAATATCTGTTCAAACTGGGATACCGCATATGGATCACTCATTCCTGCTATGTAATCACATACCACTCTTTCTTCCTTTTGTCCCTTATCACTTATCATATATATATATTCTTCCGGCAATTCATTAATATGCTCGAGATAGTACTCGTACATAGATTTAAGCATTGTCTTCGCTTTAAATTCCTGTCCCTTTGCCACGTTATTAGAATATACATTTTCAAACATGAACTTCCTAAGTCCCTTCATCGCATTTTCAATCTCTTCGGACATAATAATATCCGGCTTATCCATACTATTATTTACAATGTCATATATCATTGTATTAAGTCGCTTCTGCTTAGTATTACCAAGAACCTGCGTAAATTCCTTAGGAATGTCTTCTTCTCTTAATATTTTTGCCCTTATGGCATCATCTATATCATGATTAATATAAGCTATCTTATCAGACAACCTGACAATCTTTCCTTCCATTGTAGATGGATTTCCACTGGTACGATGATTAATAATACCATCCCTGACCTCTTTTGTAAGATTAAGACCCTCTCCCTTTTTCTCTAAAAGTTCTACAACCCTTATACTCTGCTCAAAATGAGTAAATCCCTCCGAACACACCTTATTAAGTGCATCTTCTCCTGCATGACCAAATGGCGTATGTCCAAGGTCATGTCCAAGTGCTATCGCCTCGGTAAGATTCTCATTCATTTTTAACGAAACAGCAATAGTTCTCGCAATCTGTGACACCTCAAGCGTATGTGTGAGTCTTGTTCTGTAATGGTCACCCAGAGGTGCTAAAAACACCTGTGTCTTATGCTTAAGACGTCTAAATGCTTTACAATGAATAATTCTATCCCTGTCTCTCTGATAGCATGTTCTAATATCACAAGGCTCTTCCTCCCTGTCACGTCCAAGACTATTAACACTTTTAGCTGCATATTTACTTAAATATTTTTCTTCATGCTGTTCCAGCTGTTCTCTAATCAACATAATAAAAGCCCCTTTTTGCAAAATAGAAAAAAAGTCCTACATAATATATATTCTGCGGACTTTCCTCTTTTCCTTTATTTTTTATTGTTTTTATAAATTTATTGCTGTCTCAAGAGCAATTTTCATCATATTAGTAAATGAATTCTGCCTTTCCTCTGCCGTAGTGACTTCCTTTGACACAAATGAATCTGATATCGTAAGCAGACATGCTGCATTTTTACCAAGAACCGATGCATTATGAAACAAAGCAAAGCTCTCCATCTCAACCGCAAAACATCCGTGGTCACTATATAATTTTTCATGATATGGTGTCTTATCTTCCTGATAAAATACATCCGACGAATGTATACATCCTTCTATCAATGGAATGCCCAAGTTTTTAGCAGATTCTCTAATCATATCATTTAATTTATCCGATGGATAAGTTTTATCCTTGTCATATCCATTCTGAACCAAAGCAAAATTCGACTTAGAATATGCTTCTGTTGCCAATACAACATCATATACCTTAGCTTTTTCACAATATGAACCCGCAGAACCAATTCTAATAATATTTTCAACTCCATACTGCGAATAGAGTTCATATGAATAAATGCCTATTGATGGCATTCCCATACCCGAACCCATAACCGATACTTCCTTACCCTTATAGGTTCCTGTATATCCAAACATATTTCTTACAGAATTAAACTGCACCGGGTTTTCAAGAAATGTCTCTGCTATAAATTTTGCTCTAAGCGGATCACCTGGCATCAGTACCGTCTTAGCTATTTCTCCCATTTCAGCCTGATTATGTGGTGTTGACATATTTAATCACCTCTCTATCTTATTTCTCTTCCTGCCTTTTTAATCTTCTTATCTTCATACATCAAGGCATCTGCTATTTTTGTTAATTCACTAAAATCATATGGCGACTTTGCATAAGCCACACCAACAGCAATAACGCAATTAATACCATCATCTGCCTCATTGAGTCTTGCAAGTTCTTCTTCCCAGCGCTTACGAAGCCTGTCAACTTCTTCCTGTTCTATATTAATTGCAACCATAAGATATTCATCACCGCCCATACGGAAGCCAAAGGTATTATTATTGACAACTTTACGAATACTATCTGCCGCCTTAATCAATAACTTATCACCAGCTTCATGTCCATAGGTATCATTCATTATCTTCAAATCATTTACATCAAAGTTAAATATTGCTATAGAACCGGCATTAGGGAATGTTTGCTCCGTCATTTCCAAATATTTTCCTTTGTTGTACAAGCCTGTAAGCTTGTCATGTTCGCTGTCATACACAAGTTTTTCTCTAAGCATTGTATTTTCAACAAAGAGCTTAATAACATTTATAAGAGTCTTTTCACTCATTGAATCTTTATCCAGCTTTGCCGACTCTGGGAAAACAATTGAATAATTCTGATTAAGTGCATTACCATTACACAATGTATGCATCTCTGGTAGTTCACCTTTTACCGACATACCGAGAATATCTGCTGTCTTGCATTTTTCAAAACATTCAGCCACTGTATCGTCATAATTAATTCTGGCATTTTCAAAGATTTTTTCCTTACCTATGTATGTTATTATATCCAACTTATCATCTCTTTGAATCATAAAATAAACTTTTTCGCCCTTAAAATATTCAAGAAGCATCGGAAGTAGTTCATAATAAGTATTTGAAAGATTTTCAAGCACTGCAGTCTGAAATGCAGAAAGTTTTTTAAAAAACGCCATATACTTCGTTACATCTCGGTTGAGGCTCATATACTCAGTTACATCACACTGCAAATGCATAATATAATTATTCCCATTCTTTTCAAACATAGTAGAATTACACTTATAATATTTCTTAGTCATAATATCTAAGAATTCCCATTCCACACGATTCTTTTGTGATGTTAATGTAGGACACTCTTCCATAAGTCCCTCTATACAATCCGAACCACCATATACAACTTCCAAACTTTTCGCATCCACTATTGTAATGCAAGTCTCCTGTCCATTAATTAATTCTAATATTTCTTTACTAAAATCCATTCTATCACCTACTCCTAAAATATTATTTATCTCGCAAGATATAGCATCGTAATATCATCTGCCTGAATTTCTTCTCCCGCAAAATCATCGACTTCTTTAAACATATCTTGCACAAACAAGTCAACATCATACACATCATCAGTATGTCTGTTAAGCATTTCTTCTAATCTCGCATCACCAAGCAATTCTTTATTTATATTCAATGCTTCCGACACTCCATCGGTATATAGATACAGGCAGTCACCCTCCTCCAACATAAATTCCTGTTCTTTATATACGATATCTTCCATCAAACCAAGCACAAGATTTCTCTTTGCCGGATACATAACGAATTTATCATCCTTCTTACGTATAAATGGCTTATTATGTCCTGCATTTACAAACGTAACCTTATTAGTTTCAATATCAAGAACACACACAAATGCAGTTACAAACATACCCTGCTCATTTTTATAGCACAACTGATTATTAGCTCTTGTTACAGACTCACTAAGAGACAAACCAAGTGATGAATAATTCTTAATGTGTGTCTTTGCCATTACCATAAATAACGCTGCCGGTACGCCTTTACCCGATACATCTGCAATTAAAAAACACATATGAGTATCATCAATCATAAATATATCATAAAAGTCTCCACCAACCTCCTTAGCCGGTCTCATAAGTGCATTAACCTTAAGATTAGGCAACTTATTAAATTCAGAAAAATCTGATTCCAGACAATCAGCCTGTATCTTAGTCGCAATTTCAAGTTCAGAACGTATTCTTTCCTGTTCAGCAACCATTTTCGTTGTCTTGTTATATAACATATTTATGAATGCACCATAAATTTTACGATTCTTCATCGCTACATCTTCAAATAACTGTCTCGAAATATTAGCACATACTACATCCGTATCTGCACACACTGTAGCGCCACGTTTTTGATCATTTATAAGTCCTAATTCACCAATAAACTCACCTTTACCAAGAATATTTATCAACGAACCATCACTGGCAAATACATTTGCTCTACCTTCTAAAATTATGTACATACCATCCTGACAATCCTCATTAACAGTAACAATATTCTGACCTTTGCTAATACTAACCTCACTCATTGCCTCAAGAAACAATCTTGTTTCCTCGGACAATTCCTGACCTTCCTTAATCTTAAAAAATTCCTGTATAGTTGGCACTTTTCTTAAATAATTTGCGTCCATAAAGCCTCCTGTCACTATAAGTACTTACTATCTAATGTTTTTGTCATAGATAATATATTTTTACCATTTTCGTACTTATATTGAATATCATCCATAGTTTTCTTACATATAAATATACCGAGTCCTCCTATTTTCCTCTCCTCTGCACTTAAAGTAGTATCAGGGTCGCTTTTATCCAGCGGATTATAAGGAACACCCTCGTCTTCAAAAATAAATGTCATTGCATTTTTATATTCATCATATAGAATGCTTATTTTTGCCTCTCCTTTTTCGTCTCCATATGCATAATGCGCGATATTCACAAAAATCTCTTCTACACAAATCTTAACCTGCGTAATAACCTTTGTAGAAACATTGACTTTAACCATTTCCTCTTCAGTAAAAGTCATGACATCTTTTAAAAATATGTCATTTGCCGGAAATATTTTTTGAACCATACATTACAGCCCCCAAACTATTCAATTGTCAAAATATCAATAAACCCTGTAATATCAAATACCTCAATAATAGATTCGCTCACATTTCTAATAACCATGTTTCCCTGCTTATTCATCTTTTTCTGAAGCACCAGAAGTACTCTAAGTCCTGCTGATGATACATAATCAAGTTGTTCAAAATCAAGAATCAATTCTGTGACATCATCCAGTTCATCAATCAAATTACTTTCAAGTTCAGGACCTGTAGTTGTATCAAGTCTTCCTACTAAGTCAACCTTCAATGTTTCTCCATCACGTTTCTTTAAAATTTCCATATTCTTTAGCCTCCTATTTATCTATAAAGCCTTCTTTTTTCAGAACATTTATAGATTGTAATTTATTTTCCATGAGTGATGTTTCTATTAGAACAGTAGCACTACTCATAAATTTCTCGTAGCTTTCATAAAACAACTCCCTTTTTATTTTTCCATCTCCCCATGCAAGATGCAAATCGCTAACAAGGTCATTATCGTTAATATGAATATGTTTTATATATTTACCAAGCTTTTCCACCCAGATATGTGGTTGAACCTTACCAAGCGATGCATGAGCATAATCAAGACATATACCAAAATTTTCATATTTACATAAACTTTCCCCTAGCTTTAACATAATATCAGGAGTCATATCAAACATATTTTCCAGATAGATATTTATATCAGTATATTTTTCAACAACCTCAGTCCAAATCTTTACATTTTCTTTAATCCACCCCTCTACATATATTGCGGAATTGAGAAACGGGTTATAGTTAGTATGAAATATAACTGCCTTTGCCCCAAGCCTTAATGCCACATCAATACTTTGTTCTATTCTAAGCATTGAAATCTCCCTTATCTTAGAATCAATACTAAATGGAATCACATCAAAAAAAGCCCCATGAACTGTTGAATACTCCGGAAGCTTATAGCTTTTATATTTTTCAATAATTTCATTAAGCCTCTTTTCATCATCCAATACATCCGGATAAAAGAAATCATTATACTCAAAACCAAAAGAGTATCTATCCACTAATTCCATATCAGCATCTAAATTATTTATATCCGGCACAATAAGTATTTGCTTCATACACACCTCCTATTAGCCTTCGTAACCATTGATTCCCGTAACAGAGTATACAAACACACCCTTTGATTTACCCTTAAGCGGAATTTCTCCCACATCTTCTACTGTAATTCTATCTTTAACCTGTTTGTATACAGCATCACTTATGTATACAGTTCCTCTTGGTGCATTTGCCTCAAGTCTTGCAGCTGTATTGACTGTATCACCAATTGCAGTGTAGTCCATTCTAAATTCACATCCAATATTACCAACAACCGCCGGACCACAGTTAACACCAACACCAAATCCAACATGTTTACCATATTTTTTAACAAATTGTTCTTCTATCTTATTTCCTCCCTGAACTATATCCCACGCTGCAAGAATCGCCTTATATACATAGTCTTCAGTATCAAATGGTGAATTAAATACCGCCATCGTAGCATCACCTATAAATTTATCAAGAGTTCCTCCATGACGGAAAATACTATTTGTTGTAAGTTCAAGATAATTGTTCAATATATCAACTACCTGCTCCGGCTCTAGACTTTCTGATAGAGGTGTGAATCCACGAATATCCACGAACAATACTGCAACATTTCTATTTTCGCCACCAAGCTTTAATTCAAATGTACCATCCTTTGCAATTTCCTTAACTACCTGTGGAGCCACATATTTACTGAAAGCCTTTTCTATACTCTGCCTTGCTGCTCTAGCCTTGTAATAATGAAGTCCTATATAGTATAAAGCAATCAGAACAACTACAACAGGCACAACAAGATTGTTCCATGTATAACCCATATTAAACAATAACAAGCCGATTAACAGCTTAGTAATTATAACCCCACAACTTGTGAGAACCATCTTTATTACACTGAGTCTGTCAAAAAGCAACACCAACACAAATGCTATAATTGCTGCAATAACCGCATCAATCCACATTGGAATTCTCTCAAGTGTATTCTCGTCCATAATAGCCTGAATAATATTAGCATGAATCTCTACTCCATACATCTGCTGTGTTGTATCAACAGGAACAAAATATGCATCCTGCATTCCTGCTGCATAAGCTCCTATAAGTACGATACAATCATCAAAAGCCTCAGCCGGTACATTCCCATCTAATACATCACATAATGAGACATTTTCAAAATCTTCTGGTTCACCAGAATACTTAAATGTCATTATACTGTCATCAGTAGGGTATTTTGGTTCCTTACCTAAGCTTTCCATATATTTTTCATATATCATTGAATTAAAGCTTCTTGTAACCGTTCCATCCTCTTCTTCAAAGTACATAAATGCACTTCTTATCTTGCTATCTTCACTATCCATCAACGCATTAACAAAGCCTTGACTTGTCACATCCTTTAATATATCAATAGGAACTACCTTTTCTTTAACAGCCATTGTATCATTGTACAATTCACCGTTACTATCTGTCACTATTGCACTTTCAAAGACATAACTAAATCCAAGTACAACATTTCCATATTCTTTACACTTGTCAGCAAACTGCTGATCTGAATCCTTTATTTTTTCGCTACTGAAAAGCACATCAAATCCAATTACTGCAGGACGTATATCCTTCGACACACATAACGTATCAATTAAATCAGCATAAATATCTCTATTCCACTCATAAATATCACCATATCTATTCATTGTAGAATCATCAATCTTAATAATCTTAATCTTAGGATTAACTTTCCCTGCATTATGATACAATACATCTTCAATTGCTTTATCAATAGTACCAAATACATTGAAATATGCCGACAAAAATGCAACAACTGCACATACTATGCAAATAATTGCTTTTTTAATTCCTTTACTCATGTATTAAGCCTCCCGTTTATTTCATTTCACCAGCAAAAATATACAAATATTTTAGCATATTTTACACATATATACAATAAATACTATTTATTCTCCCTCTGCTCCAAATGTGCCTTTATACGAACTGCTCTATTTTTGATTTTCTCATTCGGACTATCTGTGGCTATTGTTATATAATGTTTTACTTCTTTTCGTTCTCCACAATAAGCCATTATATTCGCAAGTGATAGTGCTGTAGCAGTCTTACTTTCAATATCATGAAATTCATTTTCATCCACTGCAACTTTGTATTTTTCTACAGCTTTTTTTGCACAATACATTGCAAATTCTTTGTCAGAAACATCCTTGCACATCCAATATAGATTTCTCCACATACCACCAATCAAAGCATTTGCTCCAGGATTAATATGCTCATTAATATTAATAGCCTGTAAATATTTCATAACCATAATATCAAAATCCCCTCGTCGTTCTAATCTATCCTCAACAATCGGCTTATGCTCTGCAAATAATAATTTTTCTATAACCTCATATTCAAAATTATTAATTCCAAAGAATTTCAAATAATGGTTTGTATAATAGCAATGTGGACATGCAATAATCTCAGTCCATAACGGATCACATCCCAAATAAATAATTCTGCAATCTGCTTCAAAACTTTTCTCTTCTAAAATATTTCTCTTCAAATCCTTTACTGTAACAACTTTTCCACAAATAGGACACTTTTGCTTGTATTCGTTAACAAGATTCGGATCTTGATATGGTGCCTTTACCACATGTCCTGTAGTATAGGCTACAGGGATTTCAAACTTAGGCACATGGCGGTTTTTTACAAAACGATTATTCTGATATAATTCATTATTCAATTTTCGGATTCGTCCGCTCATATTTTCAAGCATTTGTTTTGCAATTTCCGGACAGGTTGCCATAAATTCCTGAAGGTTTTCTTTTGTAATCGCAACTGCTATGGTATCCTCCAGCGCAATGCATGATGCACTACGCGGAAGTTTATCAAAAATTGCCATTTCACCAAAGAAGTCACCTTCTTTTATGGTTGCTACCTGTGTAAGTGTTCCAATGACACTCGTAATAAACACACCAACCGAGCCTTTTAATATGATATACATTTCATTACCGGGTTGTCCTTCAAAACATATATAATCCTTTGCAGCAAATTGCTTTGGTTCTGAAATCTTTTTTAGTTGTAGAATTGTTTCTGCCTGCATATTATAAACAATTTCCTTCTCTATATTGTATAAATTTAAGCAAGTAATTATTTTAAGGTCTAATAAATGTTAGTCCGCTACTATTACCTGTACTTATTGTTGTAAGAGATGTACAAGTAGAACCATCAATAGTAATTGTTCCTGTATAATCAGTCATATGGAACTGCGTCAATCCTGTACAGCCCACTATAGAAACTTCTGTTAATGTATTAGCTCCTGAAATCTGTAAACAATTTAATGCTGTATTACCATCAAATCTAAGCACCTGTATCTTATTATCATTATATAGATTAAAATTAGCACTTCCAGCACTTCCAGGTATAGCTGTTCTTTCCAAATACATATGTGTAACAGCCAGAGTTCTGCTGAAACCTAAATATGTAAGACTTGTACAGTCTGTGGCTCTTATTGTATTCAAAACACTACATCCTGTTACCACAAGTCTCTCAAGTGTATCTACATTACTTACATTTATACTTGTAATTCCGGTAATATTGCCAAGTTCAAGTGTTACAAGGTTAGTAAGATATGTATAATCCAAAGCACCCGTAAGAGCACTTCCTGTAGCTACCAGATTAGTCAACGCCACATTATTTACCAAGTCAAGATTCGTTATACCTGTTCCACTTATATCTAAATCCGTAAGATTGGTAAACGTGCTTGGGTCAAACTCTGTAACGCCGGTACAGCCATTTATATCTAACACTTCCAGTGATGTAGAACCTGATATAGCTGAATCTATATCAGAAACAATACTTCCAGATACATCAAGCGTAGTAAGCATTGTACAATTATTTGTTTCTAAACTACTAAGAGTTGTTACTCCGGCTGCATTTACTGTATTCAAAGATGTACAATTATTTGCCTCCAAACTACTAAGACTTGCATTAGCCGTTACATCTACGTTTTCAAGTCTCGTACCACTAATCAGTAATGACTCTAGTGCAGTACAGGTACTTGTATCTAATGATACAAGTTCTGAGCAGTTTGTTACATTTATGTCAATAAGATTCGTACAATCATTTACATACATATACTTTAATGCATGTTCTGTATCTTCATCTACACTACACTTTATCACTGTAAGAGCACCACAGCTATCAGCGCTTAATCTGTTAAGCTTTACATTTAAAGATACATCTATCAAATCAATAGTAGAACCATCCAACATAAGATTAGTAAGTTCTGAATTTGCAGATAAATCTAATGAAGTTATATCAGAATATCTGCAATCTATTTCGTTCAATGCTTTCAATGATGTAACATCAATACTTGTAAGTTCCGTATATGGTATCTGCAAGCTTAGTAATGATGTACAGCCATTTACATTCAAGCTAGAAATATTTGTTGTCCCTGCAATCAAGTATTGTAAGTTTGTATTACCACTCACATCAAGGCTTGTAAGTTCAGTGCTATCTACATATAAATAATTTAGTGATTTATTATTACTTAAGTCAATACTTGTAATATTAGCATCTGTTAATAAAAGCATCTGTAATTCTGAATTTTTACTTACATCTATGCTACTAATTTCCATATTAGGAATAGCAAATTGTTGTAAAGCAGTATTCTTACTTATATCCAATTCTCCATCAGAAATACCGGAACCATCATCTACAACAATTGATTCGAGTGCTGTCAGGTATTCAATTCCTTTCATCGTAGTAACAGCATCTGATTCTATATGTAAATTTGTTGCTGCTCCTATCTCTGATATATGTAATCCTTTTATTCCATTAGTATTGTAGTTTGCTTCTACATACGTTCTAAGAGTTTCATCAGGGAAGTTTACTGCATTTATCGCAATAATTGGAGATATATTAATTTCATCACCACAATTACTACATTCTTCATATTCTCTACCATCAGCCATATCTGTAGGCTCATCTATCATATCCTTATAACTATGACCTGTTGCTGCTATTTCTTCTGTATAACTGTAACCACAGGCACATGTGTATGCTCGCACTCCTGTTGCAGTGCAGGTTGCTGCCTTTGTCACTGAATTAGTATAGCTATGCGCCTTTTCAGCCTGTAATACAACTCCACATGTACTACATTTTACATGACAATCTTTGGTTCCTCCTTTAACCTCTGTATGTCCCGTTGCAGGTACCTCTGTCTTATATGTATATCCGCATTCACAGGTATGTGTTGTCTCACCTTTTTCTGTACAAGTTGGTGCCTTTGTCTGCACTGATGTATATGTATGCTCTTTACTCAATGTTACTCCACACACATTACACTTGCTATGACAATCGCTTGTACCACCTTTTTCCTCTGTATGAGCTGTTATATCAAGCTCTTTCTCTGAAAAGATTAATCCACAATCACTACAACTCACTGTTTCTTTACCTTTTGTCGTACAGGTTGCAGCCACTATATTGGTAACCTGAGTATGTTCAAGCATTGCTATGACTTCTTCTTTTGTTATAGCTTCACATACTGTACATCTCGTTGTCAGCATACCTGTCTGAGTACATGTGGCAGGTGTTGTCACTTCCGGTTCGCCATCTGTATGCCCTGTCATTGGTATTACTTCTTCCTTAGTTACTGCTCCACAGATTGTACAGTTGGTTGTCAAAGTTCCATCCGTAGTACAAGTTTCTTCAAGAGTTACTACCGCCTCACCATCTGTGTGTCCTGTAGCCGCTATTACAACTTCCTGCACTACCATTCCACAGGTATCACAGGTAACTGTTGTAAGACCATCTTCAAGACAGGTTGCACCCACTATAGTCCTGCTTTCCTTATGAGTATGTGCTCCATCATATGGCGCACCGAATGTAGATGTTACCGTCTCATCCTTTTCTTCTTCCTGAATAAGTGGCATACTGTCATCTGCTACAACCACTTCATTTGCTCTGTCAAGCTCCTTTACCTTATCATATACAGATGTATACTCTTCTAATTTAATGTCTCTTATCTCTATATTTTTCTTAATTTCTTCTGTTTTAATAAACATATCATGTCCATTTTCAGAAGCAAAATATATGTCTACAAGGTCTTCATCCGGAATATCGTCAAGTTTTATCTTAGAAGTTTTTTTGCCCTTTCCTTCTCCTTCAACACCAACCTCATCTACCACATAGACTGTATCCTTTGTATCCATATTAATCTTTGCTTTATATCCATCCTCGATTAATACTTCCTCTTCCACAACCTGTCCATCCGGCATTATACGATTACTTGCTACTGTTCCGCCATATGTAAGTACATCCGTTGTAGTATCTCCGTTCTCATTCATACTTAAATCCACGCGAAAATATGTTCCCCTAACCGCAAGAACCGCATTAGGCGTATTTACAATAAATGATTCATCAACAGCAAGAGGTTTTACAATCTCACTTGTTACACTTCCGCGCTCAAGCTTCATAGCAGTATTACCACTTCCAAGTACACCAAGAGTCTCGAAGGTCATTCTGCTACCAGGCTCAAGCTTGACATACTTATCATCATCAAGAACCATTCTCACGTTACTTCCTGCTGATGTAACAAGTATTGCTCCTTCCGATACATTCATCCCCTTATAAGCTTTGTACTCTATACCATCTCTAACTACGGTTACATTCCCGTTCACTTCTGCAATACGTACAACTCTGTAGCCATCATTACCTTCTGAAACAATAAAAGACACCATTATAGCCACAATAAGTCCTAATACTACAGAACCCACTTTTATTATTATATTTACTGTAGTTTTCATATAATTCAACTCCGTTTCTGTCCATATTGTATTAGTGTCTTTGTTGCTTTTGCACAAATAACTTGACTTTAGCTACTCATTTTTTATATATTTTATCATACACCAAGTTATTTATCAATATAATGAATTTATTACTTTTGTATCTTTTCTAAATGTTCCTTCACACGAAGTGCCATATTCTTTACTTTCTCATTTGGGCTCTCTGTAGCTATTGATATATAACGCATAATATCTTTATATTCTCCACAAACATACATCATATTAGTAAGCGATAATGCAATTGCAGCTCTACTTGATGCATCATATATCTCATCCTGATCTATAGCCTTTTTGTATTTATCAATAACATTTCTAGCACAATATTTTGCAAATTCCTTATCAGATACATCCTTACACATCCAATATAGATTTCTCCACATTCCACCAATCAAAATATTCGCTCCCGGATTAATATGTTCGTTTATATTAATAGCCTGTAAATACTTCATAACCATAATATCAAAATCGCCTCTGCGTTCTAATCTATCTTCGACAACAGTCTTGTGTTCTGAAAACAGCAATTTTTCAACCACTTCATATTCAAAATTGTTAATACTAAAGAACTTTAAATAATGATTAGTATAATAACAGTGAGGACAAGATATTATTTCTGTCCATAGAGGATCGCATCCCAGATAAATTATACGTCCATCTACTTCAAAGCTCTTCTCTTCAAGAATATTTCGTTTTAAATCTTTAACCGTAACTACTTTTCCACAAATCGGACATTTTTGCTTGTATTCATTAACAAGATGCGGATCCTGATACGGAGCTTTTACCACATGACCACTATTATACACTGTAGGTATTGAAAACTTAGGCACAAATCGATTTTTAACAAAACGAGTATTCTGATATAACTCATTATTCAATTTACGAATTCTTCCGCTCATTTTCTCAAGCATTTGCCTTGCAATTTCAGGACATGCCTCCAAAAATTTTTCGAGGTTATCCTTATTAATCGCAACTGTTATAGTATCTTCCAGTGCAATACACGATGCACTACGGGGAAGATTATCAAATATTGCCATTTCGCCAAAGAAGTCACCTTCTTTTATGGTTGCCACCTGTGTAAGTGTACCAATCACACTTGTAATATATATCCCAACTGAACCCTTAAGAATGATATACATTTCATCACCAGGTTGCCCTTCACAGCAAATATAGTCCTTTGCCACAAATTGTTTTGGTTCCGAAATCTTTTTTAGTTGTAAAATTGTTTCTGCTTGCATTTTATTCTCTCTCCTAAAATAATATATATTAATTATCAATGCTCATCTTGGTAGCATCCCAGCCTGTTGCATTTTGCAAAGTAGTTTGTGTAGTTGAACCGGATGAAACTGCAAATACAAGATACAAGCCTTCCTTATATGCGCCTTCTTCAACTTCACTTCCTGCACCTGATATATTAAATGTTGTTACATTATTTGACGATCTCAAACGTATATCCATAAGCTTTGTACATCCACTTACATTCACTGATTTTAACGCACTTGAGTTCTGATTAATAATTCTAAATATTTCCGGACAGTTACTAAAATCTAATGAAGTAACAGCCGAACCATCTATCTGGAAATTTTGCAGTGCCACGCAATTTGACAAATCAATCGAAGTCATTGGCATACTACTATATACAAAGATTTCCAGCATCGTGTTTTCTGTTAAGTCGATTTCACTAAATGACGTTAATCTATTCAATTGCAATTCCTTTAGCTTTTTATTAGTCGAAAAATCCAAACAGGTTGTACTTCCTGACAAATTCTTTATGCCGGAACCATTTGCCTTAAACACTTCAAGATTTGTAAATGTACTAATATCCAAGCTTGTAAGGGACGTACAATTTACAACAGTCAGTGTAGCAAGACTTGGCGAATTAGATATCTCTAGTTGATTAAGTTTCGAACTATTGGTCAGCTCTAAAAATGTTAGGTTAGGATGATTTGTTAAAGACAATGTGGTTATCTTTGTTCCTCCTATGCTCGCAAATTCCAACAAGGTACATTTACTTAAATCCAGTGTTGTAACCTGTGTTAAATCTCCCAGTGCCAATTCTCTAAGCTTTACATTATTTGTCAAATCAAGACTGGTAGTCGTAGTATTTGAGGTATTATAGAATACTTCCAAATCTGCGTTAGCAGACAAATCAATTGCACTAAGGTTAATATGGTTTGCATAAACCTCTCTCAACTTTGTATTGTTAGGGAATGCCATACCTGTCATACCTGTATAAATTGTAACTCCCGAATATGCCACATTTAACACTTCCAGATTTGTAAGGGTTCGTAAATCTAATTCTGTAACATAGCTACAGTATTTAAGATTTAATGTAACTAAATTTGCACATCCACTTACATCTACAGAACTCAATGCATTTGAGTTCTTTTCTAGCACCTCAGATGTTACGCTTGTCAATGATAAGCAATTCTGTGCCTCTAATGTAGTAAGTGCTGTATTTGCAGCAACATCCAGACTTGTCAATCCACTACCACTTACTGTGATTGTCTGTAGCGTTGCCAGTGTACTTGTATCTAAAGTTGTAAGTGATGCACAGTTTGATACATCCAGGCTCGTAATTGCTGTACTATTTTTCAGATTTATTGTTTTAAGTACGCTACAACCACTTGCATCTAATGCTGTAATACCCGTACAATTTATTGCACTAAATGTATTAATCTTATTGTTTTGCGATAAATCAACATTTGCAATTCCTGTATTATAGTTACACGAAACTGATGTTAATTCTGACAGGTATTCTATACCCGCCAAGGTTGTAACACCACCATCCGTAGTTGTTGTACCGGATACATCAATTGTTGTAACAGCTGTAATTTCTTTTCCTAATAACACACCATTTGTATCAGTATCATAATTTGTAGTCAAATAAGCACATAAAACATTATCCTTAAAATTCTTACTGTTCAAATCAATCCATGCCTCACCACACCCACTACAAGTTGTTATTGATGCATTCTCATCTGTCTTAGCATGTCCGGTTGCTACAATTTCCTTTGTATATATATGTCCACAAGAACAAGTATACGTTCTAATACCGTTTTCTGTACAGGTCACCGCCTTTGTTACCTTTCCTACATAACTGTGACTTGTTTCATTTTGCAAAATTGCCCCACACACACTACATTTACTATGACAATCTTTTGTTCCTCCTGTTACCTCTGTATGCCCTGTCTCAGATATATCTGTGGTATAACTGTATCCACATTTACAGGTATGTGTCATAACACCTTTATCTGTACAAGTCGGCGCCTTTGTTTTCTTAGAGCTTATATTATGCTCCTTAATTATAGTTACCCCACAAGTAGAACATTTGCTATGACAATTTCTTGTCCCTCCATTTACTTCTGTATGCCCCGTTGCTTCTAACTCTGTTTCAGAAAAAATCAATCCACATACGTTACATTTCACAGTAGATTTACCCTTTGATGTACAAGTTGCTACCACTGTATTAGTAACTTCTCTATGACCTGTCATTGGAACAACTTCCTCTTTGGTTACAGCTTCACATACTGTACATTTCGTAGTTAATACTCCATCTGTTGTACAAGTAGCATGTATTGTCACTTCCGGTTCACCAGCTGTATGACCCGTCATCGAAATAACCTCTTCCTTTATTATTATCCCACAGATTATACAACTTGTTGTCAAAGTTCCATCAGTAGTACAGGTTTCTTCAAGAGTTACTACCGCCTCACCATTTGTGTGTCCTGCAGCCGGTATAACAACTTCCTGCACTACCATCCCACAAGTGTCACATGTAACTGTTGTAAGACCATCTTCAAGACAGGTTGCATCTACAGTAGTCCTGCTTTCCTTATGAGTGTGTGCTCCATCATATGGAGCTCCAAATGTAGAATTTGCCTCTTCTTCCTTTTCTTCCTCCTGTATAAGTGGCACACTATCATCTGCAACAACCACTTCCTTTTCCCTATCAAGTTCTTTTACCTTATCATATACAGAAGAATATTCTTCAACCTTAATCTCTCTTATATCAATATTTTTCTTGATTTCTTCTGATTTAATAAACATATCATGTCCATTTTCAGAAGCAAAATATATATCCACCAGGTCTTCATCCGAAATATCATCAATGCTTATTTTAGCTGTCTTTTTCCCTTTTCCATCACCCTCAACCTCATCTACCACATAGACTGTATCCTTGGTATCCATATTAATCTTAGCTTTATATCCAACCTCAATTAACACCTCTTCCTCTACCACTTCGCCATCAGGCAACACACGGTTACTCGCTACAGTTCCACCATATGTAAGAACATCTGTCGTAGTATCTCCATTTTCGTCTCTGCTTAAGCCCACACGAAAATATGTACCCCTAACTGCAAGAACTGCATTAGGTGTATTTACAATAAAATTTTCATCTACAGCCAGAGGTTTAATTATCTCGCTCGTTACACTTCCTCTTTCAAGCTTCATTGAGGTATTACCGCTTCCAAGTAAACCTAAAGTCTCAAAAACCATTCTACTACCAGATTCAAGCTTAACATACTTATCATCATCAAGAACCATTCTCACGTTACTTCCTGCCGATGTAACAAGTACTGCTCCTTCCGATACATTCATCCCCTTATAAGCTTTGTACTCTATACCATCTTTAACTACAGTTACATTTCCATTAACTTCTGCAATACGTACAACTCTGTAGCCCTCACCGCTACTTGATATATGCATAAATAGACTTCCAATAATAATTAATATTGATATCACAAAACAAATTTTCAAAAACCCATTCTTATTTTTTTTCATAAGGAATTCACACTCCTTTCACACGCTCAACACTATTTATAATTATACAATATTAAACAGTTTATATCAATAAATTTTCCTATACTTTGCCCCCTTCACACTTAACCAAAGTCTCTTCTTCAAAACAAAAAAATCGTTCCAAGCATACACTTGAAACGATTCACTAAATATATTCAGTGCGGAAAAAGGGACTTGAACCCTCACGTCGTTGCCAACACTAGATCCTTAGTCTAGCCTGTCTGCCAATTCCAGCATTTCCGCTTACCACATTCGTTTATCTCGAACGCGTGTATTATATTATCACGATGAAAGATATTTGTCAACAACTTTTTTACTATTATTGACTTTTTTTCAATATGATGATATTATTTTATTCGTTGATAAGCACTTGTGGCGGAATTGGCATACGCGCATGATTCAGGTTCATGTCTGGGTTCCCAGGTGTGGGTTCAAGTCCCATCAAGTGCATTACCTATAACACTGTATAATCCTTATCATTAAATTTGGATTATATGGTGTTTTTTTCTATTTAATAAATATTAAATCTATGTTATACTCATTTTTGGAATTTTAACAATTCAACAAAGAACGGAGGATATTTATATGACAATAACAAATGATATCAAATACATAGGAGTTAACGACCATAACATTGATTTATTTGAAGGACAGTATGACGTTCCTAATGGCATGGCATATAATTCATATGTAATTATGGACGAAAAGATAGCAATAATGGATAGCGTAGATGCCAATTTCGGCAATGAATGGCTTAATAACATTAAGACAGCACTCGATGACAGAACACCAGACTACCTTATAGTTCAACATATGGAACCTGACCATTCTGCCAACATCTTAAGCTTCACAAATGCTTATCCTAATGCTACTGTCGTAGCTTCTGCTAAGGCATTTGAAATGATGAAGAATTTCTATGGCTATGATTATGAAGACAGACGCACTATAGTAAAAGAAGGAGATACATTATCTCTCGGGAAACACGAACTTACATTTGTTACAGCTCCAATGGTTCACTGGCCAGAAGTTATTGTAACATATGATAGCACGGATAAGGTTCTCTTCTCCGCTGACGGATTTGGTAAATTTGGCGCTTTAGATGTGGATGAAGACTGGGCATGTGAAGCAAGACGTTATTACTTTGGTATCGTTGGCAAATATGGTGCTCCTGTTCAGACGCTTCTTAAGAAAGCTGCCGGACTAGACATTCAGATTATATGTCCTCTTCACGGACCAATATTAACAGAAAATCTTGAATATTATATTAATTTATATGATACCTGGTCAAGTTATCAGCCTGAGGAAGATGGTATAGTTATTTCTTATACCTCTGTCTATGGCAACACCAGGAAAGCTGTAATGGAATTAGCTAAACAGCTTGAAGAAAAAGGCTGTCCTAAAGTAGTAGTTAATGATCTTGCCAGATGTGATATGGCCGAAGCCGTTGAAGATGCCTTTCGCTATAGCAAAATGGTTTTGGCAACAACCACATACAACGGTGAAATCTTTCCATTTATGAGAGAGTTCATTAATCACTTAACAGAACGTAATTATAGCAACCGCACTGTAGCATTTATCGAAAATGGAAGCTGGGCTCCTATGGCTACCAGAATCATGAAGGGAATGCTTGAAAAGAGTAAGAATATTACATTAGCCGAAAATACTGTTAGTATTCTTTCTTCAATGTATGAAGAAAATGAAAATCAGATAAAAGCTTTAGCTGATGAACTTTGCAAATAATAATTTTACTAATACAAAAATCCGTAGGCAAATTGTCTACGGATTTTTTTTAGCTCCCCGAGTTGGGCTCGAACCAACAACCCCACGGTTAACAGCCGTGTGCTCTACCATTGAGCTATCGAGGAATATTCAGTTTTGAAAACCTATAAAGTATTATACACCCGGAGCAAGAATTGTCAAGGGATTTTTTCTTTTTTATTGTTCTTCTATAGTATATGGTATTTAAATTTTTTTATTCAAAATTTTACGAAAAAATCCGGCACCTTTTGGTACCGGACGTAATTAATTTATTAATTATGCAAGCTTAGCCTTTGCTACTTCTGCAAGTTTAGCAAATCCTTCTGCATCGTTAACAGCCATTTCTGCTAACATCTTTCTGTTCATTTCAACACCAGCTAACTTTAAACCATACATAAATTTGCTGTATGATAATCCGTTAATTCTTGCTGCAGCGTTAATTCTTGCAATCCATAACTGTCTGAACTGTCTCTTTCTTTCTTTTCTACCAGCATATGAGCTTGTTAATGCTCTCATAACTGACTGCTTAGCTACTCTGTACTGCTTAGATCTTGAGCCTCTGTAACCTTTAGCTAACTTTAATACTCTATTATGTTTCTTTCTAGCGTTCATTCCGCCTTTAATTCTTGCCATTTCAGTCTTCCTCCTATCAATTTATTATAAATATGGTAAAATCTTCTTCATGTTCTTGATATTTGTGCTATCTGTCATAGCTGCTTTTCTAAGATTTCTCTTTCTCTTAGCAGACTTCTTTGTTAAGATATGGCTCTTGTAAGCCTTCATTCTCTTTAACTGTCCTGTACCTGTTTTCTTAAAACGCTTAGCTGCTGCTTTGCTTGTTTTCATTTTTGGCATTATATTATCCTCCTTAATATCGTAAATATTATTTTTTTTCTGCTAATACCATCTGCATACTTCTTCCTTCTAACTTAGCAGGTTTCTCGATAACAGCAACATCATCAAGCAACTTTGCAAAATCATCTAAAACATGCATGCTACTTGCCATATGTGCCATTTCTCTACCTCTGAAGCGCAATGTAACCTTAACCTTATCACCTTTAACAAGGAACTTTCTTGCCATATTTGCCTTGGTATTAAGGTCGTTAGATTCAATGTTTGGTGACAAACGTACTTCTTTAACATCAATAACCTTCTGCTTTTTCTTTGCTTCTTTTTCTTTCCTAGCAAGTTCATATCGATACTTACCGTAATCAATAATCTTACATACCGGTGGCTTTGCATTTGGTGCAATCTTAACAAGGTCAAGATCTGCTTCCTTCGCAAGCTTGTATGCATCTTTTGCAGACATAATTCCAAGCTGTTCGCCGTCTTCGCCTATCAAACGAATCTCTTTGTCTCTAATCTGTTCGTTAATCATTAAATCGCTAATAGTAGTACACCTCCAAAGTTAAAATAAAAAAAGTGGATAGTCAGACTATCCACTTAATACCAGATTAATATCACAACACATTATATGTAATAGTATTCTAAATATCAGTACCGGAGTGAACGAGTCTTAACTGTTACCCGGTGAGAGTGGATACTCTGCTTCTTGCCGATACATAATCGGTCTTAATCAACTCTGATATAATACCACTACCATATTATGTTGTCAATAGTTTTTTTAGCTATTTATAAACTAATTTTGTTCATATTTTATTTACAAGTAATCACCAACCGGATAAACCAGTTGGTGATTCACAAATTACAACTTTTTTACTTTTTTTTAAAGGTTCCACATTCTGTTTCTTCGCTCTGCTTTGCACTGCTACCACAGATACCAATCTTATCTGCCATACAGTATAAACCGCTATTGTATACGCAGTGGGTGGCCATACAATCTACAGACGAATGTTCTGTAGGATTCATAGAACAACTACACTTATTTGTTAATGTATCACCCGTCTTTTTTCTAAAGCTTGCACATAAAGTAGCTGATGGCTTATCTGCTTCACTACCCTCTACTTTAATTCCCTCAAGGCAACAGCTATTTTCCTTATTATAATAGCATGTTCTTACACTACAATCTAATAATGGCATAAATTTTCCTCCATTTCTAAAATATTTACACCTTTATTATGTGCATTTTTCGCAAATATATGTTACCATAATTAATATAATACACAAATGAGAGGTTACTATGAAGAATATTTACATCATAACATTTATAATAATATCTTCTATTCTATTAACCAGTTGTAAGCAAGAAGATAATAATAAGGAGACTACAATGCAAACCACTACAATATCTACTGAAGAAGATTTATCAGAAGTTCTTAGAATTACATACGCAGAAGGATTTTATTTCGAGCCTGTTTCCGACGAGATAAAGGCACGCATAACCGGCAAATCGTACCCACAGGATTGTGATTATTCTCTTGATAATCTTAGATATGTAAAAGTAAAATATTATGATTTTGATAATAATATTAAAGAAGGTGAATTAATCGTTAATTCTGCAATTGCTTTAGATATTGTAGAGATTTTCAAAGAACTCTATGATGCCAAGTATCAAATAGAAAAAATTAAATTAATTGACGAATACAATGCTAACGATGACAAATCCATGGCAGACAATAATTCATCGGCTTTCTGCTATAGATTTGTTGATGGTACAAATACCTTATCCGACCATAGCTATGGTATGGCAGTTGACATCAATCCACTGTACAATCCTTATGTTAGAACAGAATATGGCGACCGTAATATTCTACCTATAAATGCTACAGAATATGCAGACAGAACAAAGGATTTTGAACACAAAATAGAAAAAGGAGATGTATGCTACAACGCATTCATTAAGAGAGGATTCAAATGGGGCGGTGAATGGGAAGGAACCGTTGATTATCAGCATTTTTATAAAGAATAATAGATATTGAATTAGAGCAAATGTCACAATCTTCTTAGGTTGTGGCATTTTTCATTTTTCCCTTGACAAGATATATTTTATGCATTATATTAAGTGTACTAGTTCGAATAGTACACTTGATACATTTTATAAATGGAGGAATATATTTATGAAAAGCAAAAAATTTTTTAATTTAAAACTTTATCTTGCAGGATTAAAGCAATTCGTATTGGTAGCTCTGATAATATGTGCATCTTCTATAATAGTACCCATAATTATTCCTGCTACAAGTTATTTACTTACAAATGTATATCTCATAGCTATATTTGCTTTTTATATGCATAATTATGTTACCAAACTATTCAAAACAGACCAAACAGAATATACAAGAGCATGTATAATTTTCTCATATACTACAGCACTACTTACCTATTCGTTTGTTATTTTGTTGATTCCATCTATTTTGATGGGATTTTGTGGATTATTTGTTGCAAATTTGCTATTTATATCTGCATTTTTACTTGCATGGTCACTAACTGATAATAATTACTTGTGTTTTGCTTTATCTCTTATCATATTATCACCTCAGGCACTTATTACATATATCGCCAAAACAGTATATAAGCTTTGTTCTTATCTTGACAAAAGCAAAATCTACCCTTTATTAAATGGAGAATTAAACTTATTAACTAATAACATTGGTATTAAACCACATATTTCTGACTACAATTATAATTCTTTATCAGGAATTATATATACAACTATATTTGCTCTTATATTAACAATATTGGCTATATTAGTATTAACTAAAGTTAAATCTGCTCAAAATGCGCTCCTGACATTTGTAAGTATTTACATCTGTTCGGCAACTTGTCTATTTCCTTTGCATAGTATTATCAGGACTATTTATTATGGAAAGCAAGTAGGTTTACCTATAATTGCTTCGATAGCTATTTTTCTTGCAGTTATTTGCATCTATGTTCTATGGAATATATACAAAACCAAACAGAATAAAACAAAGTCAAGAGCACTTACGGGAGTTTTGATTATTATTACCTTTAACATAGTAATTTCAGGAGCAATTCTGCTAATTTGCAAATCCTTTGCTTCCTTTACACCTACAGCAGCTGAGATTGATTATGTTATCATTGAAAATGGTTCACCTTCTCACGATGTAGACCCATATATGCATTTAATATATGCTAAAACTAAGGTTAGCGATACTGAGTCCTTAGAGATTATTGCAAATTTGCTTGATAAAAATGTTGCTTATTCCAAAAATTTAGATGCTAATGGAGTTCCAATATATGACTCACCAAATAACAACTTTAAAACTATTAAAGTTACCATATGTTCCAATGGTTCAACAGAATATAGAAAACTAAGAATTGATGAAAATAATCTTAGCAAATTATTCAGTAATATAGAAAAAACTGATAAATTTATTGAATTAGCTTCTAACCTACCAAAAACAATTACTAACGGAAGTTACGGATTTAACGGACTTATTTTTATTGAAGCTCTAGATATATACAATATATACATAAAGGAATTCGAAGCATTAGATGAAGCAAGCAGAAAGGAAATGATAATCAACAATTGCAAATTAACAAATGACTTCTATTCAGGTTTGGATGATTTTAGTAATTCCAACAAATTACATGTATTATATGATAATGGAAATTCATTTCCAGGATACTACACATTAATAATTGATATCACAAAAGCCACACCAAAGGCTTATGCTAAATATCAGGAATATCTGACAAATTAACATTTATACAGGAGAACCAAATTATGAAAAATAAACTATTTAATCCAAAACTTTATATTCAAGGTTTAAAGCAACTATCAACCATTGCCATTGATGCGTTTGCTATTTTATTGGTAATTTGTGTTTTTGGAATTATTATAGGCACTGGTATAGGAGGCGCTGATATTCTTGTTCCTATTTACGCACAGACAGCACACTTAACATTTATTCCAATAATGGCCTTTTACATACTACGCTTTTTCCACAGAAGGAATTCCAGCGACTTTTATTTTTCTATTCCAAACTCAATAGTGTGTACGTCATTTTCATATATGGCATCAGTTGTTACTTATGCCCTGCCGATGTCTGCACTAATAATTCCTACATTATCAGATGACTACAACGCATTAGATAGAATCACTTACTTCATAGGACTATTTGTAACATACCTTTTGGTTATATCAACAATTTATCTTGCATGGTCAGTGACTAATACACTTTTTTCGCATATTGTTGTATCCGGTCTTATATTGGTGCTGCCACAGGCTATAATTACATTTATAAGCAGCTCTGTTTATAGAATATGTTGTTTCCTTGACAGTAATAATAAAGCTATTTTTCTTGACGGAAAATTAAATCTTTTAACACATAATTTTGGAGTTACCTACGAAAATTATGACTATATTCCAGGAATTATATATACATTAACAATTGCTATTATTTATTTCATACTTGCTATTATTTTGTCCAAGACTAAGAGAAGCGAAAATGCCGGTTCTGAAATAAATAACAGAATTGTGCAAACCATAACAAGATGTATATTGACAACTTTCGTTTGCCTTCCGGCAATAACCGGAATCGTGGAATATATATACTATAGAGAAGAAGCAAACTATACCATACCCGGAATCTTATTTTTATATTTTACAGCCATATGTGTATACTTTATATATGAATTTATTTCAACCAGAACTGTTAAGACCTTCAAGTCTGCTATTCTTGGACTACCTGTGCTTATATTAATTAACATATTAATTATAAGCACAATATTGATAACAAGTAACAAGGCTACGAGTTTTACACCAGATGCAGATGAAATTGATTATGTAAAATTCACATCTCGCATATGGTCATATGAAGATGATGATTCCTATTATTCAACTGTTATTAATAAAATAAAAATAACAGATTCGGAAACTAAAAAGGTTATTTCGGATGCAATAAAAGAAAGTATCGATATGTCTAAACAGGTATATGCATCTGGTAACAATAGATTCTTTTATTATGCCGAAGGTTACACAAACTTAAAAGTATTAATTTGTTCAAACGGAACCAAATACTACAGAAATTTAGAAATCAAAGAAAATAAATACCATAATTTGATACCTAGTGCCTTACTGGAAAATGATGAATTTATTAGGCTGGCTTCAAAACTACCCGATGCAGAATATATAAGTGATTTTAAAATATATACGAATAAGGACTATTCAGAAACAGATATTTTAAATATTTACGAAATTTATCGTATGGAACTTGCTTCCTTAAGTCTTGAAGAGAGTCGTGAAATAGTTAAAACCTCATATGAAATAGCTACGGAAGATTCTACACTTAAATATGATGATTTTGATGCAAAATACCAGGATACGGGCCTTATAAAAATTTACTATGATATAAATGATAACACTAAAACTTTATTTCTAAATATCACAGAAAAAACACCAAAGTCTTATGCTTTGTATCAAGAAATTCTTAGAAAGGAGTAATTATATGTTTCGAATAGATGTTATGTCAAGACAACCTGTATATGAACAGATTATTTCTCAAGTTGAACAATTTGTTCTAACCGGAATTTTAGTTCCCGGTTCACAGATTCCTTCTGTTCGAAGTCTGTCAGTTGAATTGTCAATCAATCCTAATACGATTCAAAAGGCCTATTCAGAGCTCGACAGACGCGGTCTTATTTACTCTGTTCCGGGAAGAGGATGTTTTATAACCGAAAATGCTATGGATATCCTAAGCAGCCTCAAAAGAAAGCAGATTGGAGATTTAGAAAAATTAATGTACGAGCTTGTTCTTGCAGGTGTAACCAGAGAAGAAATGATTAAATGTATGGATAATGCATTCATGCTGAAAGGAGATAAAAAAAATGATTAAAGTTATAAATGCAACAAAAACTTTTGATAAATTCACCGCCTTAAAGGATATTTCCTGCGAAATTCCAGAGGGTTGTATATACGGTCTGGTTGGTTCAAACGGAGCCGGAAAATCAACATTTATCAGATTGATGACCGGAGTATACAAAGCAGATTCCGGCGAAATAACAATAGATGATGTAGAGGTATATAACAATCCCGCTATAAAATCACATTTTATGTATGTTTCAGACGAGTTATTCTTCCTTCCCGGAGCGTCGCTAAAGAGAATGGCTGACTTCTATAGTTCAATTTACGAAAGCTTTGACAAGGAATATTTCGAACAGCTTGTTAATTCATTCAAGCTTAAATACAAAGCTCCTATTCGCTCTTTTTCAAAGGGAATGAAAAGACAGGCAGCAATTATCCTTGCACTTGCCGTTAAACCAAAATACTATTTCTTTGATGAAACATTTGATGGACTTGACCCGGTTATGCGTAACCTTGTAAAGGGACTCATATGTGAAGATGTTATGGAAAGAAAAGCGACTGCAATTATCACTTCGCACTCACTAAGAGAGCTTGAAGATGTTTGTGATCAGCTGGCTCTTCTTCATGAAGGTGGAATAGTTCTTCAAAGCGAGGTTAACAATCTTAAAACTTCTCTATTCAAGGTACAGATTGCATTTAACAAAGAATATGATAAAGAAATTTTTACAGATATAGATATCCTCAATTTTAATAAGAAAGGTTCTGTTACAAACCTGATATTAAGAGGCGATAAGGATGAAATAGTAGGTAAATTAAACAACTTGTCTCCTGCTCTTCTTGATATCCTTCCTCTTACTCTCGAGGAAGTATTTACATATGAAATGCAGGCGCTTGGATACAATTTTGAAAAAGTATTGGAGGAGATTGCCGGTGAAAAATAGAAATACATTCAGCCTGCATTTATATATTGAAGGCTTAAAACAATTAAGAAAAATGGGGATATTTATGTTGCTTTTATCAGCTTTTCTGTCATTATTAACTTTTTATGATGAAGCAACTGTTATTTATACATTTTTTGAGATAAACCCAATGCTGGTATTGACATTTATGCTCGTCTCTCCAGTATTGACATTTACTCTTTTTTATGGTTTTAATAAACGAAATTCCTGTGATTTTTACTACGCAATACCTTATAGCAGAACCTGCATTTACATATCATATGTATTATCTGTTATTACATGGGTTATTGGCATATTTATTGTGATTTTAATACCATCAATGTTGTCTGCTATTTTTTTTAGGTACGCAATTATAATATATTCAGAAATGTTGGTGGAATTTCTAGGAATTATTGCAGCATCTATGCTAGTGATATCTGCTATTACACTTGCAATATCACTAACCGGTAAAATTTATTCAAACATTTTGCTGACAGGCATTATTTTATTTATGCCAAGAATGATGACTAATCTTCTTATAGCCTTTACCGTACATAAATACCAATACCTCGATGTAGAAAAATTTTGGGGATTATTAAACAACAAATATAACATTGTCACTTATTCAATAGGATGCATTTTTGGAGGCAACACAAACTTCATACACATAGAGGGTGTTATATATACATTTGTGCTTGCTATCATTTATTTTATTCTTGCCGGTATATGCTTTAGAAAAAGAAAAAGCGATATAGCAAAAACTACCGGAAACAAACCTGTTTCTCTGATAATAACAGGAGCAATACCTACTCTTATATGTGTTGCTACAAGCCAATTTGATAATATTATATTGTTCTATATAATTGGAATTATTGTATTCTTTATTTTTGAATTAACAATAAGCAGAAAACTTGCAAAATCATTAAAGAAAATGCCATTATTCTTAATTGCAATACTTATAAGCCTTATATTTGATGCTACTGTAGATATAATAGGAAATGTTACCAAAGCTACACAGCTTGAAGCAGATGATATTGATTATATTACACTAGAGTCTGAGATAAAGGATAACTACCTTGCTCTATGGTTCGGTTACGATGATACTTCTTATTATGACCTAGTATCATATGAAATAAAAATCGATGATGACTACATTAAGGAAATAGTAGCTAAATCTCTTGTGGTTCTAGAAAATACAGACTATGACATGGAGCAGGACTACTACTCAACTCCTATAGCAATTCATTCAGGAAACAAGGTATACTATAGAAATTTGTACTATACTCCTTATGCTGATACAATTAATAAAAGTGTTAAAAAAAGTGAAGAGTTTATTAATAAACTTACAACTCTTCCAGATTATTCTGACGCATATATAGAGAGTTATCCTGCTGCTTACTCTGAAAAGACATTTAACAAATCAGATATAAAGCAACTTTATACCAGCTATTTAAGGGAAATTAATCTTAACAAAACAGAAGACAAAATAGACCTTATATACAATTCTCCTGACCATTTTACATATGATATTAGTATTTATTTTATGTACAAAGGACGACTTGCTACTATAGACTATGCTAATATTGATTTAGAACGTACACCTAAAACTTTCCTACTATTTCAAGAAATAATAAAATAATATTTGCAATTTGTAAAAAAAGAACACTCAAGCTAAATCATATACTTTAGCTTGATGTTCTTTTTAGATAGTAGAATTATTACCTATACTTATACCTTAAAACACATCAACTACTTGCGTTTCTTTTTCACTACTATAGCAATTGCCACCGACACACCTATTACTAACACGACAACTACTGTAATTATTAATATCTTAACCCATATATTTTCCGGTTCTTCAAATACAAGTTGTTCTTCCAAGCCTTCTTTTACAAAATATTGGTGGGCATATGAGTCTTTTTCGACGTAGATTGTTGTCTCCTCAGATATTCCTCCCTCCACTACTCCTATAATATCCTTTCCTATTTTAGTAACAGATGAAGGGATATGAAGTTCTAATAAATACGCATCCCAAAATGCATAATCCTCTATTTCTTGAACACCATCCTTAATATATACATAACTCACCGAACCTTCAACCCCAATTACATGCGATGGTATTATTTTTATCGTCTCCGGAAAAGTTATTTTATCTAAGTTTCTCACCCGACTAAACGACCCACTCTCTATTGATTTTACCTTTGAGGGTATTGTTATAGACTTTGCCTCTCCTATATATTCTATAAGCACACCATCTTCAATAACATATCCATTTTTATCTGCTATTGTTTTATAATATGTAATACTAGTGTAATAATTAGGGGCAGATTCAATTAATTTTTGCTTGTTTTCATGCAATTCAAGTGGTCTGCCTGCTTTTTCGGCATACATTAGCTTAAATCCATAGTCTGTATATTTTATTCTATATTTACCGTATCCTCCACCATTATCCCTTGTCATAGTAACTATACTATCCTCTATAACATAACTTCCACTATGAATAGAAACATCTCCATAATAGTCATCTATAATCTCAAAGGTATTATCTTCACCAAAGTACCAGCTTATTACATAATCAGCACTTTTCAATTGATACCATGTCCCAACTATAGAATCAGGTGTCCTCGTTGACTGTTCTGTATTTGTAGATTTTCCTTTATTCTGACATGCTGCTAATAATAATACACATAATATTAAAATTATTGCCTTTTTCATACTCTTTTGGTCTTCCTTTTATCTCATCAATTCGAAATGTCTGCATTCTTACTTTTCTTTTTCACTACTATAGCAATTGCCACCGACACACCTATTACTAACACGACAACTACTGTAATTATTAATATCTTAACCCATATATTTTCTGGTTCTTCAAATACAAGTTGGTCTTCTAAGCCTTCTTTTACAAAATATTGATGAGCATATGAATCTTTTTGTATATAGATTGTAGTCTCCTCAGATATTCCTCCCTCCTCTACTCCTATAATATCTTTTCCTATTTTAGTAACAGATGAAGGGATATGAAGTTCTAATAAATACGCATCCCAAAATGCATGATCTTCTATTTCTACTACTCCTTCTTCTATATACACACACTCAATATTCGATTCAGCATCTATTACTGTTGAATTAATTTTTTTCAGTGTACCCGGAAATGTAACCTTTTTCAACCTTTTTCCGTACCAAACTGCATCTATCGTTTTTACTTCTGATGGTATCCTTATTTTCTTTGCATCTCCAACATATGCTATTAATACACCATCTTCAATAACGTACCCCTCTTCATCTGCTATTGTTTTATAATATGTTTTAGTATTGTAATAATTTGGACTTGTTTCTAATAATTGCTGTTTACTCTCATATAATTCAATTGGCCTACCTGCCTCCTCGGCATACATTAGTTTAAGACCATAATCCGTATATTTTATTCTATATTTACCATACACCTTACCATTATCCCTTGTCATAGTAACTATATTATCTTCTATAATATAACTTCCACTATGATTATACTTTTTATCCTCTTTGTTTTCTTTTACATACTCATAATCACCGCCCTCACTAAAGCTCCATCTATTGGTAGAATCATTAGCAATTAATTCATACCATGTCCCAACTATAGAATTAGGTGTCCTTGTTGATTGTTCTGTATTTGTAGATTTTCCTTTATCCTGACATGCTGTTAATAATAATACACATAATATTAAAATTATCGCCTTTTTCATACGTTTTCTCCTTATTTAAAAATCTTATTGGCATCAAATATACAATAATATCCTATCGGTGTATCTGTAGTAAGATCCCCATCTGTTCCATCAATATATGGTCTCGCTCCCGATTCAAATATACTATACATAAATACTCCATTCATACTTATCTGCTCTAGCATGGGTGGCAAATATATCGTCTTATAAGCCTTAGGTCTTGTTATCTGTAATGACCCATCTGATTTCCTTGTTGTAGTAGTATAATATGTATTCAACTTATAACATAATATTTTTGAGTCATTATTCCTTCCATGCGATATTGCTAATGCAAGATATACTATATTATTTTCCTTATAAAAACACATTCCCTGTGTTTTCTTTGGTGACTTGATATGCCTTGAAGGAGTTAATATAGGTTTCCCTCTTAAATAACTTATTGAATATCCATATATATCGCCTTCTTTTTTCTCCCAAAACGTTCCAACCCATAATTTGTTATCAAAATATGTACAATAGCTTGCTTTTTCAAGTCTACTGATAGCCACCTTATTAATTCCTTTTAATTCAATAGACTTTGCACCCTTTGATATAGCTATATTAGTAGCTCTTAGTATATCTGCCTTACTTATAGCACTCACACCATTTTCATCCTCAGCTATCCATACATTAGCTCCATCATATGTTATTCCACCCATATGACACGCCTTATCATACACAAGAGTTGTTATATACTTTCCATCTACAGTAAGAATATATATCACAGAATTTCTCTTTCCTCTGTTCATATACAGATTTTCTTTTTCATACTTCTTTATTTCAGAAGTATATATTCTCTTATCTTTTTTTGCAATCCCATCATAAGCAGTGATTAAAATATAATTATCCATCCTGCATATTCCCTGAGGTACCATTGTTGCAGTATTACTACCAAGTACATTGGTATTTCTTGCTCCCGGAATCGGATAATATAGATAACCACCCACAAGATAATCAGCAAGTGTACTTCGTAGATAATGTACATTTTCCGTTGCTTCATATTTCTCTATCTCTTTAATCGCCTCCAATATAGGGATTACTGATGTACTATCTCCATCCTTTGTATACCTATATCCGGTTTCCGAATCCTTAATAGTAGCTGCCTCTGCCCTAATTGTCATACTTCCAATCCATACCATAATTATAGCTCCTAAAACTCCAATTTTAAATAATTTCATACTCTTTTGTTCCTCCTTTATCATATCCCATAAAGCAAAAAAAGTTGCAACGAATACTCATTGCAACTAAACCATCATAGTAATATGTATATCAAGAATTTTTTCCCTTTGTACCCTTTTACATATAACCTTAGACTTACAGCTTTGCGTCCTCATGTTTCCATAAGTTTGCCCTAATTAATTATTACTTTATCATACTACCACATTCAATAAATCATGTCAATAATGGGACCATCCCACAGACAGTCCCATTATTTTCACTAAACTATTTATTCTCTTCTACTTCAATCTTACGAATTTCTTTTGTTCTTATTTCCTTACAGATTGCATCTATGAATTCATCAAGTGTCTTTTGTCCTTCATCACCAAGGAAACGGCTTCTTACTGATACTTTTCCTTCCTCTTCTTCCTTCTGACCTACTACTAACATATAAGGTACTCTGTCAAGTCTTGTTTCACGAATCTTGAAACCAATCTTTTCAGAACGGTTATCCACACTACATCTGATTCCATTATCCTTAAGTGCTGCTTCAACCTTAGTAGCATATTCCTGATATTTCTCAGAAATAGGAAGTACTCTTACCTGCTCCGGACACAACCATGTAGGGAAAAGACCTGCATATTTCTCAATAAGCCATGCCAATGTTCTCTCATAGCAGCCCATTGATGTTCTGTGAATGATATATGGTCTTACCTTTTCACCATTCTGGTCTACATAGTACATATCAAACTGCTCAGCAAGAAGAGCATCCCACTGAATTGTAATCATTGTATCTTCTTTACCATATACATTCTTAGCATTAATATCAACCTTAGGTCCATAGAATGCTGCCTCACCAACATCCTCTGTATAATTAACACCAAGTTCTTCAAGAATTCCACGAATATGACCTTCTGTTTCTTCCCAAACCTCAGGTGCTCCGATATATTTTTCCTTATTGTCAGGATCCCATTTTGATAAATGGTATGTTACATCCTCTTCTACGCCAAGAACCTCAAGACAATGCTTAGCAAGTGCAAGACATCCCTTAAATTCTTCAACCATCTGGTCAGGTCTAACTACTAAATGACCTTCTGAGATTGTAAACTGACGTACACGAGTAAGTCCGTGCATTTCTCCTGAATCTTCATTTCTAAAGAGTGTAGATGTCTCACCATATCTGATTGGAAGGTCTCTATAGCTCTTCTGGCTTGCTTTGTATACATAATACTGGAATGGACATGTCATAGGTCTTAAGGCAAATACTTCCTTATCCTTATCTTCGTCACCAAGTACGAACATACCTTCCTTGTAATGATCCCAATGTCCTGAAATCTTGTAAAGATCTGACTTAGCCATAAGAGGGGTCTTTGTTCTTACATATCCTCTCTTCTCTTCCTCGTCTTCAATCCATCTTTGCATTGTTCTAATCATAATTTCGCCCTTTGGCATAATAAGTGGAAGCCCCTGTCCGATAACATCAACAGTTGTAAACAATTCCATCTCACGACCAAGCTTATTATGGTCTCTCTTCTTAATATCCTCAAGATATGCAAGATACTCATCAAGCTCTGCCTTCTTTGTAAATGCTGTTCCGTATATTCTTGCAAGCATCTTATTGTCAGAATTACCTCTCCAATATGCACCAGATGATGAAATAAGCTTAAATGCTTTAATAACACCTGTATTCATAAGATGAGGACCAGCACAAAGGTCAACAAATTCCCCCTGCTGATAGAAGGAAATAATTGAATCCTCAGGTAAATCTCTAATAAGCTCTACCTTGTATGGCTCATTTCTCTCTTCCATAAATTTAATAGCTTCTTCTCTTGGAAGTGTAAATTTCTCAAGTCTTGCATTTTCCTTAATAACCTTCTTCATTTCTGCTTCAATCTTATCAAGGTCTTCTCTTGAAAACGATTCGTGTTCAAAATCATAGTAAAAACCTGTATCTATAGATGGTCCGATTGCAAGCTTTGCATCAGGATATAATCTCTTAACCGCCTCAGCTAACACGTGAGAAGCTGTATGTCTGTAAGCAGCCTTACCCTTCTCATCATTAAACGTTAATATACTAAGCTCGCTGTCTTCCTCTACAACAGTTCTTAAATCAACAACCTCACCATTTAATTCAGCAGCGCATGCATTTCTTGCAAGCCCTTCGCTGATATCCTTTGCTATGTCAATAATTGCCATAGCCTCTGCATACTCTTTAACAGATCCGTCTTTTAATGTAATCTTCATATTCATCTTCCTTTCTAAAATAAAAAATCCCCCTGATGCATTCACATCAGAGGGATGAGTTATCATTTCTCGCGGTTCCACCCACCTTGCCTACATTAGTAGACCTCTCATAGACTATCATCTGTTTGATTATAACATTTTTATAGGCAAAGTCAATAAATAAATTAAATATTCAATACCGAAACCGCATCACTTATGGTCTTTTCCAATGCTTCCCTGCCATACTTATCTACTTCTGCCTTGTTCTTCTCACCATGTGTCAGACAACCTGCACCACCGATACAGCCACCAATACACGCCATACCTTCAATGAAGTTAGCATCAAGGACATTTTTACTCTTTCTCATAAGAGCTTTCTTACATTCCTCAATTCCATCACATGCGATAGCATTTAACTCAAAGTCAATATTCTGTTCCTTTAAGCCCTGAACTACTGCATCTGACAATCCACCACTACGTGCAAATATTCTTCCAAAATACGAAGCATTATCAAGAACATCTTCCTCAAGAGTTGTAATATCTATATCCTTGCTGTCAAATAGTGCCTGTAATTCCTCGAATGTCATAACTGCATCCACATAAGGCTTAATATTTTCAAGCTGTGCTTCTGCCTTCTTAGCCGTACAAGGTCCTATAAATACAACCTTTGCATTTTCAGTTGTATCCTTTATATATTTTGCCAATGCCCCCATAGGAGACATATTGTGTGATACATATTCAAGCAATTCCGGAAACTCTGATTTAATATATGACACAAATGCCGGACAACACGAGCTTGTTAAGAATCCTTTTTCAACAAGCTCCTTCGACTCTGCCTGTGCTACCATATCAGCACCAAGTGCTGCCTCTATTACCGTAAAGAAACCAAGTTCCTTTAAGCCTGTTATTACCTGACCAAGCTTAGCATACACAAACTGGCTTGAAATAGATGGTGCAACTATTGCATACACCTTATATTTCTGATTATTATTACTCTTTTTAATCAAATCTATTACATTTAAGATATACGACTTATCAGAAATTGCTCCAAACGGACACTGATATACACACGCTCCACAGCTGATACATTTATCATTATCAATAGCTGCTGCATTCTGTTCATTAATTGAGATAGCTTTTACCTTACATGCATTTTGACAAGGGCGCTTCCTATTAACAATTGCAAAATAAGGACATACCTTTGCACATTGACCACATTCCACACATTTTGACTTATCAATATGAGCTACATGATTATGGTCAAATGAAATAGCACCTCTTTTACATACATCCTCACATCTGTGAGCTAAACATCCACGACATGAATCTGTTACCTCATAGCCTGCTGCCGGACACTCATCGCAAGCAATATCAATAACCTCAATAACATTTGGATTTTCTTTATCTCCACCCATTGCTATTTTAACTCTTTCAGTTAATATTGCTCTTTCCTTGTATACACAGCAACGCATTGTTGAGGTTTTACCTGGAACAAT
>JAFQLS010000012.1 GCA_017396555.1 Lachnospiraceae bacterium | reverse complement strand
TGAGAACTGATAGGGTAAGTGTATGGATAAACAAGGCAAATAATTTATTAACAATGAATGGATACCTACAAAGGTATTGAGATAAATTACAAAAAAATATATCGGGAGATATATTGACAAATTTCAAATATTGAGATAGGATGCTTCAAAGGAGACAAAAAAATATTATGAGGATATCGCTAAAAATCCTATTGCCACAATGGTAAAATTAATTGACCGTTGCAACAATGTTTCTGCAATGGCTACAGGCTTTTCAAAAGAAAAAATTATCGAATATATAAATGAAACAGAAAAGTATGTATATCCATTAATGCAGAAGGCAAAAACAAAATACACGAAATATTCAAATCAAATATTTTTGATTAAATATCATATGACAAGTGTTGTAAGTACATTAAAGCACCAGTTCGTTTTATAATGGAGGGTAGTGTGAAAAATCACGCTGATGCGTTGATTTTACACACGGCAATTTGTGCCGAAGCGTCACAAATATGCCTTGATGCTACGAAGAAATCGCCTTCGCGAATTTCTTCGAGCGGTTCCTACGCGTAAACGCTTCGGAATGGAGGTTATTATGGAGACAAAAGGATATTACCAGTTAGACAATTCGAAGGTGGATGATAATTCCAGAGTAGAAATGGCGATTCGTTTTGCTATGGATTGCCACCATGGACAGACCAGAAAAGGTACAGATATTCCGTTTATTGTACATCCATTAGAAGTGATGAATATTCTTTATGGAATGAAAGCTGATGCGAATCTTGTAATTGCAGGTCTGCTTCATGATGTAGTGGAAGATACAGATACAACTATAGAAGAAATTCGAGCAACTTTTGGAGATGATGTAGCTGGCCTTGTAGGTGGGCATACAGAGGATAAGAGTAAGACTTGGGAAGAACGTAAAGAAACAGAGATTAGAGACACTTTGTTGGCGCCGTTACGTTTAAAAATGCTGGTTCTGGCTGATAAATTAGCAAATATGAGAAGTATAAAGAAAGATTATACTAAATTAGGTAATGCATTATGGGAACGTTTCAATGCAGGACTCAGACAACAGGCATGGTATTACGGAGAAATGACAGAAGCATTAGAAGATATGCAGGATTATCCTGAAATGGAACAATATTATTGTGAATTTGTTGGATTGTATAAAGATGTTTTTGTGGTATATTTCTATGATTATGAACAAGGTGTACTATATCAATGTAATGCAATGGGAGAAGCATATCGCTTGATAAAGGGTAGTCCGGAATGGGTTATAATGGGAGAAGTCATTCCGGAAGATATTTTGGTGGTGAACCGAAAATATGCTGAAATCACTGAGGAATTATGGAATCAAGAATTTTGGGAAGTGATAGAAAGCGATATAAAAGATATAACGGTTTCTCTATTATCAAATACGGAGTATTCTTTTAGGATTTCTATAGAGGAGAAAAGATTATGTTTTGAAGGCTCGGAATATGGTGATGGATGCGAGGAATTCTTTGGTAAAGATGAAATAGATTTCTATTACAAGCTTGATGAAGATGGAACGTATCGCATGCTGTCACTTCTTCGAATCAGATACGGAAAGACTAAGAGTATAGAAGATATTTTAAAAGAAGAATTTGCAGTAGAAAATGGAGTGAACCATTTTACAGACTATTGTGAAGTAAATCGTATACCATATGAAATTGTCACAATTTAAGGAAAAGAGCTGTTCGCACTAATTTTTGGTGTAACAGCTTTTTTTGTTGCAAAATTTATATGATTATATTAAAATGGTTTAGAAAATAGTGGAGGTACTAAATTATGAAAGCTTATAAAGAAATGTCAAAAAGCGAATTGCTTGAATTAAAAAATGAATTAGAAAAGAAATTTGAAGATGCTAAGGGTAAAGGACTTACACTTGATATGTCTCGTGGTAAGCCATCTAAGGAGCAGCTTGATTTATCGAATGATATGATGGATGTATTAATCGGTTCGTCAGATATGAAAGCTGAAAATGGAATGGATGTTAGAAATTATGGAATTCTTGATGGAATCAGTGAAGCTAAGAAGCTTATGGCAGATATTATGGGAGTTTCTTCTGATAATGTTATTGTATGTGGTAATGCAAGTTTGAATATTATGTATGATATGGTATCAAGAGCAATGTTGTTTGGAGTTCTTGGAAGTACACCTTGGTCTAAATTAGATAAGGTAAAATTCCTTTGTCCCGCACCAGGATATGATAGACATTTTGCTATTACAGAATTATTTGGAATAGAAATGATTAATATTCCTATGACAGCAGAAGGTCCTGATATGGATATGGTTGAAGAATATGTTAATAATGACGAAAGTATTAAGGGTATCTGGTGTGTACCTAAATATTCTAATCCACAGGGTGTGACATATTCAGATGAAGTTGTAAAGAGATTTGCAGCACTTAAGCCGGCAGCAAAGGATTTCAGAATATTCTGGGATAATGCATATGCAATACATGATTTATATCCGGATGATAAGGACGAGTTGTTAGAGATTTTTGCTGAATGTAAGAAGAATGGCAACGAGAATATGGTATATGAATTCTGTTCTACATCAAAGGTATCATATGCAGGAGCAGGAATTTCTGCGATTGCAGCTTCAAAGGAAAATATAGAGCAAATACTTAAAATAATGACAATTCAGACTATAGGCTATGATAAGGTTAATATGTTAAGACATGTTAGATATTTTAAAGATATAAATGGTGTGTACAAGCATATGGAAAAGCATGCCGAGTCACTTAGACCTAAGTTTGAGGCAGTTCTTGAAATTTTTGAAAGAGAACTCTCTGGACTTGAAATCGGTTCTTGGATTTCACCAAAGGGTGGATATTTTATATCATTTGACAGTATGGAAGGATGCGCTAAAGACATTGTAGCTATGTGTAAAGAGGCAGGAGTTACTTTAACAGGAGCTGGAGCTACATACCCATACAAGAAGGATCCAAAGGATTCAAATATCAGAATAGCACCTTCTTTCCCAACTGATGAGGAAATGAGAAGTGCAGCTGAAATATTCACATTATGTGTTAAACTTGTAAGTGTAAATAAATTACTTGAAAATGCTTAAATAATATACAGATAAAAATGAGAATGAAAGGCGGGTTTTACTATGGCTAAAATAGGATTTATAGGTATGGGTAATATGGGTTATGCCATGTTAAAAGGTATTATTAACAAATTTGATAAGGATGAAATAATCTTTACAGATGTTAACAGAGAAAGAGTGGAACAGGTTTCAGAGGAACTGGGTATTCCATATGCGGAATCTAATGCCGAATGTGCTAATAGTGCGAAATATGTTATTTTAGCAGTTAAGCCACAATTTTATTCTCAAGTATTAAAAAATATTCAGAATGTTATCCAGAAGGATCATGTAATTATATCTATTGCACCGGGAATTACTATTCAGAGTCTTAAGGATTCGTTAGGATTTGATAGCAGAATAGTAAGAGCTATGCCTAATACCCCGGCATTGCTTGGTGAGGGAATGACAGGCGTGTGCTATGAACAGAATTTATTTAACTTTGAAGAAAAAGATGTAATTGGCAAGATATTTTCTTCGTTTGGTAAATATAAAATTGTGTCAGAAAAATTGATGAGCGCAGTTGTATGTGTTAGTGGAAGTTCTCCTGCATATGTATATATGTTTATTGAAGCGTTGGCAGATGGAGCGGTTAAATATGGTATTCCACGTGATGCGGCATATGAAATGGCAGCTCAGACGGTACTTGGTGCAGCAAAAATGGTGCTTGAGACAGGTATGCATCCGGGAGCATTAAAGGATAATGTTTGTTCACCTGGTGGAACTACAATTGCGGCAGTTTCAAGCCTTGAGGAAAATGGTTTTAGAAATGCTATTATTAAAGCAACTGATGCATGTTACAATAAGTGTGAGAATATAAAGTAGGTAATGATTATGGAAAAATTTGAAAGAATTAAAAGAGAACTTGTATATAAAGGCGCAATAATTGATATGTACAAGGATTATGTTCAGATTCCTAACGGAAATGTTGCTGAGTGGGACTTTATAAAACATAAAGGTGCAGCAGCAGCTTTACCTGTGACTGAAGATGGCAAAATATTATTGGTAAAACAATATAGAAATGCTTTGGATAGGGAAACTATAGAAATACCGGCAGGTGGTTTGGATAACGAACATGAGCCTATGATAGAATGTGCATCAAGAGAACTAGAGGAAGAAACAGGCTATAAATCAGATGATTTGGAATTTTTAATTAGTATTAAAACAACCGTTGCATTTTGTAATGAAAGAATTGATGTGTTTGTTGCTAAGAATTTAAAAAAATCACAGCAGAATTTAGATGAGGATGAGTATGTTGATGTGGTTGAGTATGAACCGGAAACATTAGTGCAAATGATTTATGATGGTGTAATACAGGATTCTAAAACGGTGTCAGCTATTTTGGCGTATTATAATAAATATTGTAAAGAATAACAGTTATTAGTATCGCATATATTCAAATATGGAGGTGTTTGAATGTATGCGGTATTTTGTTATATAAAAAAGAATTATCTGATGTTTTGTTTTGTATGTGGGATTCTTTTGGGGATTGTGTATTTTTGGGATTTGTCAAATAAATATGTAGAACAGCTTGAAACTTATTCTTTATATTATTCTAATAAGTTTTTGAATTTGGAAACGATGAATTTGAACCTGCTGTTTGATGTGTTTTTTAGAAGAATAAAAGAAATGGTATTCGTCTATTTGATAGGTTATACAAGCTTTAAGAACGTTTTTAACTGTGGCTATTGCTGTTTTTTAGGATTTTGTAATTGTATATACATATATATGGCTACCGTTAATTATGGACTTATGGGAATTGTGGTCTACTTTTTTTCTGTGTTTCCGCAGTGTTTAATATTAATTCCTTTGACAATTTATGTGGTTAAAAATGGTGGAAATATTAAAGGTTTAAAAAAAACCGGAACTGTAGCTATTATGATTGTAGCTTTATGTATATTAGAGACAATAATTGAAGTTGAAATTTGTTATAATTTGTTTGCATTAATAATTAAATACTTGTATAATGGATAATAGGTAAAAATTCGTTTTACAAAGGGTGAGAACATGAAGGTTGATGTTGAAGATTTTATTTTTTACATAAGAGATGTAAAGAAATTATCTAAAAATACAGAAGTTTCTTATAAGAGAGATTTACAGAAGTTTGTTGACTATTTTGAAAGAATGGGGATAAATGAGGTTTCAAGGATAAATTCAACAAGTCTTAATTCGTATGTTCTGTTTTTAGAGAGAGAAGGAAAATCGGCGGCGACAATAAATAGAAATATTGCAGCGATAAAGGCTTTTTTTCAATATGAGCTTGTTAATGGCAAAGTTGTTGGAGAACCTGCAAGGACACTTAAGGGTCCGTCTGTACAGAAGAAAAAACCGGATGTTATAAAGGTTGGTAGTATGGATAGGTTGCTTAATGCACCTGACATTACAACTAACAAAGGAATTAGAGATAAAGCAATGCTTGAATTACTTTATGCTACGGGAATAAGGGTTAGTGAGCTTGTCAATCTTAAGGTGTATGATGTCAATGTACTACTTGGATATATTACATGTAGTGATGGAAAAAAAGATAGAACAATTCCTTTTGGTAATACAGCAAAGAAAGCATTAATTACATATGTTACGGAAGTTAGGGGAACTTTTTGTGGTAAGGCAGAGGAAGATAGTGATTATCTTTTTCTTAATTGTCATGGAAAATCTATGAGTAGACAAGGCTTCTGGAAGATAATCAAACAATATGGAGAGGAAGCGGGAATTGGTGAAGATATAACACCTCATATGCTTAGACACTCATTTGCAGCACATATGGTTCAAAATGGTGCAGATTTAAGAGTGGTGCAGGAAATGATGGGGCACGCTGATATATCTACTACACAGATGTATGCTGACTTAAATGCAAAAAAAATTAGGGATGAATATACTAAGGCACATCCGAGAAAGTGATACATGGAGAAAATAATGGAGATGGATAATGTGGTTTATGTAAAAGAAGAAAAGAATAATGGGAAAAAGAAAAGGTGGATAGTAGTATTAGCTGTAATAGTTGGGATATTGCTGTTGGTAGCAAGTGTATTTTTTGAATTGTACATGATTAAGAAAAGATTTAATGATTCATTAATAGAACTGGACAATATGAATGATGGAAAAATGCATAATATCGCAGAAATGTATAAAAATGCAAAGTATGCATCATACTTAATGGATACAGATGAATTCTATGAAAAGGAGATAATTAAGGAAGTAGAAAATCTTAATGGTGCCTGGGCTGTTAGGGCTGTTACATATGATGGTGTAAGTAGCGGAGCTAGAGATGATATTTATTTTCAAGATGGAGTTAGGATAATAAAAGCGGTAATACTTAATAGGGATTTGGAAACGGATATCTACTATAAAGACGGTGTTTTTTATATAGGTAAGGATCAAAGTGGAGAAGAATATGCAAAGCTTGTTGATTATGACGGGGCGCAAGATGATGCTATGATAATTGAGGAACGAAAAAAAGATAGTATGGATGAGAAAAAATATGTTGTAGAACAACAACATTTGGCAAAAAGGTTGAATTAATTATTTGAATATAAAAGAGTTTCGTGATTTCTGAATGATGAAACTCTTTTTTTAACAGAGTTTAGTAAATGTTTGGAGAAAGGGTGTTTCGGAATGGCTAAAAAACGAGTAATATGGATTATATTGGATAGCGTTGGTATGGGGGAATTGCCTGATGCAAAGGATTTTGATGATGTTGGAACTCATACAATAGGTCATGTTGCAAAAAAGAATGGTGGTCTTAAGATACCTAATATGATTAAACTGGGGCTTGGTAATATACCTGGAATGATTCATATTGAAGGTGTTGAAAGTGCAATAGGATGTTATGGTAAAGGAGCAGAGATTTCTAAAGGAAAAGACACCACGGTTGGACATTGGGAAATGACAGGTATTTATTCTAAGGAAAGATTTCCTACCTATCCTGAGGGATTTCCAAAGGAAATTATTGATGAATTTTGTGAAAAAACCGGTGTTCAGGACGTGCTTGGAAATGAAGTGGCATCAGGAACGGAAATTATTGCAAGACTTGGCGATGAGCATATTAAGACAAAAAAGCCGATTATATATACTTCGGCAGATAGTGTTTTTCAAATAGCATGTCATGAAGAGGTATATGCGCCGGAGGAATTATACAGATTATGTGAGGTTGCAAGAAATATACTTAAAGATGAACATGGCGTCGCAAGAGTTATTGCGAGACCTTTCGTGGGTGAAAATGGCAATTATTCACGAACGTCCAATAGGAGAGATTTTTCGATTAAACCCTCTGAAAATAACTTGTTGTGTTATTTAAAGAATTCGGGTTATGCTGTTATAGCTGTTGGTAAGATAGAAGACATATTTGCAGGAGTAGGTGTGACGGAGGCTGTGCATACTAAGGATAATCAGGATGGAATTGATAAAACGATAGATTATATTAAATCTGATTTTGAAGGTCTTATATTTACTAATCTTGTTGAATTTGATTCTAAATGGGGACATAGAAATGATTATTTAGGTTATGCAAAGGGGCTGGAGGAATTTGATGTTAGGATTCCTGAGATAATAAATGCGATGAAAGATGAGGATCTTCTTATTATTAATTCTGATCATGGTTGTGACCCTACTACTAAGGGGACTGACCATACAAGAGAATATATACCTATTCTTATTTATGGTAAGAAGCTTAAATCAAATGTGTATTTAGGGGAAAGAGAGAGCTTTGCAGATATAGGTGCAACCATTGCGGAATATTTTAAAGTTGATAAATTGGATATAGGAACAAGCTTTTTAGAACAAATAAAATAGACGGAGGGTGTCTGCTATGAGAATGTATGATGTTATTGAAAAGAAACGAGATGGACATAAATTATCATATGAGGAGATTGAGTTTGCTGTAATGGGTTATACAAATGGTACGATACCGGATTATCAAATGTCGGCGTTGCTGATGGCGATTTATCTCAAAGGTATGGATGAAGAGGAAACACTGAATTTGACAATGATTATGGCTAATAGCGGTAAAACCCTTGATTTGTCAGAGATTGAGGGGATTAAGGTTGATAAGCATAGTACAGGCGGAGTAGGCGATAAAACATCGCTTGTTCTTGGACCTATGGTTGCTGCATGTGGTGTTCCGGTGGCTAAAATGTCGGGAAGAGGTCTGGGTCATACAGGTGGAACTATAGATAAGCTTGAGAGTATTGAAGGTTTTTCGACAACTATCAGTACAACTGATTTTATTAATAATGTTAATGAAATAGGAATTGCAATAGTTGGACAAACTGAAAATTTAGCTCCTGCAGACAAGAAGATATATGCTTTAAGAGATGTAACGGCTACCGTTAGCTGTATTCCGTTAATTGCGAGCAGTATAATGAGTAAAAAGCTTGCGTCAGGTGCTGACTGTATTGTTCTTGACGTTAAATGTGGTGATGGTGCATTTATGAAGACGAAGGAAGATGCGATATGTCTTGCAAATGCTATGGTTAAAATCGGTAATGGAGCAGGAAGAAAAACTGTAGCAATTATTTCGGATATGGATGAGCCACTTGGACAAGCAGTTGGAAATTCTCTTGAAGTAATCGAAGCCATTGATACTCTAAAAGGTGAAGGTCCGAATGATTTGCTTGAGCTTTGTCTTGTGCTTGGTAGCTATATGATTAACCTTGGCGGTAAGAGCGATACTTATGAGCAAGGTAAAAAAATGCTTGAAGAAAAAATAAAGACCGGTCAGGCTTTTGATAAGTTTAAAGAGTTTGTTTCGGCGCAAAATGGTGATTCTTCATATGCAGATAACTGCGAAAAATTTGAAAAAGCCGGGTATATTTATGAGATAAAAGCAGAAAAAGATGGATATGTATCGAGGATTTGCTGTGAAAAGATAGGAAAGGCTTCTCTGGCTCTTGGAGGCGGAAGAGAAAACAAAGAAAGCAATATAGATTTATCGGTCGGAATTAAGATTATAAAAAAAGTAAGTGACAGTATTAAAAAAGATGATATAATAGCAATAGTCTATTCAAATGATGAATACAAATTAAAAATTGCCACAGAGATTATTAGGAATGCATATGAGTATTCTGATATTCCGGTGCAAAAAGATAAATTGATTAAGGCTATTATCACTTCAGAAGGTATAATAGAATGTTAAATTATCTGGAAAGAGGCATTATGATTAAGAAGTTTTTTAAGAATAAAGATAATGTTAGAACTATGCTTATTATTATATTTTTGCCAATAGTGCTTGAACTTTTGGTTGAAATATTTAGTAGAAGTTCTGTAATAGATGGTTTTAAGTATTTGTTTACACGACCTGTACAATTTATGTGTAATGCATTAATTATTATGTGTTCGATTTCGTTTGTGATGCTGGTTAAGAGAAGAGTATTTTACTGTGCTGTTGTATCGGTGGTGTGGGTAGTGCTTGGCATTGTTAATATGATATTGCTTTATTGCCGAGTAACGCCATTTAATGCATCTGATTTAAAGCTTATTGATACGGGTATAAAAACGGCAGGAAAATACTTTAATTTTGTAACTTTTGTTTTGGCAATTATAGCAATTTTAGGTGTTCTTGCTGCTGTTATTGCAGTGTTTATAAAAGCACCTAAGATAAAATATCGAATTATTTATTGGAGAAATTTAATTATTATTGGTGCTATTTTTGTTTTTACAGCCGGATTTATAAATGTGTCTATTGATATGGGATTTTTGTCGCATAGATTTTCAAATCTGACAGATTCTTATCTTGAATATGGCTTTGTATATTGTTTTGGAAATAGTTTGGTTAATACTGGTGTAAAAAAACCTGAGGATTATTCAGAAGAAAAGATTGATGAAATTATTGAAAAAGATAATGATACAGAAAATAAAGAGGATAAAAAAGAAGAAATAATTGATGCAAATGTTATTTTCCTTCAGCTTGAGTCATTTATAGATTTATCAAATGTAAAAGATTTGGAGCTGTCTAAAGATCCAATTCCTACATTTAATAAACTTAAAAAGAAGTACACATCGGGGAATTTAGAAGTGTACAATATTGGATATGGTACTTCTAACACAGAATTTGAGATAATAACAGGTCTTAATCTTGATGATTTTGGGCCTGGAGAATTTCCGTATAGAACTATTCTTTTAGAAAAAACCTGTGAAAGTATTTGTTATGATTTAAAAGAAAATGGATATGTGACCCATGCTATTCATAATAATAATGCAACCTTTTATTCAAGAAATACAGTTTTTGAAAATCTTGGCTTTGATACATTTACTTCGTTAGAGTATATGAATGATGTTGAATATACTCCTATTGGTTGGGCAAAGGATAAATGTCTTGTTGAACAGATAATGAACTCGCTTGATTCTACAGAAGAAAAAGATTTTGTTTATACTATTTCTGTACAGGGGCATGGAAGTTATCCTAGTACTGAGACTTATGAAAATCCGGAGATTCTTGTGTCCGGAATAGAAGATGAAGCAAGGAAGTATGCTATAGAGTATTATGCTAATGAGATTCATGAAATGGATGATTTTATAGCAGAGCTAACAAAACAACTTAGTAATTATGATGAAAAGGTTGTATTAGTTATGTACGGTGATCATTTACCGGGACTTGGATTCTCGGAGGATGATTTGTACAATGAATCATTATATAAAACTGAGTATATTATATGGGATAATTTCGGATTAAAAAAAGCAGATGAAGATTTGCAGACTTTCCAGCTTTCTTCAAAGGTGTTGGAACAATTGAATATATCTACAGGTGTTATTAATAATTTCCACCAGAATAATAAAAATGATATTGAATATCTTGCAAGATTACAAAATTTGACATACGACATTTTATATGGTGATTTACTTGCATATGAGGGTATTAATCCATATGAACCTACCGAAATACAGATGGGTGTTCTTCCTATTAATATTTCGCATGTTGAGCCGAAGGAAGAAGGAATTGTATCTGTAAAAGGAGAGAACTTTACTCCGTATAGTGTTGTATATGTTAATTATGAAAGATATTCAACAGAATTTGTTAGCAAAAATGAATTGTTGATAGAGTATGACACTCTAAAAAATCTGGATTCCTTTGTTGTTGCACAGGTTGATAGTGATGATGTGGTTTTAAGTGAATCAAAAGAATGCTTGTATTATGGAAATAATCAAGAATAAAATTGCTAAAACCTTGGTAAAATATATTAATATATTTTACTGAGGTTTTTATGTTGAAAAGGATTGTAGTAATAATTGTAATGTTGTCGTTAATGAGTGGTGTTAAATGTTATGCAAAGGAAACTGAGGATTCGCTTGGTATAACATCTAAAAGTGCTGTTTTGATGGATGTTAGTACAGGAAAGGTAATTTACGAAAATAATTCTAATGAAATTCTAAGTCCTGCCAGTATTACAAAAATTATGACCCTTATTATTGTTTTTGAGGAAATTGAAAATAATAATCTTAAGCTTGATGATGAGATTGTGACAAGTGAGTATGCAATGTCGATGGGTGGTTCGCAGGTATTTTTGCAAGAGGGAGAAGTACAGACGGTTGATGATATGATTAAATGTATCGTTGTGGCATCCGGAAATGATGCAAGTGTTGCGATGGCAGAGCATATCGAAGGAAGTGAAAAAGCATTTGTTGAAAGAATGAATAAAAAAGCGTCTGAGTTAGGAATGGAAAATACAAATTTTGAAGATTGTTGTGGTCTGACAGATTCGGATAATCATTATACAACAGCAAAAGATGTAGCGATAATGAGTAAGGAATTATTGAATAAATATCCACAGATAAAGAAATATTCAACTATTTGGATGGACACAATAACACATGTTACGAATAAGGGTAGCAGTGAGTTTGGGTTAAGTAATACAAATAAGCTGTTAAAGATGTCCTGTGGATTTGAAGTTACCGGATTAAAGACGGGCTCTACAAGTAAAGCGAAATATTGCTTGTCAGCATCGGGAAAAAAGGATAATATTGAACTTGTGGCAGTTGTTATGGCTGCTCCTGATTTTAAAGTTAGATTTTCAGAGGCAAAAACAATGCTGGAATATGGCTTTTCTAAATGTAGCTTATATACTGATGACGAAAAAGAAGAAACAGAAATTGTGGTTAAAGGCGGTAAAAAACAAAATATTAAAGTGATTAATAAAGAAAAATTTTCGTATTTATTTACTAATAAAGAAGATGTTTCTAAAGTAAAAAAGAAATCGGTATATGCGAAGAAGCTAAATGCACCGGTAAAAAAGGGAGAAATAGTAGGAATGACTACTTATTATTATGAAGGAAAGGCTATTGGAAATACAGATATTATAGCGATGGAAGATATAGAAAAAGCCGGATTTGTATTTTACTTAAAGAAATCTTTGGGAAGAATTTTATTATAAACAGAGGTTGATAAAAATGATGTACTTTTTTTTAGGTTTGATAATTTTAGGTTTGATTTTTTTGTGTATTAATATTTATGAATTAACACATTTTGAATTAAATGAATATTTGATAGATGCCGGAGAGAAGATAAATGGTGATTTTGAGTTTTTGATTCTTTCGGATTTGCATAATAATACATATGGAAAAGAAAATTGTAAACTGATTAAGTGTATTAATGATACTAAGGTTGAAAAAATTATAGTTGCTGGTGATATGGTTACAGGTAAGATTAAGAGTGATTGGAGCAAGACGGAAAGATTTCTATTGAAGCTTGCTGAAAATCATACGATTTACTATGTGAATGGTAATCATGAATATAGAACAAAAGTTTATATTGAAAAATTTGGAGATAAATATAGAGAATATAAGGATAGATTAAAAAATGCCGGGATTATTTTTTTGGAAAACGAATATACGGTGATTGATAATATAAGAATTACGGGGTTAGAGATTGACAGGAAATATTATAAGAAATTTAAAAGATATAAAATTAATATAGAAGAAATTGTACAAAGTATTGGTAAGGTTGATGATAATTATTATAATATTTTGGTTGCACATAATCCAAGATATATAAGTGAGTATGTAAAATGGAAACCGGATATTATTATTAGTGGACATTTTCATGGTGGAGTAATGAGAATTGGAAAAAGAACGGGGGTTATATCGCCACAGTTTGATGTGTTTCCGAAATTTTCAGGCGGACTTTATAAAATGAATAAAATTACTGCTATTGTATCAAGAGGTCTTGGGACACATTCTGTAAATATAAGACTGTTTAATAAACCGGAAGTGATAAAAATTAAGTTGCAAAAACATTAGCTATTATGTAAAATAATACAGTATGTTTAGAAAAGGAATGTGTATATATGAGTATTGAATACAAGCTTCAGGTGTTTGAAGGGCCTCTGGATTTACTTTTGCACCTGATTGAAAAGAATAAAGTTAATATTTATGATATTCCTATTGTAGAGATTACAGATCAATATTTAGAATATGTTAATGCCATGGATAAGCAGGATTTAAATGTTGTTAGTGAGTTTTTAGTAATGGCGGCAACATTGATTGATATAAAATCAAAAATGTTATTGCCGAAGCAGGAAGACGAAAACGGAGAAGCGGAAGATCCAAGGCAGGAATTGGTTGAAAAGCTTTTGGAATATAAAATGTATAAATATATGTCTTTTGAATTAAAGGATAGACATCATGATGCAGGAAGAAGTGTTTGTAAAATGCCTACTGTGCCGGACGAGGTTAAAGAATATGAGGCACCTGTTAATCTTGAAGAATTATTGGAAGGATTGACGTTAACAAAACTGCATGAGATATTTGAAGATGTAATAAAAAGACAGGAAGATAAGATTGATCCTGTTCGTAGTAAATTTACGGCTGTTGAAAAGGAAGAGGTTAGCCTTGAAGATAAAATAAATTATATTGTTGTAAAAGCAAAGGAATATAAGAAATTTAGTTTTAGAAAATTACTTGAGAGTCAATGTTCGAAAATACAGATAGTGGTAACATTTCTTGCTGTGTTAGAGCTTATGAAGGTTGGGCAGATAAATATTATTCAGGAAAAAATTTTTGATGATATAGTTATTAGTTATACAGGATAATATATTGTACAGATACTTCGGAATGGAGGATGAAATGGAATTAAAAAAACTTGAGGCTGCAATTGAAGCGATATTGTTTACAATGGGAGAGTCTGTTGAGGTTAATAGAATAGCTATGGCTGTTGAACATGATGTTGAAACTGTGACTAAGATAATACATAATTTGATGGATAAATATGAGGCTGAAGACAGAGGAATAAAAATTGTGGAATTAGAAAATTCTTTTCAGTTGTGTACTAAGCCTGAAATGTACGAATATTTAATTAAAATTGCAAAAGTTCCAAAGAAACATGTATTAACAGATGTTTTATTGGAAACACTATCTATTATAGCATATAAGCAACCGATAACAAGAACTGAACTGGAAAAAATAAGAGGCGTCAAATGTGATCACTCAATTAGTAAGCTTGAGGAATATGATTTGATTACTGATGTTGGAAGATTGGACGCTCCTGGCAGACCTATTTTATTTGGTACTACAGAAGAGTTTTTAAGGCAGTTTGGAATAAAATCTGTAGATGATCTACCGGTAATCAATATGGAAAAAGTTGAAGATTTTAAAATTGAAGCAGAAGAAGAAATACAGCTTAAATTGAATATGTGAGGAATTTTGTTTTTATCTGGCGTTTTTTGTGCAATGTGCATAAAAAACACCAGATAAATTTATAATTAATATTGACAATTATATGCTAAAATGCTATACTACATTCGAATGGGTGATTGTTTATATAGTAACTTTGCCCAAAAACAGTAAATTATTAAATAATAATTGAGTCAAAGACTCGGAAAGGTATGGGAATTATGAAAAGAAAAATCATGGCAATGGCATTAGCTACTACTATGGCAGCTTCAATGCTTGTTGGTTGTGGTGGCGGTGGAAGTGACGTTGAAGCCGTAACTACTAAAGCCCCAAGTGCTGATGGAGAAGCTTCTATCGGTGGTGTAGTTGAGGGTTATGAAAGCTACACAAAAAGAACAGATTTAACACAGGATGAAATTAAGCTTACTATTTGGGAGTCACAGGATGGTCCTGATGAATTCGTTAAGCAGGCAGGAGAAAAGTTCTCTGAAATTTATCCAAATATCAAGATTGAATACGTTAACGTAGAATCTACATCTGCAAAGGATCAGATTGCTAACGATGGTCCAGCAGGTTTGGGTCCTGATTTATTTGCAGCAGCAAATGACTGTACAGGTACAATGGCTTCAACAGGTTCTATTCAGCCACTTGAGGAGATTAACTCAACATACGCTGATGCTGTTAAGAAAATGCCAGAGATTTGCGTAAGTGGTGTTTCTTACGATTCAAAGACATGGGGATTCCCAGTAGCACGTGAAACATACACAGTATTCTACAACAAAGATTTAATTGATTCTGTACCAACTACATGGGAAGAATTAGTTACAGTTGCTAAAGATTTCAATTCAAAGAATGAAGGAAAATATGCACTTATGTGGCAGGCTGGTAATACATACCACAGCGTATTTTTCTTAACATCTGACACAATTAAGTTATTTGGACCAACACTTGATGATTATGCTAACGGTACAGGTTTCAACAATGAAACATCTATCGCTGGTGCTAAGTTCTTCCAGAGCTTAAGAAAAGATATTCTTGATGTTGATGCAGGTAACTTAGATGAAGCTACAACAGTTGCTTACTTCGAAGAAGGTAAGTGTGCAATGGTTATTGATGGTTCTTGGAAGATTGGTGCATATGAAGAAGCTATTCCTAACTTAGGAGCAGCAACACTTCCTTCATTACCAGGTCAGTCACAGCCAGCATCTAACTTTGCAGGTATCAGAACAATGTATGTTTCAGCTTATTCTGATTATAAGAATGAAGCAGCAGCATTTGGTGAATTTATGATGTGCAAGGAAATGCAGCAGTTACGTTACGAACTCACAAAGACAATCCCATCAAGAGATGATGTTGAAATTGATGATGAAGTAATGAAAGTATTCCTTGAACAGTTAAAGTATTCATTTGCTATGCCTCCAGTTCCACAGATTGCTCAGTACTGGACATGTTTCAACTCAGTATATACAAATATGTGGAATGGTGAAGACTGTGAAAGTCAGATTTCAGAAGCTGATGAGATCTTCAAGACATTTACAGCACAATAATATTTTTTGAAAGTAAATTTTTGAGTAATATTTATATGGTGTGTAGGTTTTCCTATACACCATATAAAATACTAAAAATGTTAGAAAGTTAGGTGAGTTTATGGGAACATCATTACAGACTGATGGTTCTTCAAGAAAAAATGTTCTTATAACTTCATTATTGTTTATGGGTCTTGCGCATATTGTTCATTTTAAGCAGTATGTTAAAGGTGTTTTCTATGCCTTAGTTGAAATCATCTTTCTTGTTTGTTCACCAATGTTATATGATGGAATAAGAAAAATGGTTTTGCTTGGAAAAATTAGAGAGCAGTACACATATGAAGTTAGAGCACATGAGCACTTCTGGTTGATTGAAGGTATGATAACTTTAGTAATCATTGGTATGTTTGCTGTTGTTTATTATATTTCTGTAAGAGGTGCACTTAACACATATAGAGAATTTTGTTATGAAGGTAAACTCAAAACAAATAGAGAATCGCTTTCTGGAACAATGGGAAAATCTTTCCCTATATTTGGTCTTGCACCAACATTTATCCTTATTGCATTCTTTGTAGTTGTGCCACTTTTATTCTCAGCATGTGTTGCGTTTACTGATTTTTCGCTTCCATATCATTATCCACCAAAGAATCCAATCAACTGGGTTGGTTTTGAAAACTTCGCTGCGATGTTTGGTGGGGATGCTACATGGACAGAGGCTTTTGGTAGAGTTGCAGTTTGGACACTTATCTGGGGTCTTGTTGCTACATTATCTTCTTATTTTGCAGGTTTGTTTGTTGCTGTAATTCTTAATGAAGCAAAGATGAAGTTAACACCGGTATTCAGAATTATCTTTATTTTACCATATGCAGTTCCTTCTGTTATTTCAATGCTTGTTTGGAAGAACTTACTTAATGGTGAGTTTGGTACAATTAATGCAATGATAAAAGAATTCGGTGGAACAGGATTTTCTTGGTTAACAGATAAGAGTATTCTTCCGAATGTTATGTGTTTAGTTGTTAACTTATGGGCAGGTTTCCCATACTTTATGTTACTTATGATGGGTACAATGACAGCTATTTCTTCGGATGTATTTGAAGCTGCTAAGATTGATGGTGCTAATAAGTGGCAGATATTTAAGAGTATTACATTACCATTGGTAATTTATCAGACATTACCTCTTATGATTATGTCATTTACATTCAACATCAATAACTTTGGTGCAGTTTACTTCTTGACAGGTGGTGGTCCTGCGTTGGCTGATACTAACCGAACGTTTGCCGGCGGTACGGATATCCTTGTTACATGGATTTACAAGTTAACGGTTGATCAGATGAAGTATAACTATGGTGCTGTATTAGCAATCTTAGTATTTGTAGTTCTTGCTCCATTTGCTATCTTTAACTTTATGAATACAAAATCATTTAAGGAAGGAGAATTATAATGGAAAGTCAATCTACAAAATCAACAGTTTTAAAAGTGCTTGCTTATGTGTTCTGTATAGTGCTATCTATTATAGTACTCTATCCTATAGTATTTGTATTAAGTGGTGCTTTTTCAGAAGGTACATCAATGGCAAGTTTGAATATAATTCCATTTAGTAATGGATTTACAACAGAGCATTTTGTTGATATTTTTGAAAGTACTGACTATCCAAAGTGGTATGTAAACACATTGCTTATTGCTTTTGGTTCATGTATTTCAACAGTATTTATAGCTTGTCTTGGTGCTTATACATTTTCAAGATTCCGTTTCACAATGAAGAGAAGCTTTATGTTGGCTATGCTTGTTTTACAGATTTTCCCTTCATTTATCGGAATGGTTGCTATTTACGTTATTCTTGAAAGAATTGGTGGTATCGATACACTTTGGGGATTAGTGCTTGTATATGTTGCAGGTAATATTCCTTATAACACATGGCTTGTTAAGAGTTATTTGGATACAATTCCACGAAGCCTTGACGAAGCTGCCAGAATTGATGGTGCTAACCATTTTACAATCTTTATGAGAGTTGTAATGCCAATTGCTAAACCAATTGTTATTTTCCTTGCTATTACAACATTTACTGGTCCTTGGATGGATTACATTATGCCAAAATACGTTCTTCGTTCACCATCGAACAAGACATTGGCTATGGGATTGTTCTCATTCATAGATGGTAAGAAGGGTGAGTTCACTAACTTCTCGGCAGGTGCTTTACTTGTTGCGATTCCATTTATTATATTCTTTGCTTTATCACAGAATATGATGGTAACATCTCTTGGTGGTGCAGCTGTTAAGGAATAATTGAATTTAATATTTTAAGATTAAGGCATACCTTCGGGTGTGCCTTTTTATTGTATAGGAAATTTCCTATACAATAAAATACTTAGCATTGTGGAAAATAACAAATTGATTCTCATACCTTGTTTTTTGTTGCATATATTTTATTGATGAATATATAAATGGAGATAAATATGTATAAATTTATTCTGAATTTAATGATTATGGCAACATTAAATTCGTTTGACGTTAATGTACTAAATTCTATTTCGGCAGTTGTTATTGATGCTGAAAGTGGAAGGGTGTTAGTTGGTAAAAATGAAAATAATATACTGCCGAATGCAAGTACTACGAAGATTTTGACCTGTATTCTAGCTATTGAAAATTGTGAAATGGATGATATAGTAACAGTTTCTAAATATGCATCCGGTATGCCGGATGTTCAGTTAAATATAAAAGAAGGGCAAAAATTTTATTTAAAAGATTTGTTATTTTCGTTAATGTTGGAGTCGCACAACGATTCAGCTGTGGCCATTGCTGAACATATATCCGGTAATGTTGAAAAATTTTCGAAGCTTATGAATGAAAAAGCACGAGAATTGGGATGTTATAATACAAATTTTGTCACACCGAATGGATTAGATGGAGAAAATGAAAATGGAATACATTCAACAACGGCTTATGATTTGGCTTTGATTATGAAATACTGTATGAATAATGATAAATTTTTGGAAATTACCTCTACACTTACACATAGTTTTGTAGATTTGGAGGGTAAGTCATCTTATACTGTTAATAACAAAAATGCTTTGCTTAGAGAAAATGTAGGTGTTATTTCTGGAAAAACAGGCTTTACCTCGAAGGCGGGATATTGTTATGTTTGCGCCTGTGAGGATGAGGGGAGAAGATTTGTGGTTTCGTTACTTGCATGTGGATGGCCACCGGCAAAAAATAAGAAATGGATTGATTGTAGAAAGCTACTTAGTTACGCAAAAGAAAATTATATTCGTGTAAAATATTCGGATTTGGAAATTGATATGAATAGAATGAAAAATGTATCTGTAATTGATGGTGTTAAGGATTGTGTGGATATAGAAATAGGAAAATTACCGGAAGGAGGAATTTTGATAAATGCTAATGAAAAAATTGAACTGGAGTATAATATAAAGGATACTGTGAATGCACCGGTTAATAAAGGAGATATTGTTGGGGAAATAAACTATATGATAAACGGTAAAAAGTATTGTTCAGTACCACTTTTAAGTAATATATATGTAGAAAGAAAAGGATATAGATGGTGTGTTCAAAATGTATTAAATAAAGTGCTTTTTTGAAAATAAAAATGTACATAATTAGCTTGCTTTTTTTTATGTTAAACAATATAATTATATTGGCATATATTTGGATATTTTTTAGAAAAACGGAGGGCTGAATTATGAGTAATACAGCGAATAAGTCAGCAAGTAAGAGAATAGAAGCTTTACTTGATGATAATAGTTTTGTTGAGATAGGTGCTCTTGTTACAGCAAGAAGTACAGATTTTAACATTGCAGAAAAAAATACTCCATCAGACGGCGTTGTTACAGGTTACGGTGTGATTAACGGAAATCTTGTCTATGTATATAGTCAGGATGCTGAAGTAATGGGCGGTTCTATTGGAGAAATGCATGCTAAGAAGATTGTCAGATTATATGATATGGCAATGAAAATGGGTGCACCTGTGATTGGTCTTGTAGATTGCGCAGGTATTAGATTACAGGAATCAACAGATGCTCTTAATGCATTCGGTGAGATTTATATGAAACAGACACTTGCGTCTGGAGTTATACCTCAGATTACAGCGGTGTTTGGTAATTGTGGTGGAGGTCTTGGAGTTTTTGCAGGACTTACAGATTATACTCTGGTAGAGGAAAATAATGGTAAATTATTTATTAATTCACCAAATACAATCGAAGGAAATAATGCTTCGAAATGCGATACAGCATCAGCTAAGTTCCAATATGAAGCAGGAAATGCTGATTATATTGCAGATGAAGCTTCTATAATTAATAGAATTAGAGAAATAGTATCTATATTACCGGCAAATAACGAAGATGATGATATCTATGGAGAATGTACAGATGATATTAATAGAGTTTGTGCTGAGCTTTCTAATTGTGCAGAGGATACAGCTATAGCTCTTGCAAATATTTCTGATAATAACCTATTAATTCAGGTTAAAGAAGGTTTTGCAAAAAGCATGGTGACAGGATTTATTAAATTAAATGGTATTACAGTTGGTGCTGTTGCAAACAGAACTAAGGTGTATGATGAAGAAATGAATCTTGTTGGAGAATTTGAAGCAAAATTATCACCTTGTGCTTGTCAGAAAGCTACAGAATTTGTAGAGTTTTGTGATGCATTTAATATACCGGTATTAACACTTACTAATGTTGAAGGCTTTAAAGCTTGTGAATGCAGTGAAAAGAAGATGATGAAAGCTGCAGCTAAGCTTACATACGCATTTGCAAACGCAACAGTTCCAAAGGTTAATGTGGTTATTGGTAGTGCTATGGGCACACCATATGTAATTATGAATAGCAAGTCAATAGGAGCAGATGTTGTTTATGCATGGACAGATGCTAAGATTGGTATGATGGATTCAAAATCTGCTGCAAGAATTATGTATGCAGATGAGATTAATGTATCAGATGACGCAGTTGCATTGATAAATGAAAAGGCTGCTGAATATGATTCGCTTCAGTCTAATATTATGTCGGCAGCAAAGAGAGGATATGTAGATACAATTATTTCTCCTGCTGATACAAGAAAATATGTGATTGCTGCATTTGAGATGTTATATGCAAAAAGAGAGGAACGTCCGGCAAAGAAGCATGGAACGGTTTAGGAAGAGAGGAACAATTATGAAAAAAATCAAAAGTTTTTTACTAATTGCATTCGTTATGATTCTCTCTTTTAACACTTTGTCATTTGCTGAAGAATTTTCTATTGAATATGATGAAAAAACAATTAAGGAAGATGCGGAAACATTATTTGAGCAGTTTGCTCCATATACGGAATTTTCTGATTTTGAATTAGATTATGTATGTAACTATGGAAATAATGGCCAGGCACTTGATTTTGTTTATCAGAGAGCAATTCAGGCAATTAAGGATGTTAACGGAGAATTGGGAAAGTTTAATTCGGAAGCAGACATAGAGACTACAATAGAAGAATGTGATGATCATTTAAATGTTATTGTTGTTGGCTCGTTTGAAAAAGCGAATTTGAAGATGACAATGGATTATCGCGAATTTAACGATGGCTTATATGCATATGATTTTGCTGTAGAAAAGGTTGTTGTTACAGAAAAGAAAAGTCTTAGTGAAGCATTAACAGATGCTGCCCGTAATACGCTTATAGGTTTGTTTACAGTATTTGCCGTATTAATCCTTATAGCATTTATTATTTCATTGTTCAAATATGTTTCTGTATTTGAGAAAATGAGTGAAAGAAGAAAAGCTAAAAAAGAAGCAAAACTTAAAGCAAAAGACAATAATGCAATTGATAATACGATTGCACAGATTGTTGAAAGAGAAGAGAATCAAAATCTTACGGATGATTTAGAATTAGTAGCAGTTATTGCTGCTGCAATTGCAGAATATGAAGGAACATCTACAGACAGCTTTGTAGTTCGTTCGATTAATAAGCGTCAGAATAAATGGCGTAAGGCATAAGTGATAGGAGGATTTAAAAATGAAGAATTATACAATAACAGTTAACGGAAATGTATATGATGTAACAGTTGAAGAGACAGGAGTAGCTTCAGCACCCGTAGTTGCAAGAGCAGCAACACCAGTTGCACAGGCTCCAAAGACAGCGGCACCGGTTGCGACAGGTAGCGAGGGAAGCATTAAGGTTAATGCTCCAATGCCAGGTAAGATTTTAGCAGTTAAGTCTAAAGTTGGTGATTCGGTTAAGAAGGGTGATGCAATTATTGTCTTAGAGGCTATGAAGATGGAAAATGAAATTGTAGCTCCACAAGATGGTGTAATTGCCAGCATTAATACAAAAGAGGGTGCAACTGTTGAAGCTGGAGATATGTTAGCTTCTTTAAACTAATAGCAATACCTACTATATTTTAGAAAGGAAAGCAGAATTAAGAATTTTGCAAAGGGTGTAATAATGGATTACGTAATAGATACACTTGGAAATCTTATACATCAATCAGCTTTTTTTAACTTAACAGTCGGAAATTATATTATGATTGTTGTAGCATGTATTTTCTTATATTTAGCAATTAAAAAAGAATATGAACCCCTTCTCCTTGTTCCGATTGCATTTGGTATGCTTTTAGTTAATATGTTCCCTGATATTATGCTTAGTCCGGCTGAGTCAGAGAATGGAGTAGGAGGATTATTGCATTACTTCTATTTGCTTGATGAATGGAGTATTATGCCATCACTTATTTTCCTTGGTGTTGGTGCGATGACAGATTTTGGACCTTTGATTGCCAATCCTAAGAGCTTTTTAATGGGTGCGGCAGCACAGTTTGGTATATATGTAGCTTATTTTTTAGCTATTTTTATGGGCTTTAATGACAAGGCAGCAGCGGCTATTTCAATTATAGGTGGTGCAGATGGACCTACATCTATCTTCCTTGCCGGTAAGCTTGGTCAGACAGGCTTGATGGGACCGATTGCAGTTGCGGCATATTCGTATATGTCACTTGTTCCTATTATTCAGCCACCAATTATGAAATTATTAACTACAGAGAAGGAAAGAAAAATCAAGATGGAACAGTTAAGACCTGTTTCTAAGTTAGAGAAAATTTTGTTCCCTATCGTGGTAACAATTGTAGTAACTATGATTTTACCGGATACAGCACCACTTGTAGGTATGCTTATGCTTGGTAACTTATTTAGGGAATCAGGAGTTGTTAAACAGCTTACAGAGACAGCATCTAATGCTCTTATGTACATAGTAGTTATTTTGCTTGGTACTAGTGTTGGAGCTACAACAAGTGCGGAAGCTTTTCTTAATATAGATACAATTAAGATTGTAGTACTTGGACTTGCAGCGTTTGCTTTTGGTACAGCATCAGGTGTAATTATCGGTAAGATTATGTGTAAATTATCAGGTGGAAAGATTAATCCACTTATTGGCTCGGCAGGTGTATCTGCAGTTCCGATGGCGGCCAGAGTATCTCAGAAGGTTGGTGCTGAAGCAGACCCAAGTAATTTCCTTTTGATGCATGCGATGGGACCAAACGTAGCCGGTGTTATCGGTACAGCTGTAGCAGCCGGTACATTTATGGCTATATTCTTATAAAATAAAACGGAGGTAAAAATATGGCAGCAATAGAAAAGAAACCAATTAAGATAACTGAAACTATCTTGCGTGATGCTCATCAGTCATTGATTGCAACAAGAATGACAACAGAGCAGATGCTTCCTATAATCGAAAAAATGGATAAAGTTGGCTATCACTCAGTAGAATGTTGGGGTGGAGCTACATTTGATGCTTCATTAAGATTCTTAAAGGAAGATCCATGGGAAAGACTTAGAAAATTAAAAGATGGTTTTAAGAATACAAAGTTACAGATGTTATTTAGGGGACAGAATATTTTGGGATACAATCATTATGCTGATGATGTAGTTGAGTATTTTGTTCAGAAGTCAATTGCCAATGGTATTGATATCATAAGAATTTTTGACTGCTTTAATGATTTAAGAAATCTTGAGACAGCTGTAAAGGCCGCAAATAAGGAGAATGGTCATGCTCAGATTGCTCTTTCTTATACATTAGGAGATGCTTATACACTTGACTATTGGAAAGAGACAGCTAAGAAAATTGAAGAAATGGGTGCTAATTCTATTTGTATCAAGGATATGGCTGGTCTTTTAGTTCCATATAAGGCTACAGAGCTTGTAGAAGCACTTAAGGAATCTACTAATCTTCCAATTCAGCTTCATACACACTATACATCTGGTGTAGCTGCAATGACATATTTAAAAGCAGTTGAAGCTGGCGTTGATGTTATTGATACAGCTATGTCGCCATTCTCTATGGGTACAAGCCAGCCTGCAACAGAGGTTATGGTTGAAACATTCAAGGGAACAGAGTACGATACAGGCTTTGATCAGAATCTTCTTGCTGAAATAGCAGATTATTTCAGACCAATGCAGGAAGAAGCACTTAAGAGTGGATTACTTAATCCAAAGGTTATGGGAGTTAATATTAAGACATTATTATACCAGGTACCAGGTGGTATGTTATCTAATCTTGTATCACAGCTTAAGGATGCAAATGCTGAAGATAAATACTATGATGTATTAGAAGAAATTCCAAAGGTTCGTAAAGACTTTGGTGAACCACCTCTTGTTACTCCTTCATCACAGATTGTTGGTACACAGGCTGTACTTAACGTATTACAGGGTGAAAGATATAAGATGGTTACAAAGGAATCTAAGAAGATTCTTAGTGGAGAATTTGGTCAGACAATCAAACCTTTCGATGCTGAGGTACAGAAGAAGTGTATAGGTGACGTAGAACCTATTACATGTCGTCCGGCAGATAAGATTGAGCCACAGCTTGATTCATATAGAAAGGAAATCGCTCAGTATATGGAACAGGAGGAAGATGTATTATCGTATGCATTATTCCCACAGGTTGCTACAGAATTCTTCAAATATCGTCAGGCTCAGAAAACAAAGGTTGATCCGGCGATAGCAGATACAAAGAGTGGCTCTTATCCGGTATAAGAGATGGTATATTAGAAAAAAGCGGTTTTTGCCGCTTTTTTCTTAATGTAATAGTAGGAGGAAGGATTCACATGGCATTTGAAACAGAATATGTATCAAGAATGAACGAAAAGATAGAGGGGATGAGTAAAGGTCAGAGAAAATTAGCAAGCTTTATTTCGCTTAATTATGAAAAGGCCGCTTTTTTAACTGCAGCTAAATTAGGTGCAGAGGTAGGCGTTAGTGAGTCTACTGTTGTCAGGTTTGCGACATTACTTGGTTATGATGGTTATCCTGGATTTCAGAAGGCAATTCAAGAGATTGTTAAGGAAAAGCTAGAGTCTATTGATAAAATTGAAATAGATAATACTTCGCTTACCAGGTCAGAAGTACTTGATACGGTAATTAATTCAGATATCGAAAAGCTTAAATATACATTAAGTGCCATAGACAGAAATGCTTTTGATGAGGCAGTAGAGAGTATAATTAATGCAAAAAAGATTTATATAGTTGGAATAAGAAGTTGTGCTTCACTTGCAATGTTTTTATCGTTTAATCTTAATCTTATATTTGAAAATGTAGAATTGGTATCTAGTAATAATGCCAGTGAAATGTTTGAACAGATGATAAGACTTGGGGCAGAAGATGTTGTAATAGGTATTAGTTTTCCCAGATATTCTATGAGAACTTTAAAGGCTATGGAATTTGCAAATAATAGAAATGCAAAGGTTATAACTATTACGGATAATAAAAATTCGCCTATGAATTTATATTCATCGTGTAATCTTCTTGCAAGAAGTGAAATGTCAACGGTAGTTGATTCTCTTACGGCACCATTAAGTGTTATTAATTCACTTATTGTTGCAATATATCTTAAGAAAAAAAATGAAGTTACAAAAACACTTGAGGAGCTTGAAAAGGTTTGGGAAGACTATCAGGTATATTCGAGTGATGAAATTAATATGTTTGATGATACAGTAAGATTACATATGTAGATGTGAGGAATTAAATTGAAAAATATAGCGATTATTGGTTGTGGTGCAGCAGGAATGATGGCTGCTCTTGCAGCAAGTAAAAATGGAAATAATGTCACTATTTACGAAAAAAATGAAAAAGCCGGTAAAAAATTATTTATTACCGGAAAAGGAAGATGTAATATAACTAATGCATCTGACATAGAAGTGATTTTAAACAACATAATAACAAATAAAAAGTTTATGTATAGTTCTCTTTATACATTTGATAATAACATGGTTATTGATGCATTTGAAAAAATGAAAGTCCCTGTTAAAATTGAAAGAGGAAACAGAGTTTTTCCTATTTCTGATAAATCATCAGATGTAATTAAAGGTTTGACTGACGAGCTTGTTAGAAGAAATGTAACCATTAAGTATAACACACCGGTTAAGAATATTATTGTCAATAATTGTAAGGTAAAAGGTGTTGAACTTTCGAATGGAAAAGTATATGATTATGATTGCGTCCTGTTAGCAACAGGGGGGATATCATATCCCTCTACCGGTTCAACAGGTGAAGGGCACAAGATGGCAGAAGCTCTGGGGCATACCATTAAAAAAATGCGTCCGGCACTTGTTCCGCTTGTTGCAAAGGAAGAATATATCAAAAATTTACAAGGATTGTCGCTAAAAAATGTTGAAGTAAGTATTTATAATGGCAAGAAAAATTTATATAATGATTTTGGAGAAATGCTATTTACTCATTTTGGTATAAGCGGCCCGTTAATACTTAGTGCCTCGAGTATTGTTAGTAAATATTTTCCGGGAAATGAATTAAGAATGACTATTGATTTAAAACCGGCATTGGATGAACGACAGCTTGATGAAAGAATACTTAGAGATTTTGAAAAAAATATTAATAAATCGTTTAAAAATAGTCTTGATGCCTTGCTTCCTAAGAAGCTTATACCGGTAATTATTGAATATACAGGAATTAATCCTGAAAAAAAGGTAAATGAGATTACTAAGGAAGAGAGAAGTGTTTTGGTTAAGGCGTTAAAAACGATGGAACTTACAATAGTAGGAACGAGAGGCTTTAATGAAGCAATTATTACCCAAGGTGGAATAAATGTCAAAGAAATTAATCCTGCAACAATGGAATCTAAATTGATTAAAGGCTTGTATTTTGCAGGTGAAATGATAGATATAGATGCTTTAACAGGTGGATATAATTTGCAGGTAGCGTGGTCTACCGGATATTTAGCTGGTATTAGTATGGAATAACAGGAGGAAAAGATATGTATAATGTTGCGATTGATGGACCGGCAGGAGCTGGAAAGAGTACTATAGCTAAAAAAATTGCAAAACAGTTAGGTTTTATTTATGTTGATACAGGTGCAATGTATAGAGCGATGGCACTTGCATGTATAAGAAATAATGTTGATAAGGATGATGAAGAAGCTGTTGTAGCAGTTTGTTCACAAATCAATGTAACCATAGCATACGAAAGCGATATGCAGATAGTTATGTTAAATGGTGAAAATGTTAATGGGTATATTAGAACCGAAGAAGTAGGTAATACCGCATCAGCGATTTCTGTTTATAAGGATGTAAGGCTTAAGCTTCTTGAATTGCAGAGAAATCTTGCAAAAGAGAATAATGTAATTATGGACGGAAGGGATATAGGAACGTATGTGTTGCCTGATGCATTTGTTAAGATTTATCTTACAGCGTCTTCAAGAACAAGAGCTGAGAGAAGAAGTCTTGAATTAAAGGAAAAAGGTATTGAGGTCAATATCGAAGAAGTGGAAAAGGATATTATTGACAGGGATTACAGAGATATGCATAGAGAAATTGCACCACTTTCGCAGGCAGAAGATGCTGTGTTAGTTGATTCCTCTAATATGGGAATTGATGAGGTGGTTGAACATATTATTAAAATTATTGAGGATAGAAAATAAATGGAAATAATTATTGCTAAAAGTGCCGGCTTTTGCTTTGGAGTAAAAAGGGCAGTTGATAAAGTATATGAGGAAATCTCAAATAATCAGGGACAGCAGATATATACCTATGGTCCTATCATTCATAACGAAGAAGTTGTGAATGATTTGGAAAATAAGGGAGTTAAGGTAATAAACTCAAAAGAAGAGTTAAGACAGATAAAAGAAGGTATAGTTGTTATTCGTTCACATGGGGTAGAAAAAGAAATTTACGACATAATTGAGGAAAATAAATTAAAAATAGTGGATGCAACCTGCCCATTTGTTAAGAAGATACACAATATTGTTGTTAAAGAAAAAAATAACGGAAGGCATATTGTTATAATTGGAAATGATAATCATCCGGAGGTTGAAGGGATTAAAGGATGGGCAGAATCAGATTATACTGTTGTTTCAAATGATGAAGAAGCTGAAAAATTTGATATTTCAAAAGAAAAAAAGATATGTATTGTGTCTCAAACGACATTTAATTACAATAAATTTAAATATTTGGTTGAAAATATTTCTAAAAAGGGTTATGATATAATTGTTTTGAATACTATATGTAACGCGACTAATGAAAGACAAACTGAAGCAAGGGATATTGCTTCAAGAGTTGATGCAATGATTGTCATTGGCGGAAAGCATAGTTCTAATACTCAGAAGCTATATGACATATGTAAACAAGAATGTAATTTAACTTACTATATACAAACTATTGATGATTTGGATTTGTCGAAGCTACAATCCGTAAGTTGCGTAGGTATTACAGCAGGGGCTTCCACCCCAAATAATATTATCGAGGAGGTTCATACTAATGTCAGAATTAAGTTTTGAACAATTGTTGGAAGAATCATTAAAAACAATACGTACAGGAGAGGTAGTAGAAGGCACAGTAATCAGTGTTAAAGAAGATGAAATCGTCTTAAATATTGGTTATAAATCTGATGGTATAATTACACGTAACGAATACACTAACACACCTAATGTAGATCTTACTACTATTGTTTCTGTAGGTGACACAATGGAAGCTAAGGTTCTTAAGGTTAATGATGGTGAAGGTCAGGTATTATTAACATATAAGAGACTTGCGGCTGAGAAAGGTAACAAGAAGCTTGAAGAAGCATTTGAGAACAAGGAAGTATTAAAAGCAAAGGTTACACAGGTTAGAGAAGGTGGTCTTAGTGTAACAGTTGAAGAATCACAGGTGTTTATTCCTGCAAGCCTTGTATCAGATTCGTATGAAAAAGATTTATCTAAGTACGCTGATCAGGAAATTGAATTTGTTATTATCGAATTCAATCCTAAGAAGAGAAGAATTATTGGTGATCGTAAGCAGTTATTAGTTCTTCAAAAGGAAGCAGCTCAGAAGGAACTTCTTGAGAAAATAGCTGTTGGACAGGTTGTTGAAGGAACAGTTAAGAATGTAACTGACTTTGGTGCATTTGTTGATATCGGAGGATTAGATGGTCTTCTTCATATCTCAGAAATGTCTTGGGGTCGTGTAGAACATCCTAAGAAAGTATTTAAGGTAGGAGACAGCTTAAATGTTCTTATTAAAGAAATTAATGGAACTAAGATTGCATTAAGTCTTAAATTTGATGATACAAACCCATGGTTAAAAGCAGCTGAAAAATATGCAGTTGGTAATGTTGTAAAAGGAAAAGTTGCAAGAATGACTGACTTTGGTGCTTTTGTTGAATTAGAATCAGGTATTGATGCACTTCTTCATGTTTCGCAGATTGCCAAAGCTCATGTTGATAAGCCAGCAGATGTTTTAAAGGTTGGACAGGAAATAGAGGCTAAGGTAGTAGATTTTAATGAAGAAAATAAGAAAATCAGTTTGAGCATTAAGGCTTTGTTAACAGAAGAAGCAACAGAAGAGGTTGTTGAAGAGGTAGCTGAGGAAGTAGCAGAAGAAACTGTTGAAGAGGTTGTAGCAGAAACAACAGAGGAAACTGTTGAAGAATAATATGTCGGTTTTAGCTCTATAGAGTGAGACAAGAGGAGGTATAAGAATGGATTACGAACAGTTTAAAGCACAGATTTATACCTTGACACATATTGATTTAAATGCATATAAAGAGCGTCAAATGAAGAGAAGAATTGACGCTCTTATTACTAAGAATAAATATAGTGGATACGATTCTTATGTTAAAGCTATCAGAACAGATAAGACATTGTTCGAGGAATTTGTCAATTATTTAACTATTAATGTATCTGAATTTTTCAGAAATCCTGATTTATGGACGAGACTTGAAAAAGAAATTTTTCCGGAAATGATTCAAAGGTCAGGTGGGAATTTAAGAATATGGAGTGCTGCCTGTTCTACAGGAGATGAGCCATATTCTTTAGTTATGACTTTATCAAGATTTATGCCTCTTGATAAAATCAGAATTATTGCAACTGATATTGACAATCAAGTGCTTGAAAAGGCACGTGTTGGTCTATACAATGAGAAAAGCATTGTAGCGGTTCCTTCTGATTTAAAAGATAAGTTTTTTACTAAGGTTGGAGAAAAAAATTATCAAATTAGTGATAGCATAAAAAAGTGTGTTGAGTTTAAAAAACATAATCTTCTAAAAGACGAATATCCTAATAATTTAGATATGGTTGTGTGCCGTAATGTTGTGATTTATTTTACAGATGAAGCAAAAAATGAAATATATAGAAAATTTCATGCATCATTAAAAGATAATGGTATTTTGTTTGTAGGAAGTACAGAGCAGATTATGGCTGCAAGAGAGATAGGATTTTCTTCGCTAAAAACATTCTTTTATAAAAAAGTATAATAACGAGGTTAAAGTATGCGTGTTATTGCAGGAAAAGCCAAAAGTTTGAGGTTGAAAACAATAGAAGGTGATTCCACGCGTCCTACAACGGATAGAATAAAAGAGACACTTTTTAATATGATTCAATATGATATATGTGACTGTGTTTTTTTAGATTTATTTAGTGGTAGTGGTGCGATTGGAATTGAGGCACTAAGCAGAGGAGCTTCTGAGTGTTATTTTGTTGAAAATAATAAGAAAGCTGCGATATGCATAAAAGATAATTTAGCATTTACAAGATTCGAAACTGAATCACAGGTTATGGAAATGGATGCTATATCTGCAATAAACAGGTTGCAAACAGAAAGTAAAAAATTTGACACTATTTTTATGGATCCGCCATATAATGAATTAATAGAAAAAGAAGTGCTTACAAGGTTAAGTAATTCTGATATTGCTGATGAAAATACTATGATTATTGTGGAAGCTTCTTTAGATACAGAGTTTGATTATGTTTCTGCACTGAATATGGATATAGTTAAGGAAAAGAAATATAAGACTAATAAACATATTTTTATTCAGAAGAATTAGGAGGAACAAATGAAAATTGCTATTTATCCGGGTAGTTTTGATCCTGTAACCAAAGGACATTTAGATATAATAGAACGTTCTTCGAAAATGGTAGATAAACTTATCGTAGGAGTACTAAATAATGGTTCTAAGAATCCTTTATTTACAGCTCGGGAACGTGTTGAAATGTTAAATGAGGTTACTAAGAACTTTAATAATGTAAAGGTTGAAGCTTTTTCGGGATTACTTGTAGATTTTGCTAAAGAGACAAATGCGAGTATAATTATCAGAGGTTTACGAGCTATTACAGATTTTGAATATGAGCTTCAAATGGCACAAACTAATCGTATTTTAAAAAATGATATTGATACGGTTTTTTTAACTACAAGTCTTGAATATTCGTATCTTAGTTCAAGCACAGTTAAGGAAGTCGCAAGATGTAATGGTGACATTAGTAAGTTTTTACCTGAATATATTGCAAAGAAAGTGTATGATAAATTTAAAAAGGAGTGTTAATATGAGTAGAATAGAACAAATAATTAGTGATATTGAGGATTACATAGATAGCTGTAGTAGATATCCTTTAAATAAATCAAAAATATTAGTTAACAAGGATGAAATGGATGATCTTTTATCTGAACTCAGACTTCGAACACCGGAGGAAATTAAAAAATATCAGAAGATTATCAATAATAAAGATGCTATCTTAAATGATGCGAAGCAAAGAGCTGATAATTTGGTCGCTCAGGCAAACGCAAATGCAAATGAAATGATTAGTGAGCATGAGATTATGCAACAGGCATATGCTCAAGCAAATGATATGATGCAGCAGGCAAATAATGATGCACAGAATATACTTGATAAGGCTGTTTCTGATGCGAACGATATTAGAATGGCGGCAGTACAGTATACTGATGATGAACTTGCTAATCTTGAAAAGATTCTTGTAAATATGATGAATAATGTAACTGTAAAATTTGAAAATTTTATGGAAACATTATCTTCAAGTCTTCAAATTGTACAGGCTAATAGAGCATCTCTTCGTCCGGCAGAGGAAGAAGAGGCGATTGCACAGGTGCAAAAGGAAGAAGAAATGTCTGATTATGAAGATTACACAGTTAATCTTGATGATGAAGATCTCTAAAATGTTAATAATCAGCGTCAGGTTTTAAAGCCTGACGCATTTTAATATACTAAATAATAATAGTGCAATAAATGTTGTTGTGAATTTTGATATAATATATTTTTTTAAGGATAAATTATAATTATTTATTATACTGTAGGTTTGAAGTGTTGTACATAAGCCACCTAATATGCACAAGCAACACATAATTACCATTTGTGAATATGTACTACAGTTAAGAAGTGAAGCTGAATATATTCCGGTTGTCATTTCAAACATACCGATTACAACAACAGAGAAAATATTTTTTTTTGCCAAAAAGTTATTAATTAAACTTGTAATAAGAGAAAATAATATAATATATCCGCCTATTTTGATTATAATATAAAAACTGTTGTAAATACTATTATCAATAGTTGTGATTGAATTTGATAAAAGCTTGTTGCTTGTGTGATTTGCAGTAGGTGCATAATGAGATTTATTTCTGTAATTAATATTGAATATTAAGGCTGTTATGAATATTGAAGTATATATTACTGCAAAACCAAGGGCTTTATACTGATTGTTTAATAAATTGTTGAAAATATATGTAGATATAAATATGGGACCTGGATTATTTGAAAACGTTAATAAATATTCAGCCTCGTTCTTACTGATACTTTTATCTGAATATAAATCGCATATTAATTTTGCACCCAATGGATAACCGCATATCATACCGCCTAGGATGGCATAGCTTGATATTTTAGAAATTCCAAGGATAGGTGTAAAAAATTTTGCTGGGAGTTTGCTGATTAAATAAATGCCATTTATTTTTTTTAAGATATCAGTTATTATTAAGCAGGGGAGCATGGTTGGCAGAATATTAAATAACCATAGATTGAGTCCTGCTAGTGCTCCGTCATAAGTTACAGAAGGAAAAATGAATATCAGAGCCAATAATGAAGTTATAAGGATAAAAAATAAATATTTTTTCATATAGATATTATATGTAGAAAGGAAAAAAGAATGAGTAATAAAGTGTTTAATTATTTTGAAAAATTAAGTAGTATTCCAAGAGGTTCAGGCAATACAAAGTCAGTGAGCGATTATTGCGTGGAGTTTGCTAAAGAGCATAATTTAGAGTTTTATCAGGATGATATGAATAATGTTATCATATGGAAAGATGCTTCAAAAGGAAGAGAAAATGAAGAGCCTGTAATTATTCAAGGACATCTGGATATGGTTGCAGAAAAGACAAATGATTCGAATCATGATTTTGAAAAAGATGGTTTAGAACTTGTGTATGAAGGCGATTATATATATGCAAAGGATACAACACTAGGTGGAGATGATGGTATTGCCATAGCTTATGCTCTTGCTATTCTTGATGATGATACATTATCTCATCCGCCTATTGAGGCTGTATTTACAACTGATGAGGAAATAGGGTTGCTCGGTGCTGCTAAGCTTGATATGAACAAGTTAAAAGGAACCAGACTTCTTAATATTGATTCGGAAGAGGAAGGAATTATTCTTGTCAGTTGCGCAGGTGGAATGACATCTGAATCGAATATTCCTTTTGAAGCTGAAAATGTGGAAGGAATTAAGATTTCTTTAGTACTTACAGGACTTAAAGGTGGACATTCAGGCGTTGAAATTGGAAAAGAACGAGGTAATGCCGTTATTCTAATGGGAAGAATCTTATCAGAAGTAAAAAATGAGGTTGGCATAAATGTGATAAATATTAAAGGCGGACTTAAGGATAATGCTATTCCAAGAGAATGTAAATGTGAACTTGTATGCAGTGACTACAAGAAGTTGGTTGAATGTGTTGAAAAAATTAATAATATTCTTAAGAACGAATACATTTCGAGTGATAAAGATATAAATTTAATCTTGACTGAGGAAGATGAATATACCGGAAAAGCTATGTCATCCGATTCTCTTAATAAGGTTTGTATGTACCTTAGTGCGGTTCCGAATGGTATTCAGAATATGAGTATGGATATAGAAGGTCTGGTTGAAACATCACTTAATCTTGGGATTTTTAATGCCGATTATAATGGATTAAAGGCATCATTTTCCGTTAGAAGTTCAGTGGCGAGTAGAAAGATTGAGCTTGGAAGAAAGATTAAGCTTATTACAGAATATCTGGGTGGAAACTATAATATGTATGGCGAATATCCATCGTGGCAATATAAGAAGGAATCGCCTTTAAGAGACCTTATGATTGATATATATAAGAAAATGTATGATAAGGAGCTTGTTGTTGAGGCGATACATGCAGGTCTTGAATGTGGATATTTTGTAATGGGTAAACCTGAACTTGATGTGGTTTCTTTTGGACCAAACATATTTAACATTCATACAACGGAAGAAAAGATGAGTATTTCATCTGTCAACAGAACATATGACTATTTAATTGAAATATTAAAAGAAATGTGATAATATATTTGTTGAATTTTTTTGAATGGAGAGATATATCATGTGTGGTTTTGCAGGATATGTGACTAAAGAAGGCGATGGCTCGTTATATAAAGATAATCTTATTGATATGATGAATGCCATAAGACACAGAGGACCGGATGATGAAGGTACACACATAGACGATATGGCTGGTTTGGGATTTAGAAGGCTTAGTATTATAGGTATAACTAATGGTAAGCAGCCGATGTACAATGAAGATAACTCTCTTGTATTAACCTTTAATGGTGAAATATATAATTATCAGGAGATTAAGAAGGATTTAGAAGATAAGGGACATATATTTAGAACTGATGCGGATACAGAAGTGTTGGTTCATGGATATGAGGAATACGGAAAAGAAGGCTTGCTAAATAAGCTTAGGGGAATGTATGCATTTGCCCTTTGGGACAGACAAAACAAAGAGCTTTTTATGGCGAGAGATATTTTTGGAATTAAACCATTGTTCTATAGTAATAATGGAAATGATTTTGTGTTTGGCTCTGAAATTAAGTCGATACTCAAATTTCCTAATATAAAAAAGGAATTTAATGAAGATGCTCTTGAAAGCTATCTGTCTTTTCAGTACTCGATTCTTAATGAAACATTTTTCAAGGGGATATACAGACTTCCACCGGCACATTATCTTGTATGGAAGGATGGTATGGTTGCAGTAGAAAGGTATTATGCCCATGAGTTTAATACGGATGAGACTATAACCTTTGATGAAGCTGTTAAGAAAATTAATGATGTTATGGAAAATTCCATATCTGCACATAAGATAAGTGATACAGAGGTTGGCGGATTTTTATCAGGTGGTGTAGATTCTAGTTATATAGTGGCGAGAAGTGACCTGGATAAAACTTTTAGTGTGGGTTTTGACTATCCTAAATGTAATGAAATACCGCTTGCTAAGACCTTGTCTGATTATGTAGGTGTAAAGAATAATAGTAAGCTTATTACCACAGATGAATTTTTTGATGAGCTGCCAGTTATTATGAATCATATAGATGAACCATTATCCGACCCTTCAAGCATCGCATTATATTTTTTGTGTAAGCTTGCAAGTGAACAGGTAAAGGTAGTATTATCAGGTGAGGGCTCGGATGAATTGTTTGGGGGATATAACATTTATAAAAGTGTTATAGATTTAAAGCCTATGATGAGATTTCCAAGAAGCTTACGAAGAGGAATTGCAAATTTATTCGGCAAATTACCATTTTCGTTTAAAGGTAAGAACTATGTGATAAGAGCAGGCAGAGACTTAGAGGAAAGATATATTGGTAATGCATATATATTTGGAAGCAAGGAAATATATAAGATTATGAAGAATCCTTCAAAGAGAAATACGCCTCAAAATATTTTAAAGCCTATATATGACAGAGTTAAGGATAAGGATGATATTACCAAGATGCAATATGTGGACATACACACATGGCTTTGGGGTGATATTCTTAACAAAGCAGATACGATGAGTATGGCTCATTCCTTAGAGGTAAGAGTTCCGTTCCTTGATAAAGAAGTTGCTAAGGTGGCTTATTCGATACCGGTAAGACACAGAGTTGATAAGCACGAGACTAAGAGATACTTTAGAAAAGCTGCTAATAAATTTATGCCTGATATTACAGCTGAGAGGAAAAAATTAGGATTTCCAATTCCTGTAAGAAACTGGTTTAGAGAAGATAAATATTACAATATGCTCAAAGAAACTTTGACGTCTGAAACAGCTAAGAAATATTTTAATACAGACGAGTTAATAAATCTTCTAGACAAGCATTATGTTGAAAAATGTGATAATTCTAGAAAATTGTGGACTATATTTGTGTTTATATTGTGGTATGACAAACATTTTAATGAAAAAGGTGTTAACTAATGAAAATGCTTAGTGTCGCAAGTGGCAGCAGTGGTAATTGCATTGCCGTTTGCTCGGATAATACACTTGTTTTAGTGGATACAGGAATTAGTCGTAAGCGAATTGAGGAAGGTCTTAACAAACACGATTTGACACTTAAGGATGCTTCGGCTATACTTGTAACACATGAACATTCTGACCATATAAGTGGTCTTGGTGTAGTTTCAAGAAAAGATAATATCCCTATATATTCTTCAAAGGGTACAATTGACAGTATTTTAGAGAATGACAGTATTGGTAAGGTTGATAAGGATTTATTTAATTATATTAATACTGATGAAACTTTTAATGTTGGCGACCTATTGATTAATCCTTTTAGAATATCACATGATGCTGCTGAACCGGTAGCATACAGAGTATATAAAGGTGATAAATCCGTTGCAATAGCCACGGATATGGGAACATTTACGGATTATACGGTCGATAATCTTAGGAATGTAAACGCTTTGCTTATTGAAGCTAATCATGATGTAAGAATGTTGCAGACAGGACCGTATCCTTATTATTTAAAACAAAGAATTTTAAGTGATAGAGGACATTTATCAAATGAAAGATGTGGCGAATTGTTAAGTAAGATACTTCATGATGACTTGAAGAAGGTTTATCTTGGACATCTTAGTAAGGAGAATAATTACGACAGACTTGCCTATGAAGCTGTTCGTATGGAAATTAAGATGAGCGATAATGGGTATCTGGCAGATGATTTTGATATTCAGGTGGCAAAGAGAACTGAGCCATCTACATATATAGAAATATAATACAGGAAGGTAGATAAAATGAAGAAGACAATTATAACAGTAGTAGGAAAAGACACAGTAGGTATTATTGCAAAGGTTTGTACATATTTAGCTGAAAATAAAGTTAATATACTTGATATTTCACAGACAATAGTACAGGATTATTTTAATATGATGATGATTGTTGATGCTAATAATTCTACAAAGCCTTTTGGTGAATTATCTGATGAATTGACATCTATCGGAACAGAAATTGGTGTTCAGATTAAGGTTCAGCAGGAAGATATTTTTAATTCAATGCACAGAATATAATATCGAAAGGAATTTGTTAAAATGATTAATATATTTGAAGTTAATGAAACTAATAAAATGATTGAGCATGAAAATCTTGATGTAAGAACTATTACTCTTGGTATCAGCCTTCTTGACTGTATCGATAGTGACCTTGATAAGGTTAATGAAAATATTTATAATAAAATAACAAATGTTGCTAAAGACTTAGTATCAACAGGAGCACAGATTGAGAAGGAATATGGTATTCCAATTGTTAATAAGAGAATTTCAGTTACTCCAATTGCTTTGGTGGGCGGAGCAGCTTGCAAGACTCCAGATGATTTCGTTACAATTGCGAAGACTCTTGACAAGGTAGCACATGAAGTAGGAGTTAATTTTATTGGAGGTTATTCGGCACTTGTAAGTAAAGGCATGACAACAGCAGATGAGAACCTTATTCGTTCTATTCCAAAGGCTCTTGCAACTACTGAAAGAGTATGTAGTTCTATAAATGTGGGTTCTACAAAGACAGGTATTAATATGGATGCTGTTAAGCTTATGGGTGAAATTATTGTTGAGACAGCAGAATATACTAAGGAAAGAGATTCTATAGGATGTGCTAAGTTGGTTGTGTTCTGTAATGCTCCTGATGATAATCCTTTTATGGCGGGTGCTTTCCATGGTGTTACTGAGGCTGATGCAATTATAAATGTTGGTGTAAGTGGTCCGGGTGTTGTAAGAACAGCTCTTAAGAAGGCTAGAGGAGAGAACTTCGAGGTTCTTTGTGAGACCATTAAAAAAACAGCATTTAAGATTACAAGAGTTGGACAGCTTGTTGCACAGGAAGCTTCTAAGAGGCTTGGTATTCCGTTTGGTATTATTGATTTATCTTTGGCTCCAACACCGGCAGTTGGTGATAGTGTTGCTGATATTTTACAGGAAATCGGACTTGAAAGAGTTGGAGCGCCTGGCACAACAGCAGCGCTTGCTCTATTAAATGATCAGGTTAAGAAGGGTGGTGTAATGGCTTCTTCTTATGTAGGTGGATTAAGTGGTGCATTTATTCCTGTAAGTGAAGATCAGGGTATGATTGATGCGGTTACAGCCGGAGCTCTTACACTTGAGAAATTAGAAGCTATGACTTGTGTATGTTCAGTTGGTCTTGATATGATAGCAATTCCTGGAGATACTAAAGCAACAACTATTTCTGGTATTATTGCAGATGAAGTTGCCATTGGTATGATTAACCAGAAGACAACTGCTGTAAGACTTATTCCTGTTATTGGAAAGGGTGTTGGTGAGACAGTAGAGTTTGGTGGGCTTCTTGGATATGCTCCGGTTATGCCGGTTAATACATTCGCATGTGATGCATTTGTTAATAGAGGTGGAAGAATTCCAGCTCCAATACATAGCTTTAAGAATTAAAAGAAGTTTAGCGACAGATTGGTACATTTTGTAAAAATCTGTCGTTTTTTTTGGGTTCTTTTCCTTTAAATATTGAATTTTCATTTATATAGTTGTAAAATTGTATGTAGTTATGGATTAGTGCGTGAAATTAGATAATTTTAAAGAAAAGAGGAAGAATATGTTTTTAAAGAAACGATTAGTATATAAGTTGATATCGCCTATTTTATCGGTTGTACTTGTTTTGTTGCCGTTAAGCGTATTAGAACCAGAGGACATATATGCAGCTAATATTGTTATAAGTGGAGAATGTGGTGCGGTAGGAAATGAGGCAAACGTGACGTATCAGCTTGATAGTGATGGATTGTTAATGATAAGTGGTACGGGAGCAATGGCGGATTATACTATTCAAAATAAAAGTCCGTGGTATGATGATAAAGAGAATGTTTCATCTGTTGTTATTGACAGTGGGGTATCAGTTATAGGTGAATATGCATTTTATGAATGTAGTAATATGATAAGCATTGAAATGCCAGAGAATTTATTAAATATAGGTAATTATGCATTTTCTAATTGCAGTAAATTGCAAAATGTACGTGTTCCTGAAGGAATAACTCAAATTAATAACTATGTATTTAGAGGATGTAGTGGTTTAAAAACTATAGAATTTTTTGATGAATTAACAAGTATCGGTAGTTATGCATTTTATGGGTGTAGTAGTTTGGAGAATATAGAGTTTTCTGATGAAATAACTAATATTGGTTCTATGGCATTTTTTGGGTGTAGTAGTTTAGAAAGTATAAAGGTTCCAAATAAAATTTCAATTATTAATACTTATTTATTTCAAAATTGTACTGGATTAAAAAGTATAGAAATTCCAGCAAGTGTAACAAGCATTAATCACTTTGCATTAGATGGTTGTAGCAATTTAACAGAGATATCTTTCAAAGGCTCTGAAACACAATGGAATGGGATAACTGTGGGAATGTCTAATACACCGTTAACTTCTCAAACAATACATTTTGCTAATAATGGTGGAGCTCCTTCGCATTTATGGAGAATATATGATAATGATAATAATCCAACATGTGTATCAAATGCTACTAAGACAGCACATTGTTCGTTTTGTGATAAAACTGATGTCCTTGAAATAGAAGGAACAAAGACACCGGATACACATACATTTGTAACATATGAATCAGATAATAATGCAACCTGTGTATCAGACGGAACCAAGACATCAAAATGCGAATATTGCGAAGAGACAGATACGGTGGCAGACGTAGGTTCATTGGATGTGAATAAACATACATTTACAACCTATACCTCAGATAATAATGCAACCTGTGTATCAGACGGAACCAAGACG
>JAFQLS010000011.1 GCA_017396555.1 Lachnospiraceae bacterium | reverse complement strand
ATCTCCGGTCTCAATGTAATGCTGAACTACATCCACTGCTCCGCTTATCGCTGCCGCTCCACTTCTTAGGAAGGTTGCTCCATTTCCTATCAGACCACATATATTTCGTACATAGTTGGCTGTCTTTAAGGCCTTTCCTCCTCTGACTACCAGCATTCCTCCGGCTATTATGTTTCCTACTGCTGGCAGGGCTGATATTCCACAGCTTATGGCTGATGCCACATCTCCCTCCATTGCATAAAGGGCTGCATTGGTTATGTCTGCCACGGTGCCCAGTAAGCCCGGTGCCATTCCTGCTACGTTTAGGAAAGCGTGCAACAGTTCTCTTCCGTTGAATGCCAGTGGGAATAATCCAAATGGGTCTGTCATACTTACAGGATTTCCCTGTACATAACAGTATCTGTTTAGACTCTGGCTGTTTCCTATGCTTCCTGTTACTATGTCCTGATTGATAAAACGTTTGATCTCAGGGTTATAGTAACGCTGACGCATATAGTAAAGGCTGTTGTCTTCGGTTGATACTCCGTACTGACCGTTATACAGGTAGTGGATGTTGTCGGTTGTTCCACTAAGAAGCTCTCCATATGTACCATAAGTAAAGCGTTCTACTACATTTCCGGCTTCATCCGTTATGGCTGTGGTACTTCCTAGGTGGTTGTAATGGTAGGTGTAGTAGTTATACGAGGTTTTGTCATCTATTATATCCTCTTGTGAAACCAAGCCCTGACCATATACATAGATAGTATATGTATATGGTCACTTGATAAACTATGCCCTACTCATTTTTTGAAAATTAGATCAACAGGGCTTAGGTGAGTGTACTTTTTCATGAAATATATCAAAAATAAAATGGTTTTATTTTATTTCACTTGACATCTCACCACTGAACTTTTTATTTCCTAAAAAACTTATAGTACCATTTTTTTCGTTTTCTTATTTCTTTATAGAAATCAGAACTTGTAACCTTTAATTGAACATTATCATATTGCTTATTAAATAAATCAATCTTTGTTTTATAATTTTCTAACAAAACATCATAAAAAGATTTAAAATTAATTAGTTCTACCTCTTTATTGTTAATAAAAACTTTTAATACTACAACTTTATCACATATCATTTTTATTGTATTATAACAAATTTCACTACCTTCTCTTATACAAGATATACACCCTCTAATTTCAATACCTTGAAAGAATTCATTGCATTCATACAATCTCATCTCTATGCAATTTTCTATTATCCAATAACCTTCTTCACCTTTTAATGCACCTATATTTCCTAATTCATTCTCTATATTTTTTAAATGTACATTACTATTACCACATAAAGACCAATATTCTTTATCTCTAGTAATGTCGACCTCATCAGGTACTGCAACTATGTGAAAACTTTCTAAACCCATGTTACCTCCTTAATATTCATCCGGGATTTTTCCAAATGGCAATTCTGTAATACCTAACCTTACAGAATCATCATAAGCAATAATCTCATCAACCTTAATTTTTTCTAAATTTAAGTCTTTTGCTGCTTTAAGTCTATGATGTCCATTTTGCAACATATAACATGTTATATTCATACTCTATATAGGTTCCGTCAGGATATGTTTCTTTTATACAGTTGCCTGCTTCATCGTAGCTGTAGCCTGTTTCACATCCATTTACATTGTTTACATGCGTTATTCTGCCTGAGTAATTCACCTTTAACGACTGTTCATTTCCCAGCGCATCTATGTATACTACTAATGCAGTTTGCACCGTTGATGGTTGTTATCATCAGCGAAAATATTATTGTAATTGCTACTAATCTTCTTAGTTTCCTCATTGAAAATGTTTTCCTCTTATGTAAATTTACTTATTAAAAATGAATCTATATACTTTGCTTATTTTAATTAAAAATCTTTACTTTACTGCTTAACATTTGATTCCATTTTTCGTATTTAAACTTCGATATTACGATAATTAAGCTTACTAAACACATCTAAAGAAAATGCTATTATCTCTTATAAATAAATATTTGTATTATTATAAGAATAATATATTTTAGTTTTGATTTGATTGAGACGTAGAATATTTTTTATAGATTGAATTTTACTAATCCCACGTTTTACATTCACAACTATAATATTTATCTGCCTCATATGTTAGCTTCATCAGTTTTTTATCGGAACATAACTCTTCATAATCTGATATTCCCCTCATTAATCCAAGCAAAGCTCCATTAGATTGAGGAATCATTTGTTTATCAATTGCCTCTAATATTTCACCTATATACTTTTTATATCTTTTTTTATACTCATTTGCATTTTCATTATGCAGTACTATATTATCCAAACGCTCATCTATTTTCTCTATCTTCCTTTTTAGTTTTTCATATTTATTCATAGTTGCTCTCCTTCTCTAATTCATATGTCGTGTATCTATTATCCAACTTTCATCAAATTCTTCAAATAACAATTGTACTCCTCCTCCTTTACGACTTTCTATAACACTAGTTTGTTCTTTTGCTGTACCAATAGCAAACTTAACTCTAGTTCCTGATGGCACTTTAGCTATAGAAACATAATCTCTATCTCCCCAATCACTTAAAAGTGCCATTTTATCCATATAATCATCAATTGTACTTATACTATTTGCCTCATCTGTTGTTGTCCAAAATTTCAAACTTCTACCATTTCCAACTTCTGCGCTTGAATGAAATTGTACCAAGTATAAATCTTCATCTATAACTGTATTAATTTGATATCCAGAATTAAAATTTGCTAATTCTTTTTCAAAATACTCCGAATAATCCCAAACTCTACTACTAGATGTAATATTATTTGCACCTGCTCCTCTAGCAGTCTTACTCTTCACTTTCCTAGCCAAATTACCAAAACTCTTCTTTATCTTCCCAGCTACATTATCTTCCGATAACATCTTCCTTAGGCTATTTCCGTTTGATAACACTGCTGATGCCGATGATTTTGCTGCAAACATATTAAGCCCAACAGCTCCGATCCCAGCCCAGTCTACATCTCCGGTCTCAATGTAATGCTGAACTACATCCACTGCTCCGCTTATCGCTGCCGCTCCACTTCTTAGGAAGGTTGCTCCATTTCCTATCAGACCACATATATTTCGTACATAGTTGGCTGTCTTT